>NZ_CP045480.1:6790455-7110682 GCF_009429145.1 Amycolatopsis sp. YIM 10 | reverse complement strand
CGCGCGATGTCCGGTCCGGCGATGGTGAGCGCGGTGCCGTCGAGTCCGACGATCACGCCACCGAGGGAAACGGTGACCAGTAGCAGAGCGGGATGATTTCGGGGCTTGAGCCGCATCATGGTGAACGCCGATGCTAATCGCGGGGCACCGCCGATATCAATAGCTGGGAGAGCGATGGAAATCGAAGTGATCGCGGAACGTCCGGCCCGCCGGAATGTGCTCGGAATAACCGTCCGTTCGTCGGCACTGAATACGACGGTCACCGTCGGCCTGGTTACTCCGCCGGACTGGCGGCCGGGCACGCGGCGCGGCTGGCCGGTGCTGCACCTGCTGCACGGCGGGGACGACGTCCCCTCCTGTTGGCTCGACCGCACGGACATCGTCGACCGGGCACTGGCGCACCCCGGCGGCCTGCTCGTGGTGCTGCCCGAAGGCGGCCGGGCGGGCTTCTACACCGACTGGCGGCGCCCGCTTTCCCCGGCCTGGCACCGATTCCACACCGTGGAGCTGCGGTCGCTGCTGGAAACCAGGTACGGCGCCGGTACGGCCAGGGCGATCGCGGGTGTGTCCATGGGCGGTTACGGCGCGGTCGTCTACGCCGCGCGCAACCCGGGCATGTTCCGGGCCGTGGCGTCCTACAGCGGCCTGCTGCACACCACCCGGCGCGGAGTTCCCTTGCTGCTGCGGTACTTCCTGCGCAGCGTCGGCGAGCGGATGGGAGCGATGTGGGGGTCGCGGTGGTACCAGCGCGCGCTGTGGGCGGAGAACAACCCGTACCGGCTGGCCGAGCGGCTGGTCGACACGCCGCTGTACATCGCGGCCGGTGACGGCACCAGGGTGCCGGGTGATCCGCCGGCGCCCGGTGATCGCCTGCTGGAGCGGCTGATCGCACCGACGAGCCACGACTTCGCCCGGCGGATGGCCGAACTCGGTGCGCCGGTGCGCACCAGTTTCGGGCCGGGTACGCACGACTGGCCGTCGTGGTCGCGAGAGCTGGGCCGGTCGTGGGAATTCCTCACCTCCGCACTCACGCAGGGTGAGAAATGTGCGTGATGGTTCACCGGCGCCGCCGGTGAACCTGAACCGTCGTGACAAACAAACCGACTCCTCAAGTTGTTGTGATCTGCGTCACTCGGTGATTTTGTTGTGTGGATATTTATTCCGCGGTTAACGTCCCCCGCGTCGTTCGTTGTTTCCCGTTCCTGTGTCGTGGTCCACAGTTGGGATTCCACCATGCCTGATCAACACCCTGCCTTTTCGCGGCTCGAGCTGGTGAGCGCGTCGCTCGCCGCCAGGGCCGGTGACAACGGCCCCGCCTTCACCTTCATCGACTACCTCGACGCCCCGGAGGGCACCGAGCACACGCTGAGCTGGGCCGAACTGGACCGGCGGGCGCGGGCGGTCGCCGCCCGGCTCACCGAAGTCAGCGCGCCGGGCGAACGGGTCGCGCTGCTCTGCCCGCAGAACCTCGACTACGTCACCGGATTCTTCGGGGCGCTCTACGCGGGCATGGTCGCGGTGCCGTTGTTCGCGCCGGAGGTGAGTTCGCACGCGGCCCGGCTGGTCGGCGCGCTCGCCGACTGCGATCCCGAGGTGTGGCTGACCTCCGAGTCGGCCACCCCGGGCCTCCGGGAGCTGCTCGACCGGCACCCGGTGCCGCGGCCGAAGCAGCTGCTCGCCGTGGATTCCTTGCCGGAGCAGGACTTCGAGCCGGTTCGGGTGTCCGCCGAGCAACCCGCCTACCTGCAATACACCTCGGGTTCGACCAGGAAACCGGCCGGGGCGGTGATCACCCACCGCGCGCTGGCCGCCAACGTGCGGCAGGTGCGCGCGGCCTTCGGTGTGGACGAGAACTCCACCTGCGCCGGCTGGCTGCCGCTGTTCCACGACATGGGACTGGTGAACCTGGTCGCCCTGCCCGCCGGGGCCGGGTGCCGCTCGGTGTTCACCACGCCCTTCGCCTTCATCCGCAAGCCCGCGCGCTGGCTGCGGATGATCTCCGCCTATCCGGGCGTGATCACCGCCGCGCCGAACTTCGCCTTCGACTACGCCGCCCGCTCGGCCGGGGAGGACCTGGCCGGACTGGATCTGAGCCGGGTCGAGGTGATGATCAACGGCAGCGAGCCGATCCGGCCGGAGACGGTCGACGCCTTCCTGGCCGCGACCGGCCCGCTCGGATTCCGCGCGACCGCGCACCGGCCGTCGTACGGGCTGGCCGAGGCGACGGTGTTGGTCAGCACGACCGTCACCGGCGAGGTGCCGAAGACCACCACCTTCGACCGGACGCGGCTCGGTCCCGGCGAGCGGACCGCCGTGGTGCCCGGTGACGACGACCGGGCCGCGCCACTGGTGTCCGTCGGCCATGCGGTCGGCCAGGCCCTGCGGATCGTGGTCGACGGCAGGGAGGTCCCGGACGGTGTCGTCGGGGAGATCTGGCTGCACGGCCCGAACCTCGCCGCCGGCTACTGGCGGCAGGCGGACCGGTCCGCCGAGGCGTTCGACGGTTACCTCATCGAGGGCGCGCCGGCCGCGGGCTGGCTGCGCACCGGGGATCTCGGTGTGCGTCACGACGGCGAGCTGTACATCACCGGGCGGCTGAAGGACCTGATCATCGTCGACGGCACGAACCACTACCCGCAGGACATCGAAGTGACCGTGCAGCAAGCACATCCGGCGATCCGGCGGGACCGGCTGGCGGCGTTCGCCGTCGAGCGCGACGGGCACGAGGGACCGGTGGTGGTCGCCGAGCACACCACGCGGGTCAAGCTGGACGACGAGCTGCGCGGGGACGTCGGGCGCCAGGCCAGGGCGGCGGTGTCGCGGCGGCACGACCTGCGCCTGCTGGACTTCGTCCTGGTGCCGCCGGGCACGGTGACGCGCACGTCCAGCGGGAAGATCGCGCGCGCGGCCATGCGCCGCCGCTACCTGGCCGGGGAGCTGGGATGACCCCGGCGTCGGTGCGGGACCTGCTCGCCGCCTCGATCGCCAGGGTCTGCCGCCTCGATCTGTCCGAAGTGGACGACGACCGGCCGCTGCCGGAGTACGGCCTGACCTCGCGGGAGGCGGTCCAGCTCGCGGGTGAACTCGCGGACGCGCTCGGCACGGAACTGCCGTCGACCCTGCTCTGGCGGCATTCGAGCATCTCCGCGCTGGTCGCCGCGCTGGTGGACGCCCCGGTCGAGGCGGCGGAACCCGTGCCGGCCCTCACCGGTGAGCCGATCGCCGTGGTGGGCATCGGCTGCCGCCTGCCCGGCGGTGTCCACGGCCCGGCGGACCTGTGGGAGTTGCTGCTGGGCGAAGGGAACACGAGCACGCTGGTGCCGGACGGGCGCTGGGAGCAGTTCGGGCACGACTCGCCGGAACAGCTCGAACGCCTCGCCGGCACCACGCGCTGGGGCGGGTTCCTGGACGACATCGCCGGGTTCGACGCCGGTTTTTTCGGCATCGCCCCGCGCGAGGCGGCCATGATGGACCCGCAGCAGCGGATGCTGCTCGAAGTGGCCCAGGAAGCACTCGAACACGCCGGGATCGCGCCGGATCGCCTGCGCGGCAGCCGGACCGGGGTGTTCGCCGGGATCAGCGGCAACGAGTACAGCAGGCTGACCCTCGGCGACGTCAGCCGGGCGAATCCGTGGACCGCCACCGGGGCGGCGCTGAGCGTCGCGGCGAACCGGCTGTCCTACGCTTTCGACCTGCGCGGCCCCAGCATCGCGGTGGACACCGCGTGCTCGTCCTCGCTGGTCGCGGTGCACCTGGCGATGCAGAGCCTGCGCAGCGGCGAGAGCGAGGTCGCGCTCGCCGCCGGGGCGAACCTGTTGCTGGGCCCCGAGGTGACGGCGAGCTTCGACCAGCTGGGTGTCTGCGCGCCCGACGGCCGGTGCAAGGCGTTCGACGCGGCCGCGGACGGCATCGGCCGGGCGGAGGGCGCGGCGGTTGCCGTGCTGAAGCCGTTGTCGGCCGCGATGCGGGACCGGGATCGGGTGCTCGCCGTGCTGCGTGGTTCGGCGGTGAACTCCGACGGCCGGTCCGGCGGCCTGACCGCGCCGAATCCCGAGGCGCAGCAAGCCTTGCTGCGTGCCGCCTGCGCTTCGGCGGAGGTGGATCCGGCGGACGTGGACTACGTCGAGGCACACGGCACCGGCACCGCGCTCGGCGACCCGATCGAAGCCGGTGCGCTCGGCGCGGTGCTGGGCCAGGCACCCGGGCGGCGGCAGCCGCTGGTGCTCGGTTCGGTCAAGAGCAATCTCGGCCACCTGGAGGCCGCGGCCGGGATCACCGGCCTGATCAAGGTCGTGCTCGCGCTGACCCACCGGCGGATCCCGGCCAGCCTGCACTTCCACGAGCCGAGCCCGCACATCCCGTTCGAGCGGCTGCGGCTCGAAGTGGCGGCGGGGGAGCGGTGCTGGCCCGAGCACGGGCGACCGGCACTGGCCGGGGTGTCCGGATTCGGCTTCGGTGGCACCAACGCGCACGTTGTCGTCGAACAGGCGCCGGACTCTGCTGATCACGGCGGCCGGGCGGGAGGTCAATTCCTGCTCGCCGCGCCGACGCGCGCCCGTGTCCGCCGCGCGGCCGACCGGCTCGCGGACTGGCTGTCCCGGCCTGGGGCGGGAGCCGGACTGGCCGACGTCGAGCACACGCTCGCGCGCCGGGCGAGCGGCCGGGTCCGCGCCGTCGTCACCGCCAGAGATCACCGGACCTTGGTGTCGGGACTGCGTTCGCTCGCGTCGGACACCATCACGCCCGGCGTCGCCTTCGGTGAGCGAGGCCGGGCGGGCGATGGTGCCGTGTGGGTCTTCTCCGGTCAGGGCGCGCAGTGGCCGGGCATGGGACAGCAGTTGCTGGCCGAGGAACCGGCCTTCGCCGACGCCGTGGCGGAGCTGGCGGAAGCGGGCCTGCCGCTGCGTGACGTCATCGCGAACGGGATCGTGCCGGAGGCCTTCGAAGAGTTGCAGCCGATGCTGTTCGGCTTGCAGGTGGCGCTCGCGCGGTTGTGGCAGCACCACGGCGCGCGACCCGCGGCGGTGATCGGGCATTCGCTCGGTGAGGTCGCCGCCGCGGTGGTCGCCGGGGCCGTATCGCCGGCCGACGGCGTGCGGATCGTGAAGACGCGCTCGCGCCTGCTGGCCACCACGGCGGGCCGGGGCGCGATGGCCATGCTCGAGTTGTCCGCGGACGACGTGGCCGGACTGCTGACCCGGTATCCCGAGGTGGAGCCCGCCGTGTTCAACGCCCCGCGGCAGACCGTCGTGGCCGGTCCGGTCGAGCAGGTGCACGCGGTGGTGGCCGAGGCGGCGGAACGCGGCGTGGCGACCGGGCTGATCAAGTCCACCGTGGCCGGTCACTGCCGCCTGGTGGAACCGATCACCGCTGCGCTGCGGGACGAACTGTCCGCGGTGAAGGCGCTGGACCCGGTCGTCCCGATCTATCCGACGGCACTCGGTGGCGCGTACTTCGACGCGGCCTACTGGGTGGCGAACGTCCGCCGACCGGTCCGGTTCGCGGAGGCCGTCGAGGCCGCGCACGGGGACGGGTACACGACGTTCCTGGAGATCTCGGCGCATCCGCTGCTGCGGCACGCGATCGGTGAGATCGTGCCGGACGCCGTCGTGCTCGGCACGCTCCGGCGAGCGGAGCCGGGCAGTTTCCAGGCCGCGGTCGGCGCCCTGCTCGCGCACGACGAGAAGCCACCGCGGACCGCCGGACGGCTCATCGACCTGCCGACCACCGAATGGGAGCACACCGCGCACTGGGCGCCGCCGCTCGTCCCGGCGGCCCCGGCCGGGGACCACCCGCTGCTGGGCACGCACGGGGAACTCCCGGACCAGGACACCCATCTCTGGCGCGCCGATCTCGGCACGGAACGCCATCCCTGGCTGGCCGACCACCGGATCGAGGGCCACCCGATCCTGCCCGGTGCCTGCTTCGTGGAGATGGCCTTCGCCGCCGCGGCGACCGCGCTCGACCGGCCAGCCGAGAAGATCGGCCTGCGGACGATCGCCCTGCACCAGCCGTTGCCGCTGGCCGAGCACACCTGGGTCACCACGACCTGCACGCGCACCGAGGTCCGCTTCCACACCAAGGGGCCGGACGGCCGGTGGATCCTGCACTGCGGTGTTTCGCTCACCGACGCGGACGGTGGCACCGAGTGGCGTCCGCCGGCGCGCTGTTCCGAGCCGGTCACCGATCTGTACGAACGGTTGCGCTCGCTCGGCGTCGACTACGGCCCGGCGTTCACCAGCGTGACCGGGGCGTACCGGGGCGAGGGCAGCGCGGTCATGACGGTCGAGATCCCCGAAGCCGCACCCCGCGCCGGATACCTCATCCACCCGGCGTTGCTGGACGCCTGCCTCCAGGGCATGGTGGCGGCCGCGCCGGACCTCGGACCGGATGTCCGGTACGTGCCCATGGAATTCGGTGAGGTCCGGTTGTTCGGCGATCCGGGGTCCGGCGTGCGGGTACACGTCTCGGTGACTCCGGGCGAGGGCGGGGCGACCGGCGAAGTCCGCCTGGTCGACGGTGACGACCAGGTGCTGCTCGAAATCACCGGGGTGTTCCTGCGCGAGTTGAGCCGTTCGCCGGTGGCGGCGCCGCTGGGCGACAGCCTGCTCGCCCGCGAATGGCTGCCGGTCGAACCGCCACCGGCCGGGGAAGCCGGTCCGGTGGTGCTGGTGGCCGAACCGGGTCATCCGCACGCGAACGCAGCCGTGTCCGCCTTCGAAGCCGCCGGGTCGCCTTGTCGACTCGTGTCGGTCGGCGAGACGGCGATGCCCGAACGGCCGTCCGTGGTGGCGCTGCTCGTTTCCGGCGCCGACGATCCCGAAGCGGGCCGCCGGGCCGTGCTCGACTGCGTGGCGTGGGCGCGCGCCCTGGCCGAGTTGCCGGGTAAGCCGCCGCGACTGTGGCTGGTCACCACCGCTGCCGCGGCGGTCCTGCCCGGTGAGCCGGGGCGGCCCGGTCTCGCGTCCCTTCGCGGGCTCGTCCGCGTGTTGTCCTACGAGCACCCTGGCCTGCGCACGAGCTGGCTCGACGTCGACACCGTCGCGGAACTGGTCACCGAGTTGACGGCCGGAGCACCCGAAGACGAAGTGTCCTGGCGCGACGGGCAGCGGTACGTGGGCCGGCTGGTGTCCGCGTCCCGGCCTGAGCCGGCGGTGCCCGTGGTCCGCCCGGACGGCGGGTACGTGATCACCGGCGGGTTCGGCGGGCTCGGTCTGCTGCTGGCCGGCTGGCTGGCCGATCGTGGTGCCGCGCGGTTGGTCCTCAATGGACGGACACCACCCGGTCCGGCCGCCGCCGCGGTGATCGGCGAACTGCGGTCGACCGGAACCACGGTCGAGATCGTGCTGGGCGACGTCGCGACGCCGGGAGTGGCCGAACGCCTGCTCGAAGCGGCCGGAACGCCTCGCGGCATCGCGCACGCCGCCGGGGTGTTCGACGATCGTCCGGTGTCCCGTTTGGACGATGAGACCCTGCGGCGGACGTGGCGGCCCAAGGCGGACGGCGCGTGGCAGCTGCACACCGCGAGCCTGGGGTACGACCTGGACTGGTGGCTCGGCTTCTCGTCGTCGGTCGCGCTGCACGGGCTTCCCGGGCAACCCGCCTACGCCACCGCGAACGCCTACCTGGACGCGCTCGTGGCGTTGCGGCAGGCTCGCGGCCTGCCCGCGGCGAGCGTCAACTGGGGTACCTGGGCCGCCGTCGGTGCCGCCGCGGACCTCGAGGTTCCCTGGATCCAGCCGATCGGGCCGGACGAAGGTCTCGGCCTGATCGAGGAGGTGATCGCGGCGGGACCGGTCCAGCTCGGGGCGGTCCGGCTGAACACGTCCCGGCTGGCCGCGGAATTCCCGGAGCTGACCGGAATCCCGTTCTTCGGGGAACTGCTCGACCGGCCCGGTACCGTCGAAACCGGTGACTGGCCGGGGATCACCGCCGCCCGGCAGGCCGATCCGCTCGAAGCCCGGGCTCTCATCACCCGTCAGGTCCGGTTCCGGGTCGCCTCGGTGATGGGCCTGGCCACCGACGCGCTCGCCGACGACCTGCCGCTGACCAGCCTCGGCGTGGATTCCCTGCTCGCCACGCGGATCCGCAACGCGCTCCAGCACGATCTCGAACTCAGCCTGCCGATGTCGTTGCTGCTCAACGGCGCGACCCTGGGCGAGGTCTGTGCTCGTGTGTGTGCCGAAAGCGGCGTCGGGGAAACGCGGCCGTCTGCGAAGCCGGCGGTTTTGGTGCCGCCTCGGGATGCGGCCGAACGACTGGTCGCGTCGGTGTGGCAGGAAGTGCTCGGTACGCCGGTCGGGGTGACGCACGAATTCCCCGGTGACGAAGGGCAGGCCGAGCGGGTCGCCTCGCTGCTGCGGGCGCGGTCCGGTCATGCGTTCGGCGCGGCCGAGCTGTTCGAGCGGCCGACGGTCGAACTGATGGCGAACCTCGTGCGGTCCGCGGATCGGGTGACCGGGCCGGTCCGTGTGCTCCGGGCGGGTCGTTTTCCGTTGTTCTGCTTCCATCCCGGCGGTGGCGACACGGCGGTTTTCCGTCAGCTGGTCGAGTTGCTCGATGTTCCGGCCTACGGATTCGACCGGGTCGCCGACACGACGTCCGTCGAGGAGCGCGCCGAACGGTTCCTGCCCGAGTTGCGGGCCATCCAGCCGGACGGGCCGTACCGGCTCACCGGCTGGTCCTTCGGCGGGTTCCTGGCTTTCGAGGTGGCGCAACAGCTTTCGGCCGCGGGAGCGGAGGTCGAACTGCTCGCGCTGATCGATCCCATCCTGCCGTTGCCGGAGCCACCCGGCTTGAGTGAGGTCGAACGGCTGGAGCTGCGGTTCCGTCGGTTCGCCGAGTTCCTGGAGACGAGTTACGGCAAGCGGGTTCCGCTGCCCTACCGGGAACTGGCCGGGCTGGCGGCGCCCGAGCAGGCGGACCTGCTCATCGCCACGATCGTTCGCGCCGGGCTGGTCAGCGAACAGGTCAGCGCGGCGATCCTTGCCCATCAGCGAGCGTCCTTTTTGGATGCCCGGCTGCTCGAGAACTACCAGCCGAAGCCGTATCCCGGCCGAGTGCTGTTCTACAGCGCGGGTTCGCCCGTGCCCGGCGGTCTGCGCGATCCGCGGTTCGACCGCACCGACCCGGCCCGCGGCTGGGACGCGGTGTGCCACGACCTCGAGATCGTGACCGTGCCGGGACACCACCTGTCCCTGCTCGACCCGCCGAACGTGAACCTGATCGCCCAGCACCTGGACGGCGCGCTGCGGCGCGTCGCCCGGTGATCCCAGGAGGCTTTCCATCATGCGCAGGGCTTTGCGGCTGCTGCTGGCCGCGTGCTTGTTACCCGTTCTGACCGCCGGACCGGCCGAGGCCGCGGTCGCCGATCCCACCTTGACGCCGGTGCCCGCGAACGCCGGGAAGGGCTGGGCGGCCAGCGGGGCGAAGGGCGTCATCGATCTGGCCGCCCGTGGTTACGTCGAAGAGGAATACCTGATGTCCGGGACGGCGAACACCTATGAGCAGGTGGGCGCGTGGACCGAGGACGGCCGGTGGAACATGCGCGTGGCCACGACCGGGAATCCGTACACGACGAGGATGCTGGTGGCGCGGCCGAGCAATCCGGCCAAGTTCAACGGAACTGTGGTGATCGAATGGCTGAACGTCAGTTTCGGGGTGGACATCCCGGTCGACCTTTCCCAGTCCCATGAACACTTTCTGCGTTCGGGTGCGGTGGTTGTCGGGCTGACCACGCAGAAGGGCGGCGCCGACAAGCTCAAGAGCCTGGATCCCGGGCGGTACAGCGGGGTGAACTTGAGTGCGGACACGTTGTCCTACGACATCTTCTCCCAGGCGGCACGGGCCGTGCGGGCTCATCCGGAGGTGCTGGGCGGGCGGACGCCGGAGGTGGTGCTCGGTACCGGGCACTCGCAGTCGGCGTTGCGGTTGACCACGTACGCGAATGCGGTCCAGCCGGTGGACGGGGTGTATGACGGCCTTATGTTGCACGGCCGGGCCGCGCTCGCGGCGCCGATCGGGGATGGGGTGATCGGCGCGTTGTCCGCGAAGATCCGGACTGATTTGAAGGAGCCGGTTTTTGTGTTGCAGGCGGAAACCGATGTCGTTTTTTCGTCGTCAGTCCGGCAGAACACGGCTCGGGTGCGAACTTGGGAGATCGCTGGGACGGCGCACGCTGATCAGTACGGTCTCGACCAGTACAACGCGGCGAATGCGCGGGACAAGGGGATCAATGGTGGGGCGCCTACTTACTGCGACAAGCCGGTCAATGCTATGACCTTCCGGTATGCGTCGAACGCCGCTTTCGATCATCTTGATCGGTGGGCTCGGGGTGGTGTGGCGCCTCCGGTGGCGTCGCCGATCCTGATGTTGGGGCCGATTATTCTGCGTGATTCTGATCAGAATGCGTTGGGCGGGGTTCGGTTGCCGGATTTCGATGTTCCTGTTGCGACGTACGGGCCTAATAACAGTGGGGGGAACGTTCCGGGGGCTTGTGGGCTGCTGGGGACTACGACGCCGTTTACGGCTGAGCGGTTGGGGGAGCTTTATCCGGATCATGATGTTTATGTTGAGAAGTTTGTGGAGGCGGCGGGGAAGGCGTTGGATGGTGGGTATTTGTTGAAGGCGGATTATGAGGAGGCTGTGGATCGGGTTTCTTAGGGGGTCCCGTCCCGGTCTTTGCCGTGTTTTGGGCTGTGGACCGAGGCGGGGAAGTCTGGGCGGGTTGCGTGTTGGGGGCGGCTTGAGTGGTGGGGCGGCTTGTTTCGCCTGTATGGGCCAATGGATTTGGCCGTGTGTCGCACATGTGTTTGGTATAATTGATCCATGGGGGTGTTGCTGGAGGAGATTCTCCTCGATATGAAATCCACTGCCGCGGAGATCGCTCGCCTGGAGGCGCGGTTGGCTCGGCAGGTGGTCTCGTTCACTCGTGCGTCTTCGGTGAAGCGCGGAGTGGCCGAGGAGTTGGCCATGGCGTTGTGCCTGACCAAGTTCAAGGCACACGCCCTGATCGGCCACGCCGAAGGCCTGGTCGATCGTTTCCCCCAGGTGCTGGGTTTGGTGGAGGAAGGTCGCGTACCGATGGCCTCGGCAGTGTCGGTGAATGATGCCGCCGCCTGGCTCGATGATGACAAGGCGCCGGTGGTGGACGAGGTGACGGCCGGTCGGCTGGTGGGCAAGAATCCGACGGCGGCTCGCCGGTCGGCGACTGCCGCGGTGGCGCGAGCTGATCCCGAAGGGTTCGAGGAGCGTGTCCGTAAGCAGCGCGAGGCAAGCGGTTTCTATTTGCACCACGGCGAATCCGGAGTAGCTGGCCTGTCCCTGGAGAACGCGCCCGTCGAGAAGGCCACCGCAGCCTACCTCTGCGTGGATCGCCAGGCTCGTCTTCTGAAGGCCGCGGATGAGCCCCGCACCCTCGATCAGCTTCGGTCGGACGTGGCTCTGGATATGTTGCTGGGCAAGCAGTTCGGCGGCGAGGTGAAGGCTCATGTCTATCTGTATCTGGATGCGTTGACGTATGCGGGCGTCCGCAATCACCCGGCTGAGTTGGCTGGTCATGGGCCGATCCCGGCGTCGCTGGCTCGCCACATCGCCGCCGGGGCCAAGACGGTGTTCCAGCGGATCATCACTGATCCGGTCAGCGGGCAGGTTGTCGAGTTGGGGCGTCGTCGGTATCGGCCCAGGGCTGGGCTGGATGAGTTGGTGCGGGTCAGGGATCGCGAATGTCGTCGTCCGGGGTGTACGCGGCCTGCGCAGTTCGGCGACCTTGATCACTGCGACAGCAAAGGCAAAGGCTGGAAGGACGGGTGTCCGACCGGGGCGGCGACGTTGGTGGGGTTGTGCCGGGCCGACCACAAGCTTCGCGACCTGCCGGGATGGCGTCACACCACCGGAAACGACGGCACCCTCACCATCACCACGCCTGCCAACCAGGCCTGCACCAGTGAACCCGAAGCCCTCAGCGGACCGAGCGGACCGGCTGGATGAGAGCGGCGCCGATCAGGCCGCACGCGCCTGCCAGCAGGTAGAGCGGGGTGTACCCGCCCAGGGTGGTGATTACGACGCCGGCGAGAGCCGGGGCGATGGCTTGGGGGGCCGTGTTGGCGATGTTGACGATGCCCAGATCGCGGCCCCGGTCGGCGTCCGAGGGCAGTACCTGGGTGATCAGTGCGTTGTCCACGGCGAGATAGACGCCATAACCGACGCCCATCAGGATGGCGGCGGTCAGGGCGCTCGGCCAGGAGTTGCCCAGGCCGAGCACGAGCATCGCGGCGGCCACGACGACGGAGGACGCGATGACAAAGGGCTTGCGCTTCCCCGAGCGGTCCGACCAGCGGCCGGCGAGCACGCTCGACGGGACAACACCGGCGGTGTAGATCAGGATCAGCACGAACACCGACGTCGCCGGGTCGGGGCGGTGCACTACATCTCGCAGGTAGTAGAGCAGGTAGAGCGTGCCGACGGCGTTCGCCAGCTGGATGGCGAATCGGCAGCCGAAAGCCCATCGCAGGTCCGGGGTCAGTCGTAGCCGTGGTCGTCCGGGTGTTGGTGGTTGCGGGAGGTCGGTTGGTTCCAGGAGGAAGGGCAGGATCAGTGCCAGTTCGATCAGTGCGAGGGTCAGGTAGGCGGCGAATTGTCCGGTTACCACTGTTGAGACCAGGAAAGTGCCGGTGATCAGGGACAGCGGTAGCGGCAGGCCGACGAAAGCCGAAACTACGCCGCGTTGCTCGACTGGGACCTGGTCGGGTACGGCTGCGCTCAGCGCCGCGTACAGTGCGTTTGTGCTGGCCTGCACGACGATCCACAGCACCGCGACACCGAGAATGGTGTGCTGCGTACCGAGTGCGGTGAGCGCGACACAACAGGCGAGTCCGCTGCCGAGCACCCAGGGGCGTCGTCGGCCGAAGCGGGAGGTTGTCCGGTCTGAAAGGGCGCCGGCGATGGGGCAGGCCACCATCGAGACGACGGCCGCCGCCGCGGTGATCCAGCCCAGTGCGAGCACCTTGCCACCGGGATCGATCGCTTCGATCTGGAGTGGCAGCAGCACCTGGATCGGCGTCAGCACGGCGATCGACATGCCGAACGTGGCCAGCGACAACGCGCCGATCCAGCGCTTGCCGACCGGAGTCGTCATGCTTCGCCGACCCGGACGAGAACCGTGCGGGGCCGCCTGCCGAGCCGTAGGAAGAACTCCAGGCGCCCCTGGGGATCGGTCCGCGGTTTCGACTCGCTGTTCCCGGCGGTCACCGGGTAGGGCGTGCTCGGTTCGAACCAGCCGGGTGTTCGGATGCGTGCCAGTCCCGAGCCGGTGAAGGAGAAACCTGATCGGTCCGCGTCCGCGAGAGTGGAGAACTCCATTCGCGGCCGGTCGATCTGCACCTCCCAATCCCTTACCTGGTAGGCGGATTCGGCTGAGACGTGGGTGAGTCGTGTGGGTGGCGGTGGTGGGCCGGCGAACGCCCGGAGCAAGACCGGCAGCGTCTCCCGCAGGTCGACTGTCCAATATGGCCAGTCGTGCGTACCAGGGCCGTAGTGCCATTCGTGGGCGATGCCCAGCACGGTGAGCTTTCGGTGGAACCGGAGAGATTCGTGGAACACCAGTGCTTCCACCGGGTCGGGCCGCCGTCCCCGGCGGTCCAGTGGGCCGGGCAGGCCGCTCCGGGTACGCACCACCAGTGTCATGCCGCGGAGGTTCACCGCGAGGTCCCACGGGTTGTGTGCCCGCCACCGCACGGCGCTGGTCCGGCGATCGCCCCAGATCGCGCCGGGTGCGCCACCGTCGCGTCGCGCCGCGATCCCCGGTACGAAGGTGTACCGGTTGGTGTCCAGTGCGCCGGAGAAGCTCGCGGCAGCCGAGAACAGGTCGGGATGCCTTGCCGCGTACGACATCGCGCCGAAACCGCCCATGGACAACCCGGCCAGCGCGCGGCTCTCCCGCCGCGCTTCGCTGTGGAAGGTGCGATCGACCCACGGCACCAGTTCGGTGATGTGGAAGGTTTCCCACCGGGTGCGGCCGTGGCGACCGGGACCGACCCAGTCGGAGTAGAAGCCGTTGCGGGCATCCGGCATCACCACGATGATCGGTGCGTCCTCGGTGGACCCGGTCGCGCCGCCCTTGTCCGTCCACGACCGGTAGTCGTCCTCCCCGCCGTGCAACAGGTACAGCACGGGAAAGGGGCCGTCGTCCGGGTAGCCGTCCGGGAACAGGATCCGCAACCGCGTTCGTTCCCGCAGCACGGGGGAGTCCAATTCGTACTCGACCAGCCGTGCCCCGAGCACGCACCGGGAAACCACCCGTGCGCCCATCACGCGTGTGCGAGCCGTTGTGCCCGGATCTGGCCGCGCCGCACCTTTCCGGCGTCGTCACGCAGCGGCTGGTCCACCCGTTCGAAGCTGCGCGGCAGCTTGTACGCCGCGACCCGTTCCCGGAGGTGGTCGAGCAGCGCGGCCTCGTCCAGCGGGCCGTCGGTCTGCACGACCGCGTGCACCAGGTTGCCGTACTCCTCGTCCGGCAGGCCGATCACGCAACTGGACAGCACCGACGGGTGTTCCTCCAGCGCGGTCTCGATCTCGGCCGGGAAGACGTTCGCACCGCCGACCAGGATCATGTCCGGCTTGCGGTCGGCGAGGAACACGTAACCGTCGTCGTCGACCCAGCCCAGGTCCCCGGTCGCCTCCCAGCCGCCTTCCGTGGTGATCGGTTCGGCGCCGAGATAGCGATAGGTCGCCGGGGTGCCGGGGGTGGGGCGCATCCAGATCTCGCCGAGCTTGCCGGTGGCCACTTCGCGGCGTTCGGCGTCGAGCACCCGGATCTCGCCCCGCGCGACCTTGCCGACGCTGCCAGGGTGTTCCAGCCATTCCACGCCGGAGATCAGGCACGCCGCCTGCGCTTCGGTGCTCGCGTACAACTCGTGCACACGCGCCGGGCCGAGCCAGGCCAGCCAAGCGCGCTTCAGCCAGGGGGCGCAGGGGGCCGCGCCGTGCAGCACGACCTGAAGGCCGGACAGGTCCGCCGCGTCCTTCACCTCGGCGGGCAGGCGCCACACCCGGTGCATCATGGTCGGCACGAGAAAGGTCCACTGCACGCGGTGCGCCTCGATCGACCGGAGCAGGTCCGCCGGATCGAATCGCGGCAGCACCACCACGTGGTTCCCGGTGAACAGGGCCGCCGCGGCCATCATGAACGGGCCGTTGTGCGACAACGGGCCCGCGACCAGGTGCACGCCACCGGCCGTCATGCCGAAGGCGTCGGCGTACTCGTCCATCACCTCACCGCAGGCCGGCTGGGTGGACAGGATCAGCTTGGGCCTGCCGGTGCTGCCGCCCGAGGCCGGTGCCTTCCAGCTGGGCGCGAGCGCCGGTGGCAGCGGCTCGTCCGAGGCCTCCGGGGTGAACCCCGGCGCGACGGCGGGCCACCGGCCGACGTCCAGCCCGACCACCAGCGCGGGCGCGGCCACGTCGAGCACCGCGCTCAGCTCGGCCGCGGGCAGGCGGTGGGACAGCGGCTGCGGGGTGGCGCCGAGCTTCCACACGGCCACCGCCGCGGCCAGGAACTCGACCCCGTTCGGCAGGGCGATCGTGACCAGATCTCCCGCGGTGACCCCGAGCCCGGCGTACGCGCGGGCGAGCGCGTTGGTGCGGCGGTCGAGTTCGCGGCGGGTCAGCACGTCCTGGCCGCAGGTCAGGGCCGGTCGGTCCGGCTCGGCTCCGGCGAGTCCGGACAGGCGGTCGGTGAGCGAGGTGGGGCCCATTCCGGCACCTCCTTCGTGACGTCGGCGTGCACATCGTCACGAGGGGCGAGGATTGCGACAATATGGTCCGGCGAACGCTGGTTTCCCGGCCAGCCCGGCGGTGCTCAGGTTGGAGGTTTCCACAATGAGTGTGCGTGCGGTGCTGGACGACCTGGCGGGGGAACCGGCCCGGCTCGACGCGGTGGTGGACCGGCTGGTCGCCAGGATCCGCGTCGACGTGCCCGAGTACGCGAGCGTGCCCGACCAGGCGCTGCGGCTGGGGAACCAGCGGATCGTCCGGGTCGCGGTCGGTGATCTGCGGGAGAGCCGCCTGCCGGGCGCGGACGAACTCCGCGAGATCACCGCGGTCGGCGCGGACCGGGCGCGCCAAGGGATCAGCCTCGCCGCCGTCCTGGCCGCGTACCGGGTGGCAGGCGACGAGTTCTGGCAGGTGCTGTCGGCCTCCGCGCGCGACCGCGGTGCTTCCGACAGCGCCCTGCTCCGCACTGTCGAACTGGTCTGGCAGTGGCTCGATTTTGTGACCGTGGCGGCCGCGGCGGCACATCGTGAGGTCGAAGTCCGCAGCGCGCGCGAGGACGAGCACCGGACCGGCGACGCCGTGCGCGCCCTGCTCACGCAGCCCGGTTCGGACCCCCAGCGCCATCTCTGGCAGCTGGGCCTCGCCCCGGTCGCCCGGTTTTCCGCCCTGCGAGGCCGTCTCGCCGCGGGAACCACGGTCTCCGCTCTGCGGGAACACCTGTCCGGCAACGGTTTGGTCGTGTCCGGCGCCGATCGAGAGGTGCTCGGACTGCTGACTTCCTCCGTCGCCCCGGACGCGGAGTTCGGCACCTTCGGGATCGGCCCGCCGGGCACAGCGGCCGAGGCGTACGCGTCCTACCTGGCCGCCGGGCGCGCGTTGGCGGCGGCGAGACGGCTCCGGCTGCCCGGTTCGCACCGCCTCGACACCCTGCGCCTGACCTGCGTGGTGGCCACCGAACGGGAGATGACCGACATCCTTGCCAACCGGGTCCTCGCGCCACTGCGTGCGAAAGGCGCCTACGGCAAGGACATCTGGCGTTCCGTGGTGACCTATTTGGACTGTGGCCTCCGGGTGGACCACACCGCGTCCGCCCTGCACGTGCACGCGAACACGGTGCGCCACCGGCTGGCGCGGTTCACCGAACTGACCGGCCTGAACGTGCACGACCCGGCGGACCTCGCCGAGATCTGGTGGCTCACGGTCTCCGTCCGGTAGCTAGCCCAGCGGCATGTGGCGGTTGACGTCCTTGTAGAGCAGGTACCGGAACCGGCCGGGGCCGCCGGCGTAGCAGGCCTGCGGGCAGAAGGCGCGCAGCCACAGGAAATCGCCTTCCTGCACCTCGACCCAGTCCTCGTTCAAGCGGTACACGGCCTTTCCTTCGAGGATGTAGAGGCCGTGCTCCATGACGTGCGTTTCGGCGAACGGAATGCAGCCGCCCGGCTCGAAGGTCACGATGTTGACGTGCATGTCGTGGCGGAGGTCGGCCGGGTCGACAAAGCGTGAGGTGCGCCAGGCACCGCCGGTGTCCGGCATGGCGACGGCTTCGACGTCGGCGTCGCTGGTCACGAAGGCTTCCGGGACCTCGATCCCGTCGACCCGCTGGTACCTCTTGCGGATCCACTGGAAGTGCGCCGCGTCGGCGTCGGACCGGTTCCACGCGGTCCAGGTCTGACCGGGCGGGAGGTACGCGTAACCGCCCGCGGTGAGCACGTGCTCGTCCTCGCCGATGCGCAGGGTGAGCGTCCCGCTGGTCACGAAGAGCACGGACTCGGCCGCCGGGTCCGCTTCGGGCCGGTCGCTGCCCCCGCCGGCCGAGACCTCCACCATGTACTGGGAGAACGTCTCGGCGAAACCGGACAGCGGACGGGCCAGCACCCACAGCCGCGTACCGGTCCAGAAGGGCAGCGCGCTGGTGACGATGTCGGAGTTCGTCCCGCGCGGGATGACCGCGTAGGCCTCGCGGAACATGGCGCGGTCGGTCAGCAGCTGGGTCTGTGGCGGGAGCCCGCCGGTGGGAACGTAATAGCCTGGCTGTGACACGGCGACTCCTGTTTTCGTATCGTGGAACCTAGATTCCGCAGATCGTCAGAAGTCAACGACACCGCACCGGCGGTGTCAACTCGGCAGCCGGTCCGTCGCCTCGCGTGACCTGGCCGCGATGAACGCGAGCACGGTCATCCCGGCGATGGCGACTCCCGACAGGATCGCCGAGGTGATCCACTCCGTCGGCATCTCGGTCAGCGGTTCGTGGTCCGGGCCGAGGAAGCGGGTGTAACCGGGCATCGCGATCAGCTGGGAGAACAGCGCCACCGCCAGTGCGGCGGCCCAGCCCGCGAGCACCTTGGCGGTGTCCCTGCCGGGCGCGAAGAGCGTGGCCAGCACCGGGATCGCGACGACCGCGAGAGCCTGGACCACCACCGAGGCCACCCACACCCGCGGGCCGAACTCGGCGGCGTACCAGCCCAGCGTGACCACGGCGACCAGCCCGGTCAGCACCCAGCGCCGCCGCAGCGGCCCGCGCACGACGCGGACGGTGGCGATCACGGCGGCGACGGCACCCGGGGTGTAGGCGGCCGAGTGCCCGAGGAACTCCCAGAAGTAGTCGCTGCCGGAGTTGAGCTGTGCCGTGATCAGGAAGGAGACCACTCCGGAGGCCCAGAACGGGGTGGTCCCGGCGAGCAGTGCGGCCCAGGTCCGCTGCGGTCCGCGCAGGCACAGGAGGATCCCGGTGACCAGCATCAGCACGCCCACCACACCGGTGGCCAGCGGCGCGAGGAAGCCGAGCGAGTCCATCGAACTCGACGCGGAGGTGGCCACGCCGATCAGCGAGACGTCGACCCTGAACAGCGCGGACAACGCCAGCCCGGTCATGGAGAAGAAGCCCAGCAGGCAGAAGACCCCGGCGACGATCAGCCACGGATCCTGCGGCGGCCGCGGGTCCGGGAAGTACGGCTGGGGCGGCGGTCCCCACGGCTGGTTCATCGGCGGGGCCATCGGCATCGGTGGTGGCACCGGTGCCGGTGCCTGTGCGGACACCGTGGTCTCGCCGCGGATCGCGGTCAGCCGCGCGCGGATCTGGTCGGGGGACGGCCGGTCCGTCACCGGCTTGGCGAGCATCTCCAGCAGCAGCCGCCCGAACTCGTTCCCGGCGCGGACCGGGACCGGCGGCGGCTCGGCCAGCACGGCGGCGAGCGCGGCACCGCCGGTGTCGCGGCGGAACGGCGAAATCCCCTCCACGGCGAAGAAGAGCGTCACGCCCAGCGCCCACAGGTCCGACGAGGGCGCGGACCGGCCCTGGATCTGCTCGGGGGCCATGTAGGCGGGGGAGCCGACCATGATCCCCGACGCGGTGGACGTCGAATCGCCGTCGAGCCTGGCGATGCCGAAGTCGGCGAGCTTGACCTCACCGTGCGCGGAGACCATGACGTTCCCGGGTTTCACGTCGCGGTGCACGATGCCGAGCTTGTGCGCCGCGACCAGGACGTCCAGCAGGCGCAGCCCGAGTTCGGCCGCCTCCGCCGGCGGCATCGGTCCTTCCTGGACGATCCGGTCCTGGAGCGTTTCCGAGTCGACCAGCTCCATGATGATGAAAACCTGATCGCCGTCTTCGATCGCGTCGTAGACGGTGACCGCGCCGGAGTGGTTGAGCCGCGCGGCCAGCCGGGCCTCGCGCAGCACCGTCGCGCGGGTTTCCGGCTGGGCTTCGAGCGAGGGCGGGAGCGCCACCTCCTTGATCGCGACGAACCGGTCGAGCAGCAGGTCACGGGCCCGCCACACGGTGCCCATCCCGCCACGCCCGAGCATCTCCCGCAGTTCGAACCGATCACCGAGCCGCCGCTGCGTCACCGAACGTCCTCCTGAAGCCTAAGTGGTCACGATCGGGAGACCCGAGCACAATACCGGTACGCGGGTCTCCCGGCCGCACGCCCAGCGAAACCTGGATCCACCGAATACCCCCACCACACTTCCGATCGTCACCACTAAGTGAGCCAGACGCTAGCGAACGAGCGGCGGCACCGTCCGGGTTTTCCTCATTTGCCGGTGGGGAGCCCGAACTTTCGCGCGAACAGGGCGCGGAACGGTCCTTCGGGGACCAGTGCTCGCAGGGCGGGCAGGGTCTTCGCCTGGAGCCCGACCCGGTACCGCGGTGGCAGCCGCCGGGCTTCGACGGCGCGGGTGATCGTGCGGGCGAACGCCGTCGGCGGGCTGCCGTCGCGCTGCGTACTGGCGAACCGCTCGATCACCGGTTCCCTGGCGGACGCGTAGCTGTCGAGTCCGGGTCGCGCGCGCAGGGCGGCGTCGGCCGCGCCGGTGCGCACGCTCGTGCCCTGGATGCATGTCGCGTCCACTCCGAACGGCGCGATCTCGTAGCGCAGCGCGTCGACGTAGCTTTCCAGCGCGGCCTTGCTCGCGGAATACAGGGCGTGGAACGGAATCGCCGCGATGGCCGCGCTGGAACTCATGAAGATCAGCCGTCCGCTCGCTTGGTCGCGCATCGCGGGCAGCACGGCGCGGACGAGCCGGTGAGCGCCGAGGAAGTAGGCGTCCAGTTGCCGCAGCGCCAGTGCCGGGGTGGTCTCCTCCGCCGCGCCCGCGACGTAGCAGCCCGCGCTGTAGACCAGCACGTCGAGCCGCCCGGCGCGGTGCAGCACGTCGTCCACGCTCGCGTGCACCGAGGCGTCGTCGGTCACGTCGAGGATGACCGGCTCCGCGCCGGATGGTGACTCCCGCGACCACGCGCGGCTGCTGCCGAAGACCCGGTGACCGCGCGCGGCCAGGGAAAGCGCTGTCGCGCGTCCGATACCGGAAGACGCGCCCGCGATCAGAACGACGCGGCTGCCACGGTTTCCGCCCATTCGCCCACCCCCGGCCCACGGAGCGAGTCGCAGGATATCCGTCGGGCCCTGCTCGCGTTGGTGGACGGCGTGATTTGATCAACGGGTGCAGATTCCGCCCTTGCCCGTGGCCCAGCGAGTTGTCACCGCGCTCGAAGCCGGTGGGCTGACCGCGGCCGTCGGCGGCTCGGGCCTGCTGGTGGCGCTCGGACTCGCCGACGTGGCCGGGGATTGGGACGTCACGGTGGACGCGGACGCCCGCGAGGTGGCGGCGGCCCTGGAGCGGGCCGGGCTGACCTACCGCGACGACACCATCGGCGGCGAAAACTACTCCACCGACGTCCGCTTCGTGGTCAGCGAGGCGGGCCACGAGGTGGACGTGCTCGTCGGGTTCGCGTTGCGCGGGCCGTCCGGGGAGGTGGAGCGGTTGCCGACGCGGGTCAGCGGGCACTGGCAGGGGCTCCCGCTGGCCGATCCGGAGGTGTGGGCGCGGGCTTACCGCCTGCTCGACCGGCCCGCGAAGGCCGAGATCCTGGAGCGCTGGCTGGCCAGTCGGCGTTAGGCGGGGACCGGATGCAGCGTGCCCCTGGCCGGAAGGGCGGTGCCGACCAGGCGCGAGGCGGTCGACACCGCTTCCGCCACGACCGCCGGGCGGGCACCGGTCCGGTGCAGCAGCGCCGCGGTGCGGAAGAGCGTGAGCAGGTTTTCGGCCAGCACGTCCGGATCCGGCACCCCGGCCTCGGCGGCGAGCCCGGCCATCCGGCTACGGAGAGTGATCTCATGCCGTAGAATGATCCGGCGGCTGAACGGGCCCGCCGTTTCGGTGGGAATCCCGGCGAAAGTGCAGTCGGTCAACCCAGGGTCATCGGTGCAGACGCGCAATGTTTCGAATAGTGCGAGCAGGCGCGCCTGCCGATCATTTCCGGCTTTCGCGATCTCGCGTTCGTAAAGGGCGTGCCAGCGAACCTCGCGTCCTTCCAGGTAGGCGGCGAAGAGCCGGTCGCCGGTCATCGGACTGCCCGCTTCCGCTGCGGCACCGCCATGCCCAGCCGGATCGCGTTCCCGGCGTGGATACCGTAGGCGAAATCCTTCAGGAAGGTGATGATCGTAGTAATCGGCTTGCGCATTTTCCCGGTCCTTCCTCGTGTCGATCCGATGACCCAAGGATGACCGGAAAACGCCCTCGGCAACACGGATGGTGACGACAAGAAGCGCTAAGATCCCGCCACGGTCAATCCGCCGGGTGGGCTCGCCGCTGGAGTCGGGCGACGAGGAGGTTCGGGTTGTCGCCGGACAGGTTGGCACCGTTGGTGACGTAGGCCCGGTTTCCCCGGACGACAACGGCTGTGGTGCCCTGCATGCCATCGTCGGCGTCGAGCAGGGTTTCCCGGGTGCCGTCCGCAGCCACCCGCACGAGTTGGCTGGTCTGGTTGATCGCGGCGAGGATTTCGTTGCCCCGCCCGGTGAAGTCGAAGTCGTCGATGCCTGCCAGCCCGGTGGCGCGGACCTCGGCGCGGCCGGGGCCACCGCCGCCGGTCAGCGGGATCCGGAGGATGGTGCCGCGGTCGGAGTTGCTCGCCCACACGGCGCCATCGTGGAGTTTCAGGCCGTTGGCACCGAAGAAGCCGCTGGGCGCCAGTGCCGGGTCCGCCGACCACACCGAAGCTCCACCGCCGCGCAGCGGGGCCTGCCAGAGGCGCCCGCCGGTGGAGTCGGTGACCAGGAAGCGCTCGCGCTCGGCGTCGATGACCAGTGCGTTCGGCATGGTGTCGGCGGGCAGCGGCACGACCAGCCGCGGCTCACCGGAGCGGTGGAGCTGCCAGATCCCGGTCAGCCCGCCGCGCCCGGACGAGTAGAGGAAGTACCGGGCACCGCTGTCCGACCGGGCGACCCCGGTGACCACCGGGATCCCGACGACCGGCGTGGTGCCGCCACCGTCCGGGGGCAGCGGCATGGTGACGAGCGGTTCGACGGTCCCGTCCGGCGCGACCCGCACCACCTGACGGGCGGGGATCATGCCGACGAGCGCACCGCCGCCGGGCTCCAGCGCGATGCTCTCGGCGGCCTGGCCGGCGGCCCGGTCGAAGCGGGCGAGGGTGCGCACCTCGCCGAGGCGGGTGCCGGGTGACGCGGCGGCCGGCGGGGTCGCGGTGAGCAGCACGGCGACGCCGAGCCCGGCGGCGACTCGCCGCAGTCCGGAAGAAAACACGGTTGTCCTTTCAAGACGCTGACTAGCGCGGCCGGTGCCGGTCGTTTCCCGGTACGGCGAAGCGTTCCTGGCCGAGCACGCCGAGCAGTTCCAGCTGAGAGACCGCGGCACTGCCCGGCGCGGGGGAGTACACGATCAGGCGCTGGTCCTGCCGCGCCGTGGCCAGTACGTCGAAGTCCAGTTCGATGAGCCCGACCGCGGGGTGGAGGATGCGCTTGCGGTCGCTGCGCCGCACCGCGACGTCGTGCTGGGCCCAGAGCCCGTCGAACTCCGCACTCCGCGCGCGCAACGCCCGGACCAGCTCGTTCGCCATGGGATCGGCCGGACGGGCCGCGAGGGTCGCCCGCAGGTCGTCCACCTGCGCCCGGCTTTCGTGCTCGTGGTCCTCGGCGGGATGGCGCCCGCGCAGCTCCGTACCGGTGAACCACCGGTACGTGCAGCTGCGGGCGAGGCCGCGGAAGTGCGTCTGTGGCCCCAAAAGCGCGTCCGCCATCGGGTTCTGGGCGAGCACGACGTTCAGGTCGGAGGCGATCAGGGCGGGCAGGCCGGGCAACCCGTCCAGCAGCCGGAGCAGGCCGCGGCTGACGTGCTCCTCACCGCCGGCGCGCGGCGGAGCGTGGTGACCGGCGAGGCGGAAGAGGTGGTCGCGTTCGTCGATCGTCAACCGCAGCGCGCGGGCCAGCGCGGTGAGCATCGCGACCGACGGCTGGGGGCCGCGTGCCTGTTCCAGCCGGGCGTAGTAGTCCGGTGACATGCCGGCGAGCTGGGCGACCTCGAAGCGGCGCAGCCCCGGCGTCCGGCGCCGTCCCCCGCCCGGAATCCCGACGTTCTCCGGTTGCAGCACCGCACGGCGACGCCGGAGGAAGTCCGCGAGGTCTTTCCGTTCCATGCTCCCAGCATGATCCGCGCGCGGTGGTCCAACCAGGACTCACCGATACCACCTTCACCGGCGGGTGAGGAAGACCACGGGAATCTCGCGCTCGGTCCATGCCTGGTACTTGGCGAAATCGGCGTAGAGATCGACCAGGCGTGGCCAGAGTTCGGCGCGTTCTTCCGCGGACGCGACCCGCGCGCGGACCGGGATCGCCCCCTGCTTCTTGAGGTGCACCCGGGTTTCGGGATCGGCGCGCAGGTTGAAGTACCACTGCGGGTGCTTGGGCAGCCCGCCCTGCGAGGCGACGATCACGAACTCGTCACCGTCGCGCAGGTACAGCAGCGGGGTGACGAACCGCCGCCCGGAGCGCCGTCCGCGGTGTTCCAGCAGCAACGTCGGCACCGGCTTGCGGAATCCCGCGCCCACCCGCCAGGTGCTGCCCACGCGGCCGCCGGTCAGCGTGAACACCCGGACGTGGACCCTCGACATCAGCTTCATGATCTTGGCGACCACGGGTGAATCCATGCCCTTCGGGGTGTCCTCGGGCAAGCTGAACCGTCCCATCGCTGACTCCTCACTGGTGCCGGGTGGAATCCCTGGTTTCGGGCGGGCCCGCGAACACGGCGGTGACCAGGTCGATGAGCTGCTCGACGACGGCCTCGCCGCTCCAGCTGACGTCCTCGCAGTCCAGCAGCCGCCGGGTCCGGCCGAGGTCGCCGAGCACGGTCAGCGTCAGGTTCATCGCCTGCGTCAGCCGGAAGTGCAGGGTCGCGGTGTCCGCGCCGGGGCTCGCTTTCCGCAGTAGCTCGAGGAAAGCGGCGTTGCGCTCGGCGAACGGCCCGGCGATCACGGCCAGCCTGTCATCGCCTTCGGTCAGCAGCCTGCCGACCAGCCGGATCCAGTGCTCGCCACCGGAGCGCCGCACCGCGAGCACCGGCCGCACGTACGCGTGCGCGAGTTCCCGCTGGGTGGGTGCCGCGCCGGTCAGCTTCGTCAGCAGTGAGTCGCGCTCACTGGACACCTGACCGGCGCGGCTACGCAGCACCGCGTCGAGCAGGCCGCGTTTCCCGCCGAAGTGGTAGTGCACCGCGGCCACGTTGGTCTCGGCCGCCTGCATGATGCCGCGCATCGACACGGCGTCGACGCCCTGCTCCGCGAACAGGCGCTCGGCCGCGGCGATGAGCCGCTGCTCCGTGCTGTCGGCTGGCACCAGAGCAGGCTATCAACTGATTCAATCGATTGATAGAGCCAGCGTCAGCGACGGCCGCGGAGGGTCTGGGCTCCGGCGTAGCGGGCTTCGGCGCCGAGTTCCTCTTCGATCCGGATGAGCTGGTTGTACTTGGCGGTGCGGTCGGAGCGCGAGAGCGACCCGGTCTTGATCTGGCCGCAGTTGGTGGCCACGGCGAGATCGGCGATGGTGGTGTCCTCGGTTTCGCCGGAACGGTGGGACATCACCACGGAGTACCCGGCCTTGTGCGCGGTTTCCACCGTGGTCAGGGTTTCGGTGAGGGTGCCGATCTGGTTGACCTTGACCAGGATCGAGTTCCCGATGCCGCGCTCGATGCCGTCTTCGAGCAGCTTCACGTTGGTGCAGAACACATCGTCGCCGACGAGCTGGACGCGGTCGCCGATGGTGTCGGTGAGGTCCTTCCAGCCGGTGAAGTCGTCCTGGGCCACACCGTCCTCAATGGACACGATGGGGTAGCGGGCGGTGAGGTCGGCGAGGTAGGCCACGTGCTCCTCGACGCTGCGCTTGCGGCCCTCGCCGGTGTAGTCGTAGACCTCGCCGGTGTAGAACTCCGACGCGGCCGGGTCCAGCAGCAGCGCGATGTCCTCGCCGGGCGTGTAGCCGGACTGCTCGATCGCGCGCAGCACGAACTCCAGCGCTTCGTCGGCCGAGTCGATGTTCGGCGCGAAGCCGCCCTCGTCGCCGACGTTGGTGCCGTGCCCGGCTTCGTGCAGCGACTTGCGCAGGGTGTGGAACACCTCCGAGCCCATCCGGACGGCCTCGGCGAAGGTCTCCGCGCCGAGCGGGCCGATCATGAACTCCTGGAAGTCGATCGGGTTGTCCGCGTGCGCGCCGCCGTTGATGATGTTCATCATCGGCATCGGCAGCAGGTGCGCGAACACCCCGCCGACGTACCGGTACAGCGGCAGCCCGCTGGCGTTCGCGGCGGCCTTGGCCACCGCGAGCGAGGCGCCGAGCGTGGCGTTGGCACCGATCCTGGCCTTGTTCGCGGTGCCGTCCAGCGTGATCAGCGCGCGGTCGACCTCGGCCTGCGCCTCGGCGTCGAGTCCGACGAGTGCTTCGGCGATCTCGGTGTTGACCGCTTCGATCGCCTTGCGCACGCCCTTGCCGTGGAACCGGGACTTGTCCCCGTCCCGGAGTTCGACGGCTTCCTTGGTGCCGGTGGAGGCGCCCGAGGGAACCATGGCCCGGCCGAGCGAACCGTCCGCGAGTTCGACGTCGACTTCGACCGTCGGATTGCCGCGGCTGTCGAGAACTTCACGGCCCCTGACGCGAGCGATAGCGGTCATGTCACTCCTCGGTAAGTTTGGGCGCGGAACTCATCGGGAGGCTAGCAGAGGATCACTGAATCGATCCCGTACGTGGCGGCTTCCCGCTCACGCGTCCGGGAAGCCGACGCCGGTCAGTTCCTCGGAGATCTTCCAGATCCGGCGCGCGTCGCCGGTGCTGAGCAGGCGCGGATAAAGCTTCTGCTCAGCAGGCGGGCCGGAGAGGTGGCGGAAGCCGCTGGGGCCGTAGAGGCGGCCGCCTCCGGCACCGGGTGAGGTCGCGGCGTGGAGCGCGGGCAGCAGCGCCGACTCCACCTTGCCGAACAGGATGCCGCGCGCGGACAGGGCGCGGATGAACCGCACCAGCGTGGTGTCGCGGCCGCGGCCGACCTCCGGGCGCGCGGCCAGCAGGTTCGTCGGCGTCACCCCGGGATGGGAGAGATTGCTCGTGATGCCCCACCCGCCGTCCCGGCCGCGGCGGTCGAGTTCGAGGCCGAACAGGCCGAACGCGATCTTCGACTGGCTGTAGGCCCGGTTGCCGTTGTACCCGCGTTCCCACTGGAGGTCGCCCAGTTGATCGCGTGCCGGCCGGCCGCGACGCTGATCTGCGAGGTGATCCGGGCCCGGCCGGCGCGCAGGAGCGGGAGCAGTCGGCCCACCAGGGCGAAGTGCCCGAGGTGGTTGGTGCCGAACTGCAGCTCGAAACCGTCCTTTGTGGTCTGCCGCTCGGGTGGCGTCATCACCCCGGCGTTGTTCACCAGCAGGTGGATCGGCCGTCCCTCCTCGGTGAGCCGGTCGGCCAGCGCGGCGACGGACGCCAGTGAGGACAGGTCGAGGTCGCGCAGGGAGACCTCGGCCCCGGGGTGCTCCCGGCGGATCTTCGCGAGCGCGGCCTCGCCCTTGCGCGGGTTGCGGACCGGCATGACAACCTCCGCGCCCGCGCCGGCGAGCCGGGCCGCCAGTGCGAGGCCGACGCCGTCACTCGCGCCGGTGACCACTGCGAGCTTGCCCGTGAGGTCGGGAACCGGGATGTCCGGCGTGGTCATGGGTGCTTCCTCCGGCCCGGGGCGGCCGGGGGCGGGTGCGCGCCCGGTGCCCGCCGAGGCCGAAATCCTTCGACGGGGGATGGAGGCGTTCGCCGAACTCGGCTACGACCGGACTTCGGCGAGGGAACTGGCGAGACGGCTCGGCGTCAGCCACAACTTCATCAACGACCGCTACGGGTCCAAGGCCAGTTTCTGGCGGGCGGTGGTGGATTCGGCGCTCGAAGGCGACCAGTGGGAACGGGAGCGGTTGCTCGAAGCCGAACTGGACGACGCCGCGCGGGTTCGCGCATTGATCGCCCACTTCTACCAGGCCGCCGTCGAAGCGCCGCTGCTCGGCCGCCTGCTGGCCGACGAGTTCGGCCGCGAGTCCGAGCGGCTGGACTACCTGTACGAGAAGTACGTGGCGCCGACGCTGTGGCCGCTGGTCCCGGCCGTCGAACGGCTCATGGCGGCGGGCCGCACGCCCACCGTGCCGGTGGACGTGCTCTTCTTCGCGGTGATCAGCCCGGTGGCCGGCCTGGTGCAGCTGCCGCTCGCCCAGCGCCTCGGCCGGGCGCGGCCGGGCACCAGGGAAAGCCGGGAACGCACCGCGCGGGAGCTCGCGGACCTGATCAGCGACGGGCTGCTCGGGCGCGCTTAGTGCCTAGGACCGGACGTGGCTTTTCCGGCGCATGCCCAGGAAACCGACCGTCGCGGTGACCACCATGGTGACCAGGTGCAGGACCACGCTGGCCCAGTTGAGGTTCAGCCGGTCGCCGGTGCCGGTGATCATCACCAGAACGCTGTAGGCGCTGACCCCGGCCAGCCAGACGGCGGCGGCGAGGGAGAAGATCGTCGCTCCCCGGTCGCCGCGGGCCGCGATCAGGGCGAGCACGCCGATGCCGATGCGCATGATGTTGAGCAGCGGGCCGACGCTGAAGATCCACAGGGTGTACTGGGGCTGGTGGCTGGTGAACGGGCCGCCCCCGGTCGAGCCGAAGTTGCCCGGCACGAAGATGCCGAGCACTCCCAGCGCGAGATAGGCGATGCCGACTAGCAACACGACCAGCCGGAGGGCGAATCCGTGACGTTCGGGCATGGCAGAGCACTCCATTCCGGTCGACTCCGGCCGGTTACCCGGCCGGATCGCGGGTAAACGGGCCGCGGGGTGGTTCAGCGGGGCCACTCCGGGGGTACCCGTTGCCCCGTCGGCGCAGGAGCTGCGGTCGGAGCGTGAACGATGTTCGGTACGACAGTGCGGGCACCGCTGAAGTGGAGCGCGGTGTTCCGGTGGCCAGGGGCCGCGGCCGGCCCGGAAGCCGATCGGCTGGCCGAACTGGTCTGCCGGGTCACCGTGGGCATCGGCCTGACCAGGCGGGACTCGGTCCGGATCTGCCGCCAGTTGCGCCGCGAGGGCCTTCTGCCGCGTTCGCCCCAGCTGTCCCGCAGTGAGCGCGACGACGTGGTGGCGGCGTTGCGCGTGGCACTCGAGTCGCGTGTGGACAGTGCGGTGCTGGAGCAGGCGGTGGTCGACGCGGTGCTGCTCGACGAGTACCACACGCTGCCCGGTGGCCAGCGCGATGTGCTGCGCGCGGTGCTCTGGCAGGGGCGGACGGTCGAGGAACTCGCCGGTGAACTGGGCGTGTCCATGCTGGAGGTGCACACCCGGCTGCGCGACGGGCTCCGCACGCTCACCACGCTGCCGCACCATTCGCACCAGTGCGTCAATCGGGATGCAGTGGCGGGGTCGGATGGCCACCACCACCGTGCAGTCCGGCGAGCAGCTCACCGACCGCTTCCCAGGCGGTGACGTTCGGCGTCCAGCCGAGCTGGTCCCGCGCGCGCCCGGTGTCCATCAGCGGCAACCGGGTCACGGTGTCGAACAGGCCGGGGTCGACGGGCACGGCGCGGGCGTGCCAGGCTCCCGCGAGCCCGATTCGTGCCACCGCCCTCGGCACCCGGACCGTGCGTTTGCCCAAGGTGGACGCCAGGCCCCGGCTGTCGAGCGGGGGTTCGGCCGCCAGGTTGAACGCGCCTCGCACGGGACGCAGCAGCGCGCGGCACACCGCGTCGGCGACGTCGTCGGCGTGGATCACCTGCACCCGCAGGCCGGGGACGTCCGGCACGAAGGGCAGCCATTCCGGGCGGACGAGCCATCCCCGCACCAGCGGGCCGCCGAAGATGCGCCGCTGCTCGGGAGCCGCGCGCCGCTGGAACACGAACGCGGGCCGCAGCCGGACCACGCGGAGCGACGGGTTCTCCCGCTCGAAGGCGTCCAGATAGCGCTCCAGGTAAGCCTTCTCCCTCGGATAAGCGGCACCGGGCCAGCCGTGGGTCGGCCAGCTTTCGTCGACGCGGTCCTCCACCGGACCGGGCGCGTAGGTGCCCACCGACGAGGCGTAGATCAGGGTCGCCCCCGCCCGCGCCGCGGCTTCGAACACCCGGAGGGAACCGAGCACGTTGGCCGCCCAGGTCTGCTCCGGATGCCGCGTGGGCTGGAACTGCCAAGCCAGGTGCACCACCGCGTCGGCACCGGTGAAGTCCAGTTCGTCGGTCTCCACGTCGATTTCGGCGTACTCGGTCTTCTCGGGCCGCCACGCCGGGCGCCGGCGGGCCAGTCCGGTCACCGAACGGACAGCGGGCTCCTTCGCCAGCGCTTCCAGCACGGCCACACCGAGGTTTCCGGTGGCACCGGTGACGACTACGTGGGACATGTCCCTGCTGTACCCGGCCACCGCCCCGGCAAACGAGAACCGGCGGGCCCGAGCCGCCTGCGTGGCTCGGGCCCGCCGGGAAGCCTGCTGGCTCAGGTCAGTTTTTTCTTGGCCTGCTTGGCTTTTCCCTTGGCCGTACCGGCCGCGTTCTTGACCGCGGAATAGGTTCCGTAGAGGGCCGGGTCCGGTTTCGGCGCGGTACCGGGACCGCCCAGCGGTTCCGGATCCATCAGGTACTCGATCGCGTTCTCGCCCTGGCTCCAGCCACCGGACGCGCCGTCGGGGCCGTCGGAGAGGTGCCAGATGGTGTTGTTGTGGGTCTGGTCCTCTTCGTCGAACAACGCGTTGGGCGCGTACGGTGTCTCTTCCAGGCCGTCCGCCTCCAACTCCTCGATCGCGGCCAGCCACTGCTTCTGGTGCACGGTGTCGCGGGCGAGGTTGAACTTGAGCATCTCCTTCACCCCGGGGTCGTCGGTCATGTTGTACAACCGCGCGGTCTGCAAGCGGCCCTGTGCCTCGGCCGCCGCGTTCGCCCGGAAATCGGCCAGCAGGTTCCCGCTGGCCACGATGTAGGACCCCATCCACGGCACGCCCTGTGCGTTGTTGGGCAGCGCGCCGCCACCGGCCACGATGGCCTGCTGCGGGTCCATGCCGCCGAGCACCGCGGCCATCACCGGGTCCTTCGCCGCTTCGGCGGTCGCCGTCGCCGGCGCGCCTTCGAGCAGCCGCGCCACCATGGTCGCGAGCATCTCCACGTGCCCGATCTCCTCGGTGGCGGTGTCCATGATCAGGTCCTTGTACTTGCCCTCCATGCGGCAGTTCCAGCCCTGGAACAGATACTGCATGGTCACCGTCATCTCACCGTACGCGCCGCCGATGAGTTCCTGCAGTTTTCTGGCATAGACCGGATCGGGCCTTTCCGGTTTCGCTTCGCACTGCAGCAGTTTTGTATGCCGGAACACCGTGAACAACCTCCTGGGAATCGGGCGTGATGCTCACCCGGGCTTCCCACGGTTCACCGGTCCATGCGGATTCGGGCTCGGAGAATGTATTCCCGGTTCCCGATTGGTCCGGGTGGCCGCGTGTGAACCGCTCCGGCCGGGGAATCTCCGCATGGGTCAGCGAAAACCCTCGGAAGGAGTTCCCATGTCCCGCCCCCACCAGCCGCCGGATACCCCCGCCGTGACGCGGCGTACCCCGGTCCAGCTGGTCTCGATGATCTACGGCGTGGTGTTCCTGCTGGTCGGTGCCCTTGGCTTCGTGCCAGGCGTGACCACCGGGTTCGACACGCTCACCTTCGCCGGGCACGAGTCGGCGGCACTGCTGCTCGGCGTGTTCGCCGTGTCCGTCCTGCACAACCTGGTGCACCTGCTGTTCGGCGCGGCCGGGCTGGTGCTGGCGCGCACCCCGTCCGGGGCCCGCGGTTTCCTGCTCGGCGGTGGTGTGGTCTATCTGGTGCTGTGGCTCTACGGCCTGTTCATCGACCACGGCTCCTCGGCCAACTTCGTGCCGGTCAACGCCGCGGACAACTGGCTGCACCTCGGCCTGGCCGTGACCATGATCGCCTTCGGCCTGGCACTCGGCCGCGGCCTCCGTCGCGCCTGACGCGCGCCGGGGTACCGGCTGGCGCCCGGCCGTCCGGGGGAGGACCGTGGGGTGATGAGCACCCCGGACTGGCGGGAAGAACCGGCGCACCTGCTCGTCGAGCGGGTGCGCCGCCGGGCGGCGCTGAACGAGGCCGTCGGCATCATGCGGGTGTGGCGCGACTGCGGGCGGCAGGAAGCCAGGGACGGACTCGAAGCCGAGCACGGCGCCGGGGGACAGCAGGTGGAAGCCCGCCGGATGATCGCGGTGGTCAACGGCGACGCGCGGGGCAGGGCCGATCCCGACGCCGACTGGGACCGACCCGCTACCGGGCCGGTGCGGTCAGTTCGTCCACGCGGGCGGCTGGGCGGACGGGGATCACTCCGCGGGCGAGTCGAAGCGGAGTTGCCGGTTGAGCACGGCCTGCGCGACTTCGGTGAGCGGAAGGTGCTGGCTGAACGCGTGCGCGCGCAGCCGCAGCAGTGCGTCTTGCAGGCTGATCTGGAGCTGGGCCGCCAGCATCCCGGTGGCGATGTTCACCTCGTCGTAGAACCCCGGCGTGTCCTCCTTGGCCCACGACGCGGTGGTCTCCGTGCCCCGGCTGTCGGCCACCAGCGCGGTGGTGGTCATCTCCGCCAGTATCGCGGCGTCGCCCAGGTCCGATGCGGTGAGCGCGCCGGGCCGGCGGCGGTACAGGGTGAGCGTGCCCATCCGGATTGCCCCGGCCTGCAAGGGAAACGCGAACACCGCGCCCACACCGTTGGCCGCGATTTCCTCGGCGAAACCGGGCCACCGGGTGGCCGCCGCGCCCAGGTCGCCGGTCAGCACCGGTTCCCCCGCTTCGAACGCGGCGATACCCGGGCCCTCGCCGACGGTGTACTGCAGTTCCTCCAGCGATTCCGCCCACGTGCCACTGGCCGCGATGAGATCCTGCGACAACGCGTTCGTGCGCACGGTGACCGCCGCGGCGTCCACTTCGAGCTGCTCGACGGCCACCGCGCAGACCACCCCGACCCAGCCCGAGGTCTTGGTGCGGGTGGCGGAGCGCTCGGCGACCAGCCGCCACAACCGATCATGGCGTTGCCCGTCCACCGCTCGCCACCTCCACTTGGCCATCGCAGCCGGTAGCCTCGACCCGTCCATCTTCGCGCACGGCTCGCTGCTCCGCCGCCCACTCGCTGTGAATGAACCGGCTCCGGCCGGGTACACCGCCCGTGTGACAGTGACTGTGCCTTCGACCGCGACGCCTGCCCATCTCGGGGCGGCGCTGCCTGCCGCACGCGGTCCGATTTCGGCCGCGGTGGTGGACGTGCTGGGGGAGCGGCGGGACAAGGCGGTGCTGCGGCAGCTCGATCCCGGCCCCTCCGACGCCTTCGGTGAAGATGTGCAGGTGGCCCTCCACGTCTGCTACGAGCTGCACTACCGCGGTTTCCGCGAGGTCGCCGCGGAGTGGGAATGGGAACCGGAACTGCTGCGGCTGCGCGCGGTGCTGGAGCGGGACTTCGTTTCCGCGCTGCGGCGGGAGGTCGCCGGTGGTGACGACGTGACGGCGGAGCTGGACGCGTTGCTGGTCGAACCGGTACCCGGCCGTGGATTGAGCCATTTCCTGTGCGACGAGGCCGAGTGGTGGCAGGTGCGGGAGTTCTTCGCGCACCGCTCGATCTACCACCTCAAGGAAGCCGATCCGCACGCCTGGGTCATTCCGCGGTTGTCCGGGCGGCCCAAGGCGGCGCTGGTCGCGGTGGAGTTCGACGAGTTCGGCGGCGGGCACCCCGACCGGGTGCACGCCCAGCTGTACGCGGACCTCCTCGGCGCCGCCGGACTGTCGCCGGACTACCTGCACTACCTGGAAAGCACCCCGGCGTGCATGCTGGCGGTGGTCAACCTGATGTCGCTGTTCGGCCTGCACCGGCGGTGGCGTGGCGCGCTGGTGGGGCACTTCACCGCCGCTGAGATCACCACCGGGCCCAGCGCGCAGCGGCTGGACGACGCGCTCGCCCGCCTCGGCGCGGCACCGGAGTGCCGCCGGTTCTACACCGAGCACATCGAGGCGGATGCCGTGCACGAGCAGGTGATGCGCCACGAGGTGGTCGGCGGACTGCTGGCGCAGGAGCCGGAGCTGGCCGGTGACATCGTGTTCGGCATCCAGGCCACGGAACTGCTCGAGGGGCGCTTCGCCGAGCACGTGCTGGGACGGTGGGCGGCGGGGCTGTCCTCCTTGCGCTCACGCTGAATCCCGCCGGACCCGCTTGCGATGACTGGTGTCGCACAACGGATATCGCTTGCTGCGCCGGCACGCGCAGACCGCGACCAGGAACCGGTCGCAGTGCTGCGTGGTGCCGTCCGGCAGCACCAGTTCGACCGGTCCCTCGACCAGTACCGGCCCGCAGGGCTCGACGATGACCCGGCGACGGTCTTCAGACGCGTTCGGCACGGATCACCACCAGGTCCTCGTGACGACGGCCGGTCCGGATCAGTCCGGTGCGTTCCAGGAACGCCGCGCGCGCGTGCATGACCGGGCCGAAGGGGTTCCGGTGGCGGGTGACCTCTTCGGCGCTCAGGCCCGCCGAGCGCAGCAGTTCCAGAGTCGCGGGCACACCGGACACATCGGACTGCACCAGGAGCAGCGTGCCCGACGGCCGAAGCAATCGCGGGGCGAGCGCGCACAACGGGTCGAGCAGCGCCCTGCCGTCGGCTCCCGCGTCCCAGCACCGCGCGCGCCCGGCCGGGGCGGCGGTGGCGGCGGGTACGTAGGGTGGGTTGGCCAGCACCAGGTCGAAGGCGCCGGTGAAGTCCACAAAGGACCGCCGACGCACGGCGACCGGCAGGCCCAGGCGGAAGGCGTTGAGCCGGGCCGAAAGCACCGCCCGGCGGGAGACGTCGATCGCGGTGACGTCGTGATCGCCCAGTCGCGCGGCGGTGAGCGCCAGCGCGCCGGTGCCGGTGCAGACGTCCAGGATCCGGGCCCCGGCGGGTAGTCGCGTCCGGTGGAGGACCGAAGCGAGGAGCCGGGTGTCGGCCTGCGGCTGGTAGACCCCCGGAAGCCGGGCCAAGCGGGTGGTGGTGGCCATGAGTAGCTCATACCCACCGGTTTCCGGTCAAACCATTCGTGTCCGCGAGAAACCACCGGCCGGACCGGTCCAGTTCGGAGTGTCGGGTGGTCAGCAATTCGGACGGCCGCACCGGTTTCACGTTGAGCCGCTGGGAACCGCGGCGCAGCACGCACCGGCCTGGTCAGGCGGACAGGGCGGACGACCCGGCGAACCACCGGATGGTGCGGGCGAGCCCTTCGGCGGGGTCGATCGCCGGCTTCCAGCCGAGTTCCGCCTCGGCGAGGCCGATGTCCGGGCACCGCCGCCGAGGATCGTCCTCCGCCGCGTCGATGTGCCGGACGGTCGACCGGGTACCGGTCAGGCGCCGGATTTCCTCGGCGATCTCCAGCACGGTCAGTTCGTGCGGATTGCCGATGTTGACCGGCCCGGGATGACCGCTCGCGGCGAGGGCCAGCAAGCCGGTCACCGTGTCGTCGACGTAGCAGATCGACCGCGTCTGCTCGCCCGTGCCCGCCACCGTCAGCGGTTTCCCGCGCAGCGCCTGCCCGGCGAAGGCGGGGATCATCCGGCCGTCGTCGGGCCGCATGCGGGGGCCGTAGGTGTTGAAGATGCGGGCGATGGTGGTGTCCGCGTGCCATTCGCGCCGGGCGGCCGCGGTGTACGCCTCGGCGTAGCGCTTCGCTTCGTCGTACACGCTGCGCGGGCCGATCGGGTTGACGTTGCCCCAGTAGTCCTCCCGCTGGGGGTGGCGGCCGGGATCGCCGTAGACCTCACTGGTCGAGGCGAGCAGGAACCGGGCGTTGTGGCGGCGGGCCAGGTCGAGCGCCCACGCCGTGCCCGCCGAACCCGCGGCCAGCGTTTCGAAGGGCAGGCGGAGGTAGTCGCGGGGCGAGGCGGGGCACGCCAGGTGGAGCACCAGGTCGACTTCGCCCGGCGGGGCGGGCGGCCAGGTGGTCACGTCCGCCTCCACCAAGGTGAACCCCGGTGTCTCCAGGAGTTCCCAGAGGTTCTCGCGCGCGCCGGTGGCGAAGTTGTCCACGCAGACCACCTGCGTGCCCAGCGACAGCAGGCGTTCGCACAGGTGCGAGCCGACGAAGCCGGCGCCGCCGGTCACCACCGCCCTGGTGAAGTTCCAGTCCATGGGTCGGGGTGTACCCGGCGAGCGGCGGGGTATGCGGAGGCCATGCGCGTATTGCTCACCGGCTGGCCCAGCTTCGTCGACGGTGAGGCGACCGCTGGTGACGTGCTGAGCCTCCGCTCGGTCCGCGCCGCGCTGGACGCCGCCGGGATCGACAGCGACACCGCGTGGAGTCCGGAGTTCCGCCCCGGCGCGCTCCGGCTGGAGGAGGCGGACCCGGCGCGGTACTCCGACGTGGTCTTTGTCTGCGGACCGGCGCACGGGACGCAGGTGCGGTGGCTGCACGAATGGTTCCCGGACTGCCGTCGCACCGCCGCCGGGGTGACGGTGATCGATCCGGCGGATCCCGCGGTGACCGGCTTCCACCGGGTCATCCCCCGCGACGAGCCAGGGTCCGCGCGCCCGGACCTGGCGTGGCACGCGGATACCGAGCGCACACCGGTGATCGGCGTGGCGCTGGCGCCGGGGCAGCGCGAGTACGGCGGGCAGCGGCGGCACGAGGAGGTGCACGCGGCACTGGAGGCGTGGCTGAACACGCTCGACTGCGCCTGCCTGCCGGTGGACACCCGCCTCGACACCAAGGACTGGCGCAACTGCGCGACCCCCGACCAGTTCGCTTCGCTGGTGAGCCGGCTGGACGCGCTGGTGACCACCCGGCTGCACGGACTGGTCTTCGGCCTGCGCGCCGGGGTCCCGGTGCTGGCGGTCGATCCGGTCGCCGGCGGCGGCAAGGTGTCCGCCCAGGCCCGCGCACTGGGCTGGCCCGCTGTGGTGGGGGCCGAGGCCGCGGTCGAGCCGGGTGCGCTGGACCGCTGGTGGTCGTGGTGCCTGTCCGGGCGCGGGCGGGCCGCGGCCGACCGCCGCCCGCCGGAGTCCGCCGTGCTGGGCGAACTCGTCAGCGGGCTCCGGGGCGGCCGGTGAAGACGACCGTGGTGATCGCGACCCGGAACCGGGCCGGCGAACTGGCGCGCACCCTGCGGGAACTGGCCGGGCTGCGGCCGCGTCCGCCGATCATCGTGGTGGACAACGCGTCCACCGACGACACCGCCGAGGTGGTGCGCGCCGCGGGCCCCGAGGTGCGCTTGCTCACCCTGCCGCGCAATCTGGGCGCGGCGGCGCGGAATCTCGGCGTGACGGCCGCACGCACCCCTTATGTCGCCTTCAGCGACGACGATTCGTGGTGGGCGCCGGACGCGCTGGCCAAGGCGGAGTCGCTGTTCGACCGGCACCCCCGGCTCGGGCTGATCGCCGGGAAAACCTTGGTGGGGCCGGAAAACCGGCCCGATCCGGTGGTGGAGCTGATGGCACGCAGTCCGCTGGGCCGGGAGCCGGGCAGTCCAGGACCCGCGGTACTGGGTTTCCTGGCGTGTTCGGCGATGGTCCGCGTCCGGGCCTATTCGGACTGCGGCGGCTTCGACCCGCTGCTGCACTTCGGTGCGGAGGAGAAGCTGCTGTCCTACGACCTCGCCGCACGCGGCTGGCAGCTCTGCTACGTCGAGGAAATCGTGGCGCACCACCATCCCTCGCCTTCGCGGATGCCCGCCGCACGCCGGCGAAGGCTGGAGGCACGCAACAACCTGCTGATCACCTGGCTGCGCCGCGCGCCGAAGAACTGCCTGGCCGCAACGGTTTCCGCCCCGCCGCGAGCGGTGGCCGGGGCGGCCCGGCGGCTGCCGAAGGTGCTCCGCCGGCGGCAGCGGCTGCCGCGTGCGGTGGAAGCCCGCGTGCGACTGCTGGAAGGAAAGCGATGAGGACAACCGTTGTGGTCATCACCCGCGACCGGTGCGCGGAACTGCTGCGGACCCTGGCGCACATGTCCGCGCTGCCCGACGCGGCGCCGATCGTGGTGGTGGACAACGGTTCCACCGACGGAACCGCGGACGCGGTCCGCGAGCGCTTTCCCGGGGTCGAGCTGATCCGCGCCGGGCGCAACCTCGGCGCGCTGGGCCGGAACATCGCGGTGAGCCGGATCAGCACACCGTACGTGGCCTTCTGCGACGACGACACCCGCTGGCAACCCGGTGCGCTGACCAGGGCGGCCGATCTGCTCGACGCCCATCCCGGCCTGGCCTCGGTGACCGGCCGGTGCCTGGTCGAACCGGGGCTCACCGAGGACCCGATCACCCCGGAACTGCGGTGGTCACCGGTGCGCGGTCCGGACTGGCTGCCCGGCCCGGCGCTGCTCGGCGTGATGGCCGGGCTGTCGATGTTCCGGGTGAGCGCGTTCGAAGGGGTCGGCGGGTTCTCCCGGCGGATGTGGTTCGGCGGTGAGGAGGAACTGCTCGCACTCGACCTCGCCGCGGTGGGCTGGTGGATGTGCTGGGCCGAGGACGTGGTGGTGCACCACGCGCCGTCGAAGGCACGGGACCCGCGCCGGCGTAGGCAACTGGGGATCCGCAACACGTTGTGGACGCTGTGGTTGCGCCGCCCCGTGCGCAGCGCGTGGCGGCGCACGCGGACCGTGCTCGGTTCGGCCCCGCGTGACCGGTACACCGTCGCCGCCGTCGCCGAAGCCCTCCGCGGCCTGCCGTGGGTCCTCCGGTCCCGGCGTGTGGTCCCGGCGACGGTCGAGGCGGGTTTGCTCGAGCTGGAAGCGTCGCAACGCGACTCGACGGCCCGGCGTTACGTGGGTTGAGCCGACACGGAAAGCAATTGGTCATCCCGTGTTTAGGCCAGGCGGGGCCGTCAACTCCTTCGCCATGAAAGTGTTCGCCTGGCATGTTCACGGTTCGTGGATGGACGCGTTCGTCCGGGGTCCGCACACCTATGTCCTGCCGACGCTGCCCGAAGGCGGGCCGTGGGGACTCGGCCGCGCCGGCCGCCCGTGGCCGGACAACGTGGTCGAAGCGGGCGAAGCGGAACTCGCGGACACCGACGTGGACGTGGTCGTGCTCCAACGGCCGGAGGAGGTCGAGCGCGCCGAGCGGTTGCTCGGCCGCCGTCCCGGCCGGGACGTGCCCGCGGTGTTCGTCGAGCACAACACCCCGCTGGGGAACGTGCCGGACACCCGCCACCCGCTGGCGGACCAGGCCGGGATCCCGATCGTCCACGTCACCCACTTCAACCAGCTGATCTGGGATTCCGGCCAGGCGCCGGTCGTGGTCATCCCGCACGGCGTGCCCGATCCCGGCGAGCAGTACACCGGGTCGGTGGACCGCGCGGCGGTGGTGATCAACGAACCCGTGCGCCGGGGCAGGCGAACCGGGACCGACCTGCTGCCCGCGTTCTGCCGGGCCGCGCCGGTCGACCTGTTCGGCATGGGACTGGCCGGGATCAACGAGCACACCGGGGTGGACGGCGAGCGGTTGCGGCCGATCGGTGACCTGCCGCTCGCCGAGCTGCACCGGGAGCTGGCGGCCCGGCGCCTCTACCTGCACACCGCGCGGTGGACCTCGCTGGGCCTGTCCCTGCTCGAGGCCATGCACCTTGGCATGCCGGTGGTCGCGCTGGCGACCACCGAAGCCGCGGTGACGGTGCCGAGGGAGGCGGGCTTTGTCGCCACCGACGTCGGCGCGCTGACCACGGCGATCCGGCAGCTGATCGCCGATCCCGGGCTGGCTCGCTCAGCCGGGAAGGCCGCGCGGGAGCACGCGCTGGCCCACCACGGGCTCGAAGCGTTCCTGCGGAACTGGGACACGCTGTTCGGCCGCTTGACGGCATGAGGATTTCGCAGGAGGTAGCTGATGAAGATCGCGATGGTCTCGGAGCACGCCAACCCGCTGGCGGCACTGGGCGGGGTGGACGCGGGCGGGCAGAACCTGCACGTGGCCGAGCTTTCGGCCGCGCTGGTCAGGGCGGGACATCGCGTGGTGGTGCACACCCGGCGGGACGACCCGGACCAGCCCGGCGAAGTGCTCACCCCGGCCGGTTTCACCGTGCGGCACGTGACGGCGGGCCCGGCCCGGCCGGTGCCGAAGGACGAACTGCTGCCGCACATGAACGAGTTCGCGTTGCGGCTGGAGCAGGACTGGCTGGTCGAGCCGCCGGACGTGGTCCACGCGCACTTCTGGATGTCGGGGCTGGCTTCGGTGCTCGCGGCGAAATCCGCCGGGGTACCGGTGGTCCAGACCTTCCACGCGCTCGGTGTGGTGAAGCGACGGCACCAGGGCGACGCGGACACCAGCCCGCCGGACCGCATCCGGATCGAGCGCATGGTGGGCAAGCACGTGGCGCGGATCGCGGCGACCTGTTCGGACGAGGTGTTCGAGCTGATCCGCATGGGGGTTCCCCGCTCGGCGATTTCGGTGGTGCCGTGCGGGGTGGACCTGAGCCGGTTCACCCCGACCGGGCCCGCCGAGGAGAAGGGCGCGCGGCGACGCCTGGTGGCGGTGGGCAGGCTGGTGCCGCGCAAGGGTTTCTCCACCGCGATCGCGGCGTTGCGCGGCGTGCCGGACACCGAGCTGGTGATCGCCGGCGGTGAGGACGGCCGGGACCGCGAGGCGGCGCGGCTGCGCTGGTTCGCCAAGCGGACGGGCGTGGCGGACCGGGTGCACCTGCGGGGCGCGGTTTCCCGCGAGGACATGCCCGCGCTGCTGCGCTCGGCCGACCTGGCGGTCTGCACGCCGTGGTACGAACCGTTCGGGATCGTGCCGCTGGAGGCGATGGCCTGCGGCGTGCCGGTGGTGGCCGCGGCGGTCGGCGGGCTGACCGACACCGTGGTCGACGGGGTCACCGGCGCGCTGGTGCCACCGCGGCAACCGGGCCCGCTGGCGGCGAAACTGCGGGAACTGCTGGCCGACCCGACCCTGCTCGGCGGTTATTCCGCGGCGGCGGTGGATCGGGCCGGTGCCAGGTATTCCTGGGACCGCGTCGCCGCGGACACGAGCCGCGTTTATTCGAACGTGCTTTCTGCCACGGTGCCGACGCCGATGGCCGCCGGTTCGGGCCGCTGAAATGTTTCGAGTCGACTGCAGCGGGTAGCGGTAAGGGGAGAGCTGAACAACGGAGGTGACCAGGGTGCGGATACTCGGTATCAATGCCGTTTTCCACGACCCCGCCGCGGCACTCGTGGTCGACGGGCGGGTGGTGGCCGCGGCGGAGGAGGAACGGTTCAGCCGCCGCAAGCACGGCAAGCGGCCGGTGCCGTTCTCCGCCTGGGAGCAGCCCGAGCAGGCCGCGCGCTGGTGCCTCGAGCAGGGCGGGATCGACGTGACCGAGCTGGACGCGGTCGGCTACTCCTACGATCCTTCGCTGGTCGACCACGACGCCGGCGGCCTGGATCCGGCCTGGGAGGAATTGCGCACGACCTATGCGAGTCGTGCGCCGTTCTTCCTGAAAAGCGCGTTGCCCGGACTGGATCCGGATATCGTCCATTTTGTCCGTCATCATGTGGCGCATGCGGCATCGGCCGGGCTTGCCGCGCCATTCCGGGATTCGGCGGTCATGGTCGCCGACGGCCGTGGGGAGAACATTTCCTACCTCGCCGGGGAATACCGTGACGGCAAACTGCTGGAATACGCGACGCAGTCGTTGCCCCATTCACTGGGGCTGCTGTACGAGGACCTCACCGAGCACCTCGGCTTCGCCAGGTCCAGCGACGAGTACAAGGTCATGGCACTGGCGTCCTACGGCAGGCCCCGGTTCGAAGCCGAGTTCCGGGAGCTGGTGCGCACCACGGGTGACGGCGGTTTCCGCACCGATCCGGTCGACTGGGCCGCCTTCGCGCCCCGCCGGACCGGCGGTTTCGAGCAGGAGCACGCCGACCTGGCCGCGACCGTCCAAAAGCGACTTGAAGACGTGCTGCTCGAACTGGCGCGGTGGCTGTGCGAGCAGACCGGGCAGAGCAGGCTGACGCTGGCGGGCGGCACCGCGCTCAACTGCGTGGCGAACAGCCGCCTGTACCGCGAAGGACCGTTCGAGGAGATCTGGGTGCAACCGGCCTCCGGTGATTCGGGTACCGCGCTCGGTGCGGCACTGCACCTAGCCGCGGAGGCGGGCGAGCCGATCGAGCCGATGCCCGGTGCCGATCTCGGCCGCGGCTGGACCGACGACGAACTGCGGCGCTGGCTCGATCGCGCCGGGGTGCGCTACGAGCGCCCGGACGACGTGGCGGACACCGTCGCCGAAGCGCTGGCGGACAACCGGATCGTCGCCTGGTTCCAGGGCCGCGCCGAATTCGGGCCGCGGGCGCTGGGGCACCGGTCCCTGCTGGCGCACCCCGGGCACAAGGCGAACCTGGAGCGGCTCAACGAGGTCAAGGGCCGTGAGCAGTTCCGCCCGGTGGCCCCGATGGTGCTCGCCGAGCGGGCCGCCGAGATCTTCGCCGGTGGTCCGCTGCCGAGCCCGTACATGCTCTTCGTGCACGACGTCGATCCCGGGTGGACGGACCGGATCCCGGCGGTGACCCACGTGGACGGCACGGCCCGGATCCAGACCGTCGACGCGGCGGAGAAGCCGTTGCCGGCCAGGATGTTGCGGGCGTTCGCCGACCGCACCGGGTTGCCGGTGGTGGTCAACACCAGCCTGAACACCGCGGGCCGCCCGATGGTCGACGATCCGCGCGACGCGCTCGAATGCTTCGGTTCCAGCCCGGTGGACCTGCTGGCCATCGGCCCGTTCGTGGTGCGGAGGCCGTGATGACCGACTACACCGTGGTCGTGCCGACCACCGGGCGGCCGACGCTGCACACCCTGCTCGGCGGACTCGACCACGGCGACGGCCCGGCCCCGGCGGAGATCATCGTGGTCGACGACCGGCCGGGCGGCGGCGAACTCGAACTGCCCGCACTGGACCTGCCGGTACGCGTGCTGCGTTCCGGCGGGCGCGGCCCGGCGGGTGCCAGGAACCTGGGCTGGCAGGCCGCGAGCACCGAGTGGATCGCCTTTCTCGACGACGACGTGCGGGTGCCCTTCGACTGGCGGCAGCGCCTGGCGGAGGACCTGCGCGACGACGTCGACGCCTCGCAGGCCCGCATCCGCGTGCCGCTGCCCCCGGACCGCCGCCCCACCGACGACGAGCGCGGCACCGCCGGTCTGGCCACCGCCCGGTGGATCACCGCCGACATGGCTTACCGCCGCCGGGTGCTGGTCGCGGTGGGCGGCTTCGACGAACGCTTTCCCCGTGCCTTCCGCGAAGACGCGGATCTCGCCCTGCGCGCGGAGCGGGCGGGCTACCGGCTGGCGGTCGGGGACCGGGTCGCCATCCACCCCGCCCGCCGGTCCGGCTTCTTCGCCAGCGTCCGCGCGCAACGCGGCAACGCCGACAACGCCCTGATGCGGGCGAAGTTCGGGCGCGGCTGGCGCACGGACACCGGCGAAGGCCCGGGACGCACCGGCAGGCATGCGCTGACCACCGCGAGCGCCGCGGCGGCGCTCGGGCTCGCGCTGGCGAAGCGCCCGTGGGCCAAGTTCGCCGCCGGCGCCTGGCTGGGGCTTACCGCGGAGTTCGCCGCGCGCCGGATCCTGCCGGGGCCGAAGTCGCCCGAGGAGATCGCGCGCATGCTCGTGACGAGCGTGCTCATCCCGCCGGTCGCGTCCGCGTACCGGCTGGCGGGTGAGGTCCGCGCGCGCTCGGCCCGTCCTCCGGCGGCGGTGCTGTTCGACCGAGACGACACGCTGATCACCGACGTGCCCTACCTCGCCGACGCCGAGCAGGTCGAACCCATGCCGGGCGTCGAAGAAGCGTTGCGGCGCCTGCGTTCGCGCGGTGTCCGGGTCGGCGTGGTGAGCAACCAGTCGGGGATCGCGCACGGGCTGATCACCCCGGAGCAGCTGACCGCGGTGAACTCCAAAGTGGACGAACTGCTGGGACCCTTCGACACCTGGCAGGTCTGCGTGCACCGCGACGCGGACGCCTGCGGCTGCCGCAAACCCCAGCCGGGTCTGGTCGAGCAGGCCGCGCGCGAACTCGACGTGCCGGTGGAGCGGTGCGTGGTCATCGGTGACATCGGCTCGGACGTGCGGGCGGCGCTGTCCGCCGGCGCACAGGCGATCCTGGTGCCGACCGAGAAGACCAAGCCCGAGGAGATCGAGCACGCGCGCCGGTACGCGCGGGTCGCGGAAACCGTGGACGACGCCGTCGAGTTGGTGTTCTCGTGAGCGGGCACGTGCTGGTGGTCCGGTCGGACAATCTCGGCGACGTACTGCTCGCCGGACCGGCCGTCCGTGCCGTGGCCGCCGGTGCCGACGAGGTGACGTTCCTGGCGGGACCACGCGGCCGGGCGGCGGCGGAGCTGCTGCCCGGGGTGGACCGGGTGCTCGAGTGGTGCGTTCCGTGGATCGACCCGGAACCGCCCGAGATCACCGCGGCCGGCCTGGCCGGGTTTCGCGACCGGATCCGGGCGCTGGCCCCGGATCGGGCACTGGTGCTGACTTCGTTCCACCAGTCGCCGCTGCCGATGGCACTGGCGCTGCGCGAGGCCGGGGTGCGGTGGATCGGCGCGATCAGCGAGGACTACCCGGGCGCGCTGCTCGACCTGCGCCACCGGGTCGACGGCGATCCGCCCGAAGCCGAGCGGGCGTTGTCGCTGGCCGAAGCCGCCGGTTTCCGGCTTCCGCCCGGTGACCACGGGAAGCTGGCGATCACCGGGCCACTGCCCGAGATCACCGCGCTGACCGGCGAGCCGGGCTACGTGGCCGTGCACCCCGCCGCGTCGGCGCCCGCCAGGGAGTGGGGCGTCGAGCGGTACGCGGCGGCGGCCCGGCTGCTGATCGAGCACGGGCACCGGGTGGTGCTCACCGGCGCGCCGGCGGACCGGGAACTGGCCCGCCGGATCGCCTGCCCCGGCGCACTGGACCTGACCGGCCGCACCGGACTGGCCGAGCTGGCCGCGGTGCTCGCCGGGGCCGCGGTGGTGGTGGCGCCGAACACCGGCCCCGCCCATCTCGCGGCAGCCGTGGGCACACCGGTGGTCTCGCTGTTCGCCCCGGTGGTGCCCGCCGCGCGCTGGGCCCCCTACGGCGTGCCGGTGGTGCTGCTGGGTGACCAGGACGCGGCGTGCCGCGGCAGCCGGGCCAGGCGGTGCCCGGTCCCCGGTCACCCGTGCCTGGACCAGGTGGGCGCGGACGAGGTGCTGGACGCGGTGCGGCGGCTGACACAGCGGCTGTCGGCGGAGCTGGAGCACACGGGAGGTGCAGCGTGATCACGGAACATTTCACGGCGCTCAGTGAAGCGCTGGGGCGGCTGGGTGCCGCCGCCCCGACGATCGACCGGTGGGGACGGCACCTCGCCGAGGTCCTCGGCTCCGGCGGGCGGCTGCTGGCCGCGGGCAACGGTGGCAGCGCCGCCGAAGCCCAGCACCTGACCGGCGAACTGGTCGGCAGGTACCTGCACGACCGGCCGCCGTTCTCGGCGATCGCGCTGCACGCGGACACCTCCGCGGGTACCGCGATCGTCAACGACTACGGCGAGCAGGAGATGTTCGCGCGGCAGGTCCGGGCGCACGGCCGCCCCGGTGACGTGCTGGTGCTGCTGTCCACCAGCGGCCGCAGCCAGAACGTGTGCGCCGCCGCGAAAACCGCGCACGAGGAGGGGCTGACCACCTGGGCGCTGACCGGGCCGCTGCCCAACAGCCTGGCCGGGTTGTGCGACGACGCCATCGCGGTGGAGGCCGATTCCACCGCCACGGTGCAGGAAGCGCACCTGGCGATCGTGCACACGCTCTGCGCGGTCTTCGACCGGGCCATCGGGGTGGAAGGCATGGTCGCGTGAGCCGGGGTCCGCTGGTCGTCGTGGGCGACGCGCTGCTCGACATCGACGTGGACGGCACCGCGGACCGGTTGTGCCCCGAGGCACCGGTGCCGGTGGTGGACGTGGTGCGCGAATGGCAGCGCCCCGGGGGCGCGGGCCTCGCCGCCAAGCTCGCCGCGCGCTCGGCGCCCGAGGTCGTGCTGCTCACCGCGCTCGGTGACGACGAGGCGGGGGAGCGGCTCCGGACGCTGCTGGGCACCGAAGTCGACGTGCTCGCCCTGCCGCTGGACGGTGGCACGCCGAGCAAGAAGCGGATCCGCGCGGGTGGTCAGCCGATCGTCCGGCTCGACGAAGGCGACGGGCGGATGGCCGACATCCGGTCCCACGCCGGGGTGGCCGACCTGCTGGCGAGCGCGTCCGGGGTGCTGGTCGCCGACTACGGCCGGGGCGTCGCGGGCAACGCGATGATCCGCCGCCTGCTCGCCGAAGCCGCCCGCCGGGTGCCGCTGGTGTGGGACCCGCACCCCCGCGGCGCCCAGCCGGTGCGCGGCAGCAGGCTGGTCACGCCCAACGACACCGAGGCCGCCCGGTTCGCCGGCGGGCACGGACCACCCGACGAACTGGCGCGCACCCTGCGCGCCCTGTGGGGCTCCGCCGCCGTCGCGGTGACGCTGGGCGCCGACGGGGCCGTGCTCGCCGACGAGGAGCAGACCAGGATGGCCGTGGTACCCGACGGCTGCCGCGTGTCCGCCGGTTCGCGGCCGGACACCTGTGGTGCGGGCGACCGGTTCTCCAGCGCCGCGGCGGCCGCGCTCTACGACGGCGCCGATCTTCCCGAAGCCGTGGAGGTCGCGGTCGAGGCGGCGGCCCGGTTCGTGGCGGCGGGTGCGGCGAGTTCGCTGTCCGAGCAACCACCCCGGTCGCGGGGCGCGCTGGACACCGGCGGCCAGTCGGCGTTCGCGCTGGCGGCGAAGATCCGGGCGCGCGGCGGAAAGCTGGTGGCCACCGGCGGTTGCTTCGACCTGCTGCACCCGGGGCACCTGACGTTGCTGGAACAAGCCCGCGCACTGGGCGACGCGCTGGTCGTGTGCCTGAACTCCGACGAGTCCGTCCGGCGCCGCAAGGGCGAGAGCCGCCCGATCCTGGCCGCGCCCGACCGGGCCCGGCTGCTGAACGGGCTGGCCGCGGTCGACGCGGTGGTGGTGTTCGAGGAGGAAACCCCGGAACGGCTGCTCGACCGGCTCGCGCCGGACGTGTGGGTCAAGGGCGGGGACTACACCGGAGCGGACCTGCCCGAAGCCCGGGTCGTCCGGCGGCACGGCGGGGAGGTCGTGCTGGTGCCGGTGCTCGACGGTTACTCGACCAGCCGCCTGGTCGCCCGATGAACCCCCGAACGCACGGCAAAGGAGGAACATGACAGAGCTGGGCACGGTGCTGATCTCCGGTGGTGCTTCCGGACTCGGCGCCGCCACGGTGGAAGCGGTGCGGGAAGCCGGTGGCACGCCGCTGGTGCTCGACCGCCACCCGCCCGCGAGCGGGGTGCCGCACGAGCAGGTCGACGTGACCGACACCGAGGCCACCACCGCGGCCGTGCACCGGCTCGCCGAGCGGGCGGGCGGGCTCGACGCGGTGTTCACCGCGGCCGGGGTGGACGTGCCGGGCACCCTGACCTCGGTCCCGGTGGACACCTGGGAGAACGTGGTCCGGGTCAACCTGTTCGGCACCGCCGCCGTGGTGCGGGCCGCCCTGCCGTATCTCGAGCGCGCCCGCGGCACGGTGGTCACCTGCGCGTCCACGCTCGGCGTCAAGGCGGTCAGCGACGCGACCGCCTACTGCGCCGGGAAGTTCGGCGTGGTCGGCTTCACCAGGGCGCTGGCGGCGGAAACCGCCGGCCGGGTCGGCGTCACCCTGCTGGTGCCCGGTGGCATGCACACCGCGTTCTTCGACGCCAGGGAGGACCGGTACAAGCCACCGGCGGACGCGAAGCTGAACCGGCCGGAGGACGTGGCCAGGACCGTGGTGTTCGCGCTCAGCCAGCCGCCCGGCTCGCAGGTGCGCGAACTCGTGGTCTGCTCGGACGAAGAATCCTCCTGGCCATGAGCGGGGTCCTGGTCCTGCGGGCACTCGGGCTCGGTGACCTGCTGGTCGCCGTGCCCGCGTTGCGCGGGCTGCGCCGCGCGTTCCCCGGCGAGCGGATCACGCTGGCCGCGCCCGAGCCGTTCCGCGCACTGCTCCCGTTGCTCGGCGCGGTGGACGAGCTGCTGCCGACGCCCGGGCTCGGTGCGCTGCGCGCCCCGCCGGAGCGACCGTCGGCGCTGGTCAACCTGCACGGCAGCGGACCGGAGAGCATCGCCGACCTCGACGCGGTGGCGGCGGGCGCGCCGGTGCTGACCCACGCCCATCCCGCCTTCCCGCAGCATCCGGGTCCACAGTGGACGGAAGACCTGCCGGAGCGGGTGCGCTGGTGCGGTTTGCTGGCCTACTACGGGATCGAAGCGGACCCGGCCGAGCTGCGCATCGGGCGTCCGGACGAGCCGAGCCCGGCACCGGGCGCGGTGGTGGTGCACCCGGGGGCCGCGTTCGGTGCCCGGCGCTGGCCCGCCGCGCGGTTTTCGTCCGTGGCAAGGGAACTGGCGGCCGACGGGCGGCGCGTGGTGATCACCGGCTCGGCGGCGGAGCGGGACCTGGCCGGGGAAGTGGCCGCCGGTGCCGGGCTCGGTTCCGGCGCGGTGTTCGCCGGGCGGACCGATCTCCGCGAGCTGACCGCGCTGGTGTCCGACGCCTGCCTGGTGATCTGTGGCGACACCGGGGTGGCGCACCTGGCCTCGGCCCGTGGCACCCCCTCGGTGCTGCTGTTCGGTCCCACCCCGCCCGCGCGCTGGGGACCGCCACCCGGACGGCCGGAGCACGTCGTGCTCTGGCGGGGCACCACCGGCGACCCGTTCGCCGGCCGCCCGGGCCCCGGCCTGCTGCGGATCGAAGTCCCCGAAGTGGTGTCGGCGGCCCGGCTGGCACTGGGAGGTGTACGCGATGGCTGACCGTCCGGTCGGCGTGGTCGGGGCCGGGTACGTCGGCCTGACCACCGCCGCCTGCCTTGCCCACCTCGGGCACCGGGTGACCTGCACCGACATCGACAGGTCCAAAGTGGACCGATTGAACCGCGGCGAGGTGCCGATCCACGAACCCGGCCTGCCCGAGCTGGTGACCGAAGGGCTCGGCACCGGGCGCCTGCGGTTCACCGGCTCGGCCACCGGCCTGCGTGACGCGGAGGTGGTTTTTGTCTGCGTGCCGACGCCGATGGGGGACCGGGGCGAAGCGGACCTGCGGACGCTGGAGTCGGCGCTGCGGGAGCTGGGCACGCTGCTCGCGCCCGGCACCGTGCTGGCGCTCAAGTCGACCGTGCCGGTGGGCACCACCGCGCGCGTGCCCGAGCTGACCGGCCGCGACGACCTCCCCGCGGTGAGCAATCCCGAGTTCCTGCGTGAGGGGTTCGCCGTGCGGGACTTCCTCGAACCAGACCGGATCGTGCTCGGCGGCGACCGCGGACTGTCCGAAGTGGAATCCCTGTACCGCGGGCTGGACGCCCCCGTCGTCCGCGCCGACGCGGCGAGCGCCGAACTCGGCAAGTACGCCTGCAACGCCTTCCTCGCGTTGAAGCTGTCCTACGCCAACGAACTGGCCGAGTTGTGCGAGCAGGTCGGCGCGGACGTCCGCCAGGTGACCACGACGATGGGCCTCGACGACCGGATCGGCCCGGCGTTCCTGCGGCCCGGTCCCGGCTGGGGCGGGTCCTGCCTGCCGAAGGACGTGGCGGCGCTGCGCCGGTCCGCGAGCGATCGCGGCCTGCGGTTCGGGCTGCTGCGGGCTGCCGAGCACACCAACGCCGTCCAGCACGAGCGGATCGTGCGCAAGGTGCAGGACCTGCTCACCGGCTCGCCGTACGGTTCACCGGCGGGGGCCCGCGTCGGCCTGCTCGGCCTGACCTTCAAGGCGGGCACCGACGATCTGCGGGACTCACCGGCACTGGCGGTCGCCGCCCGGCTCGCCGCGCGCGGCGCGGTGCTGACCGGCTACGACCCCGCGGTGCCCGCCGCCAGGGGTGGTGCGCTCGCGGACGTCCACGTGGTGGACGACCCGTTGCTGGTGGCCAAGGACGCCGCGGTGCTGGTGGTGCTCACCGAGTGGCCCGAGTTCCGCGAACTGGACTGGGCGCAGCTGGCCCAGCTCGCCGACCGCGCCGCGGTGGTGGACACCCGGAACCTGCTCGACGCCGAACGCCTGGCGGCACACGGGTTCACCTGCCGCGGCATCGGCATCCCGATCGGATGAGGAGGGCTCATGCCCAACATCAGTGAACTGCTCACCGCCGCCCGCCAGGCCCAGCGCGCCTGGGCCGCGACACCGGTGACCGAGCGCGGCGCCGCGTTGCGGACGGCGGCCGCGGCGCTCCGGGAACGGGCGGGGGAACTGGCCAAGGCCAACGAATCCGACACCGGCCGCCCCGAACCGGAAGCGATCGAGGGCGTGCTGGCCGGAGCCGGCACGCTCGAGCAGTACGCCGAACTGGGCCCGGTCCACCGCGGCCGGACCCTGCGTGGTGACCTCTCGGCGACGGACTTCATGGTGCCCGAACCCCGGGGCGTGGTGGTCGCGCTGACCCCGTGGAACGACCCGGTGGCGGTCGCGTGCGGTCTGCTCGGCGCGGCACTGGTCACCGGGAACACGGTGGTGCACAAGCCGAGCGAGCGCGTGCCGTCGACCGGGGCGCTGCTCGGGGAGATCCTCGACGACTGCCTGCCGGGCGGTGTGCTGCGCACCGTGCCGGGGGACGGGCTCGTCGGCGCGGAACTGGCCGGGCACCACGGCGTCGATCTGGTCGCGCACGTGGGCAGCGTCCGGGCCGGGCGGGCGATCGCGCTGGCCACCGCCCGCACCGGGGCGAAGGCGTTGCTGGAGAACGGTGGCAACGATCCGCTGGTGGTCGACGCGGACGTGGACCCGGCCTGGGCCGCCGGGCAGGCGGCGCTCGGCGCGTTCGCCAACTCCGGGCAGATTTGCGTCGCGGTGGAACGGATCTACGTGCACGAGGCGATCGCCGAGCCGTTCGTGGCCGCGCTGGTGGTGGAGGCTCGTTCCCGTGGGCTGCTCCCGCTGGTGGACAACCGGCAGCGGGACGAGGTCGACGCGCACGTCCGCGACGCGGTGGCGAACGGCGCGCGGTTGCTGGTGGGCGGCGAGGCGCCGGCGGGGCCCCAGTACCCGGCCACCGTGCTCACCGAGTGCACGGCCGGGATGCGGGTGATGCGGGAGGAGACCTTCGGCCCGGTGGCGCCGGTGCGGGTGGTCCGCGACTTCGACGAGGGCATGGCCGAAGCGGTCACCGGCGCGTACGGGCTCGCGGCCACCGTGCTGACCGGCTCGATGGCGAACGCGCAGCGCGCCTGGCGTGAACTGCCGGTGGGCACGGTGAAGGTGAACTCGGTCTTCGGCGGTGCTCCCGGCGGGGCGGCCGAACCGCGCGGGGTCAGCGGCAACGGCTTCGGGTACGGCCCGGAACTGCTAGACGAGATGACGCGGGTGAAGGTGGTGCACCTCGAACCCGCTCCCTGAGCACAATCGGGAGAAAGGACGACCGATGACCAAGGCCAGGGACATCATGACCGCCGACCCGCAGTGCGCGCGTTCCTCGGACACGGTGCTGGACGCGGCGAAGAGGATGGCCGAACTCGGCGTCGGCGCGCTGCCGATCCGCGGCGAGGACAACCGGCTCAAGGGCATGCTCACCGATCGGGACATGTGGTCAAGGTACTGGCGGAGGGCAAGGACGCGCGGGCGCTCTCGGCCGGGGAACTCGCCCAGGGCGAGGCGGTCACGGTGGGCGCGGACGACTCGGCGGACGAGATCCTGCGCACGATGAGCGAGCACGAGGTGCGCCGCCTGCCGGTGATCGACGGTCACGACCTGGTGGGCGTGGTCAGCCAGGCCGATGTGGCCCGCGCGCTGCCGAACCCCACCGCGGGTGAGCTGGTCGAGGCCCTCTCCGTCGACCGCTGACCGGCCTCAGGCCAGGTGAGCGCTGATCGGGATGACCAGCGGGGTACCGGCCACCGGATCGGCGATCACCTGCGCGGAGAGGCCGAAAACCTTGTCCAGCAACGGTTCGGTCAGCACTTCGGCCGGGCTTCCGTGGGCGAGGACGTGCCCGTCGCGCATCGCCACCAGTGTGTCGGCGTAACGCGCGGCCAGGTTCAGGTCGTGCAGGACCATCACCACCGTCGTGCCGCGTTCGGTGTGCAGGCGGTGGACCAGGTCGAGCACGTCGATCTGGTGCGCCAGGTCGAGATAGGTGATCGGCTCGTCGAGCAGCAGGAGATCGGTTTCCTGGGCCAGGGTCATGGAAATCCAGGCGCGCTGGCGCTGGCCGCCGGAGAGGTGGTCGACCGGGCGGTCGGCCAGTTCCGCCATGCCGGTGAGGGTGAGGGCGCGTTCGATGGCGCCTTCGTCGCTCGACGACCACTGGCGGTACCAGCGCTGGTGCGGATGACGGCCGCGGGCGACCAGGTCGGCCACGGTCAGGCCCTCCGGTGCGAGCGGCGACTGGGGCAGCAGGCCGATCACGCGCGCCACCTCCCTGGTCGGCACGCTGCTGATCTGCTTGCCGTCCAGCAGCACCGTGCCGGACACCGGCCGCAGCAGCCGGGCCAGCGCACGCAGCAGGGTCGACTTGCCGCAGCCGTTCGGGCCGATGATCGCGGTGATCGTGCCGTCGAGCACATCGAGGTCGAGATCGTCGACCACCACGCTGTCGCCGTAGCCGAGGCGCAGCGATTCGGCCCGCAGGCGGATTTCCGTGGTCACGCTCGTGCCTCCCGGCGGCTCCGGACGAACAGGTAGATGAGGTAGGGCGCGCCGAGGATCGCGGTGAGCACGCCGACCGGCAGCGCCGGGAGCAGCAGGCGGGTCACCAGGTCCGCGGACACGGTCAGCAGCGCGCCGATGAGCATGGAGCCGACCAGCGGTGGCTGGGCGGAGCGGGTCAGCCGCAGCGCGATCTGCGGGGTGGCCAGCGCGACGAAGGTGATCGGCCCGGCCGCCGAGGTGGCCACCGCCGCCAGTGCCGCGCCCAGCAGCAGGAGCGTGCCGCGCGCGGCGTCCACCCGGATGCCGAGGCCACGCGCGGTTTCGTCGCCGAACTGCAGGCCGCCGATGGTGTGCCCGCAGACCAGCGTGACCGGCACCAGGACCACCAGCGCCAGCAGCACCGGGCCGACGGCGTCCCAGCTGGTCTCGGACAGGCTGCCGACGATCCAGGTGACCGCGCGGGCGGCGTCGTTGACGTCGCCGATGGTGAGCAGCCAGTACACCGTGTTGTAACCGATCGCGGACAGCCCGATGCCGACCAGCACCATGCGGTAACCGTCGATGCCGCGCCGCCACGACAGCGCGTAGAGCAGCACCCCGGCGACGATCCCGCCGAGCAGCCCGGCCAGTGGCACACCGAGCGCGCTCACCGCGCCGCTGACCTGGCCGCGGTATCCGCCGAGCACGATGACCGCGACCGTGGCGGCTCCGGCGCCCCAGGTGATGCCGAGCACGTCCGGACTGGCCAGTGGGTTGCGGGCGAGTGACTGGAACAGCGCGCCGGAGAGCCCGAGCGCGGCACCGACCAGGACGCCGGTCAGCGTGCGCGGCAGCCGCAGGTCGAAGATGATGCCCTGTTCGCGGGCGGTGCCGCCGCCCAGCAGCGTCTTCAGCACGTCCGGCACGGCGATGTGCGAGCTGCCCAGGCCGATGTTGACCGCGGCCACCAGCACCAGCAGCACCGCCGCCCCGGCCGCGACGGCGACCACGCGCGGGCGGACGGTCCAGGCGAGCGGTCCGGCCGCCACCACTTTGCGCGTCATATCCTGGCCAGCCCCTTCCGCCGCACCAGCACGATGAACACCGGCGCGCCGAGGATCGCCAGCAGGATGCCGACCTCGAAGCTGTCGCCGGTCAGCACCCGGCCCAGCACGTCCGCGGCCAGCAGCAGCGCCGCGCCCAGCAACGCGGAGAACGGGACCAGCCACCGGTAGTCCGGCCCGGTGATCGCCCGCGCCAGGTGCGGCACGACCAGGCCGAGGAAGGCGATCGGCCCGCAGGCCGCAACCGCCGCGCCGACCAGCAGGGTGATCGCCACCACGCCGAGCGCGCGCGTGGCGCCGACGCGCTGGCCCAGCGCCCTGGCCACGTCGTCACCGAGGGCGAGCGTGTTCATGCCCGGGGTGTTGACCACCGCCAGCACCAGCCCGAGCAGGAGGAACGGCAGCAGCTGCCCGGTCACCCCGAAGTCCCGCCCGGCGATCGAGCCGACCCGCCAGAACCGGTAGATCTCCATGCCCTGGTCGTTGCCCAGCACCACGGCGGAGATCAGGCCGTGCAGCAGCGCGCTCACCGCCGCCCCCGCGAGGGCGAGCGTCACCGGGGTGGCACCGCGTCCGCCGATGGCGCCGAGCACAAAAACCGCGACGCTGGCGAGCATCGCGCCCGCGAAGCCGAACCAGATGTACTCGTAGATCCCGTTCGCGCCCAGCGTGACGACGGCGAACACCACCCCGAGCGCGGCGCCCTGCGTCACGCCCAGCAGTCCGGGATCGGCCAGCGGGTTGCGGGTGTGGCCCTGCATCAGCGCGCCCGCCGCGCCCAGCGCCAGCCCGGCCAGCACACCGATCAGCGTCCGCGGCACGCGCAGCGAGCGGACGATGATGTCCACCTCCGTCCCGTTCGGACGGACGAGCGCGGTCCAGACGTCACCGAGCGGAATCGTCCGGGTACCGAACACGATGCTCGCCGCGCCCAGTGCCAGCAGCAGGAAAACCAGCGCGACCAGGCCGAGAACGCGGCGTCGCCGCCGGTCGGCGAGGCCGGCCGTGGCCGCCACCGGCACCGGCGTTGCTGTCATCTGGGTTACTCCGGCTTCCACTTCGGACGGACGTCGGCCTATGGTCCTTTAGGCAAGCCTAACCGCAGGGAGAGGGTCCCGATGACGAGACCATGGCGAACGGCGCTCGCGCTGTCCGTGACCGCGTTGCTGTCGCTGACCGCGTGCGGTGGTGGTGGCGAGGAAGCCGCCCCGCAGGACGCGGCGGGCGGGGCCGGTTACCCCCGCACCATCGACCACGTGATGGGCTCGGCCACACTGGAGACCCAGCCGAAAACGGTGGCGGCGCTGGATTCCAGCTACGTCGACGCCGCGCTCGCGCTGGAGACGAACGTGGTGGCGTACACCAAGTACCGCAACTACGACTCGCTCCCGGACTACCTCGGTGAGAGCCGCAAGTACGGCGAGGGCGCCCAGCAGGTCGGTCCACTCGAGAATCCGGACGTGGAGAAGCTCTACGACATCAAGCCGGACCTGATCGTTTCGGCCAAGGTGCGGCACGAGAAGTTCTACGAGCAGTTCACCAAGGTCGCGCCGACCATCTTCAGCCAGACCACCGGCGGCACCTGGAAGGACAACCTGCGGCTGCTCGCCAGGGCGCTCGGCAAGGAAAGCCTGGCGGAGCAGAAGATCGGCGACTACGAGAAGCGCGCCAAGCGCATCGGTGACGAGATCAAGGCCAAGCTGGGCAAGGACCCGAAGGTCTCGGTGGTGCGGTTCGTCGAGGGCGAGCCGACCGTGCGCCTGTACAGCAGCGCCTCCTATCCCGGCATCGTGATGGCCGACGCCGGTCTCGGCCGTCCCGACGGGCAGCCGGACAACAAGGAGAAGATCTCGGTCGACCTCAGCCAGGAGGACATCACCAAGCTCGACGGGGACATGCTTTTTGTCGCCGCCTACCAGGACGAGACGAAGCAGGCCGAGGACCCCAAGGCGAAGTTCCAGTCGAACCCGTTGTGGGGCACGCTCAAGGGCAAGATCGTCGACGTCAACGACACGACCTGGTTCACCGCGGTCAGCCTGCAGGGCGCCAACGCCATGCTCACCGACCTCGCCACCCAGTTCGGCGTCACCCCGTAACCCGCGGCCGGGCACCGGGCAGCCGAACCTCGCGGACAGTTGAAAATGATAATCATTTTGAGCTAGACTGCCATGGTACCCGGATGCGGGATCGACGCGGAGAGGGAGCAGGCCGGATGAAGGTGCGGAAGTCGTTGCGCTCGCTGAAGAACAAGCCGGGCTCGCAGGTGGTGCGCCGCCACGGCAAGACGTTCGTGATCAACAAGAAGAACCCGAAGTTCAAGGCGCGCCAGGGCTGAGGGCGCTCGGCATGAGCGAGACCGCGGCCTGGGACGACGAACTGGCCACAGTGGAACGTGATGGCGCGGTGGGCGAGCCGATGGTGCGCCAGGCGGTGCGCTGGCTCGCCGGGAGGCGACCGCTCGGCGGCTCCCGCGTGCTCGACGTGGGAGCGGGCCTCGGTAACGCCACGGTGTTATTGGCCGAGGAATTCGCGGCCAGTGAAGTGATCGCGGTCGATCCCACGGCGCGGTTCACCGCCAGGGCCGCCGCCCGGTTCGCCGAACGGGGCCTCGGTGACCGGGTGCGGGCCGAGCCCGGCGCGATCGGCGGCCAGGAACTGGCCGGGCTGGCACCGGCCGACGTCGTGTGGTGCGCGCACGTCGTGCACCACCTGCCCGATCCGGTGGCGGCGTTGCGGGAACTGGCTTCCCTGCTCGTTCCCGGCTCGGGCGTGCTCGCCGTCGCGGAAGGCGGCTTGCCGTCGCGGTTCCTGCCCGGCGGCTACGGGGTGGGCCACCCGAGCTTCGTGAACCGGCTGGAAGCGACGCTGAGCGACCACTTCGCCGGATCGTGGTCGCTGACCGACGCCGCCGTCGGCGGCGGCCGGGACTGGCCGTTGCTGTTCGCCGACGCCGGTCTGCGCCACAGCGAGAGCCGCACGTTCCTGCTCGACCTGCCCGCTCCGGTCAGTGACGAGGTCCGCGCGCACGTGGTCGGCCGCTTCACCCGGATCCAGCGGCTGATCGGCGAGAAGCTGCGGGCCGAGGACGCCGCCGCGCTGGCCAGGCTGCTCGATCCCGGCGATCCGCTGGCGCTGGCCAATCGCCCGGACCTGTTCGTGCTCCAGGCCACCACCTGGCACCTGGGCACCACGGCCTGACGCGCGGTCAGACCGCCAGATCCCGCCGGGTGTAGCCGAGCGCGCCGAGCGCGGTGCAGGCGATCGCCAGGACGAGCAGGCCGGTGGTGCCCGCCCAGTCGGGCGCGGTGTCGGGAACGGCGGCCAGGTGAGCGAACGGCGACAACTCCAGCAGCCACCCGGTCGCACCCGCGTTCTGCGCGATCACCTGGTAGAAGAATCCGCCGACGGCCGGAACGGCACCGAGTGCGACGGTGGCCTTGGGCAGCCAGCCGAGGCCGAGCACCGCCGCGCCCAAGGAAAGCAGTGCGATGGGCACGATGTTGAGTGCCCCGGCCAGCGCGCCCGGCAAGCCCAGCGCCGCCCCGGCAGCGGTCGCACCCGCCCACATGGCCAGCCCGCCGGCACAGCTGAGCACCACGGTTCCCCCTGCCACGACAACGAGTTCCGCGCCGAGCAGCCGCCCGCGCGAGAGCGGCAGGCCGAACAACAGGACCGCGCGGCGGCTGCTTTCGTCCTCGGCGAAGGACCCGAGCCGGACCGCGGCGTACATACCCGCGGGAATGGCCAGAAGGCTGAACATGGCGGCGGCGAAACCCTCCGGCGAACCCAGTCCGCCGAAGCCCGCTCCGGCCGCGAGTTCGCTGAAGCGCCGGTTGTCGGTCATGAATCGGCTGATCGACAGGGTGAGCAGGCCGATCAGCAGGTAGTAGGCGCCGATGCCGAGCACCCAGCCGGTCCACGGCCGAAGCGCCCGGCGGAGCGCGAATCCGCTCACCGAGCGCAGCAGCCGGGTGCGGGCGCGGCGGTGCGCGTCGAAGGTCAGCGGCGCGCTGTGCAGGTCCCGGCGACCGGCCAGCGCGACGGCCAGGATAGCGAGCAGGAACGCCAGCGGGATCAGCACGAGCAGGGGACCGGGGTGGTTCCCGGCGTAGGGCTGGAGCTGGGCGAACAGACCGAACGGGCTCAGCCAGTGGACCCACGTCGCGGCGTCCAGGCCATCGCTGACCATTCTGGCGAGCAGTGCGGCGCCGAGCACGGCCACCGCCGCGCCGGTGGCCGGTGCGCGGGCGGGCAGCAACTGGGCGCCGAGCCCGCCGACGGCGGCGAACACCCAGCCGATCGCGGTCACCCCGGCGCCGTGCAGCACGGCCCCGGCCGGGTCGGTGCCCGTGCCGATGAGGGCCGCGGTGACCGCCGCACCGGCGGCCAGCAGCACCACGGCGAGCACCGCGAGCCGCCGGACGAGCAGGCCGCGCGCGGTGATCAGGCCGGACAGCAGCAGGTCCCAGCGCCCGGCGTCCTCGTCACCGCGGGTCAGCCGGGTCGTGGTGAGGATCGCCCACACGCCGACCAGCACCGCGATCGGCGTCCCGGTGCGCCAGACGGTGAAGCCGCCGGGATCGTCGAGTGCCAGCGGCGGGCCGAACAGGGTGCGGATGGCCGGGTTGGCGGCCAGTGCTTGCAACGCGCCACCGTCCAGCGCACCGGCGAACGTGGTCTGGTACTGCCCGGCCACCAGCGCGGACATCCCGGCGGCGAGCGCGATGACGGTCAGCGCGCCGAACCGCAGCTGCCGCAGCGTCAGCGCGATCATCGGACCGGTTCCCCGTAGTAGTCGAGAAAAATCTCGGCGAGGCTGGGTTCGCGCATGCTGATCGCGGTCACCGAACTCGACGCCAGCGCGCGCAGGGTGGCCGACGGCGGCCCGGTCAGGGAGAAGCGAAGGCGTCCGCCGTCCAGCCGCTCGACGCCGGAAATCCCGGGCACCCCGGCCAGATCCGGGGTGCTGCCGGTGTAGCCGACCTCTACCTCGGTGCGGCGCAACCGGCGCAGCTCGGCGACCCCGGCGACCTCGACCAGCTCACCGGCGCGCAGGATGCCGACCCGATCGCAGACCGCCTCCACCTCGGCGAGCAGGTGGGAACTCAGGAAGATCGTCTGACCGCGTTCGCGTGCTTCGGCCACGCACCGCTGGAACTCCCGCTCCATCAACGGATCCAGTCCGCTGGTCGGTTCGTCGAGCACCAGCAGCCTGGCCCGGCTGGCGAAGGCGGCGATCAGTGCGACCTTCTGGCGGTTGCCGGTGGAGTAGGCCTTGGCCCGCTTGCCGAGGTCCAGGTTGAACCGTTCGATCAGGCTCGCGCGGTAGGCCACGTCCGGTGCGGGACCGATCCGGCCGACCAGCGCGAGGATCTCCGCGCCGGTGAGGTTCGGCCACAGCGCCACGTCGGCGGGTACGTGCGCGAGGTGGCGATGCGCCAGGCGGACGTCGGCGGCGTCGTCACCGAAGATCGTGGCCGTGCCGGCGGACGGCCGGATGAGCCCGAGCAACATGCGGATGGTGGTCGATTTCCCGGCCCCGTTCGGGCCGAGGAAGCCGAACACCTCACCGGCGGGAACCGAGACGGACAGGTCGCTGACCGCGGTCGTGGTGCGGAACCGCTTGGTCAGCCCTTGCGTGCGAATGGCGTCGGCGGACATGGGAAGCCCTTTCGTCGGCAGTGGGCAACGACTGCCGACCAGACTTCCCGGCGCACCTGCTGGAACCGTACTCCCCGGCGGGCCGGGTGTCATAACGAATGGCTCACCCGTTGCGCGAGTTCGCGCCGCCAGATGTGCCCGGCGTCCTGGGTGTGCACCGGGTGCCACCAAAGCGCTTCCCGCAGCGGCACCGCCGGGAACGGGCACGGCAGCACGCGCCCCCGGCGTGGCGAGCCGGTCGGCCAGGTGCTGCTGGATCATCGCGATCCGGCAGCACCGCCGCATCGAGGAGAAGGAATCGGTGCCGGTGCGAGCCCGAGGTCACCGACCAGTGGGCACCGGGGGCTGCCTCGCCGAGTTGTGGGGCAAGGGCGGCGACCGGTCACCGCTGCGCCCGGCGACACCGTGCGCCTCGTCGTCGAGGGGATCGGCGACCTGACTACCACCGTGGTTCCCGGAGTCGACCCCCACCCCCTGCCCACTGCCCGGCGCCACCGGTGTAGGTGACGCTGTTAGTCCATAATGGACGAAAGATGCGCGCGAGACGGCCGTGTCGGGTGTTCACCTGACACGGCCGTCTCGCTGTCCGTTATAGGTTCCGGTCTCATCGGCGACTGTTCGCGAAACGACCACAAGCGACAGCTCCGATTTGTTGCGGCAAAACAGGAAACTGGCAATGGGGGCATGACGGCATGACTGGTGGGTTCGGCGCGGTCTTCGACGATTTGCACCAGACGGCGAGCAGGATCACCGACGTTGTCGCGGGGGTCGAAACCCTGCCGTGGGACGGGCCGAGCGGGGTTTACGGCAACTCGGCCGTGGAGACCGGCTGGGCCCGGTTCATCGAGAACGCGAAGGTTCAGGTCAACGGACTGCGGGGGAAGGCGAACGAGCACGGGGAGCTGGTGCGTGTCGCGGCCGGTGAGTACCAGGTGTCGGACGACGAGTCCGGGCGGGCGCTGTCCGGGTCCGGTATCGCGGCGCTGCTGAACCCGTGACGTGCGTGGAGCGAGGAAAGGTTGAGGGGGAGCAGGCTAATGGCGGTTGAACTGGGGCAGACCACCAATCCCCGGGACTTGATTCCCGGCGAGCCGGAGGCGATCACGAACGACCTTCGTCAGCTGGTGGGCAACATCGACCTGGTCGGCGGGGTGGGAGACGGGCTTCAGGGCATCGATCCCAGGGAGTGGACCGGGGAGGGGGCCAACGCGTTCCGCGACGCGTTCGGGGCCGCGGTGCCCAGATGGTTCCAGGCGGTGGACTTCCTGGGACAGGGGGGCGAGAAGCTGGCCGACTACGGTGACACGCTGACCTGGGCCCAGGGTGAGGCGCAGCGCGCGATCGAGCTGTTCACCGAGGCGCAGGCGGTCAGCAGGGCGGCGTTGGAGCAGTTCAACGGCTTGGCGCGGCAGGCGGTGGAGGCGGGCCAGTCGATCGGGCTGTTCCAGGATCCGGGGGAGGGGCTCGCGCAGGAGGCGCGGGCGATCCTGGCTGCCGCACGGGAGGCGGTGGCCTCGACCGGTGGCGCGGTCGCCGACGCGTTCGGGGGTGACGGTGCCTCGCTCTTGGAGACGGCGGGCAACTTCACCGCGCTGGCGTTCGGCATGGAGTCCAACGGCGAGGGCGGTTATTCGACGGATCTTCCCGGGGGCGGGACCTTCGGGGGTGACAACCGGCAGACCGAGCGGGTCTTCAACCCGGAGACCGGGAAGTACGAAGAAGTCGATCCTGGTGGCTGGCAGCAGAACGGTCTCGGCAGCAGTTATGCCAACCAGTACGGCTCGGACGCCAGCTTGCTGGATCTGCAGGGGCTCGCCGAGGCAGCGGGGATCGACGTCTCGGAGGTGGGCTGGGAGGGTGAGGTCTCCGCGGCGTTGCGCGAGGGCAGCGTCGGCGGGGAGTTCGACAACGGCACGGTTTCGGGGAGCGGGGAGCTTTCCGGGTCGGTGCTCAGCGCCAGCGCGGGGGCGAGCGGGACGGCGAGTTGGCTGGGGGCGAGCGGGAGCGCCCATGCCGAGGCCTACCTGGCCCAGGCGCACGCCGAGGGTGAGCTGAACTTCGGTGAGCACGCCAGCGTCTCCGGCAGTGGCGATGTGATGGTCGGTGCCGAGGCGTCTGCCGAGGGCAACGTGAGCTGGACGGGGGCGGAAGGCAGCGTCGAGGCCTTCGCCGGTGCCAAGGCCGAAGGCGAGGTCAGCGCCGAGGCGGGGGGTCTGGGCGCCGGGGCGACCGGTGAGGTGTGGGCGGGCGTCGGTGCCGAGGCCAGTGGCCAGTTCGGCATGGGCGAAGACGGCAACTTCCACATCGGAGCGTCGGTCGGTGCCGCGCTCGGAGTCGGCGGCAGCGTCGGCTTCGACGTGGAGGTCGATCCCGGCGAGGTCGTGGACACCGTCTCCGATGTGTCGGACGACGTCGCCGATGTCGCCGCCGATGCGGTCGACAACATGTCCGACACCGCCGGCGACGTTTGGGATTCGGCCAATGACCTGTGGTCCTAGGATCGGTTCGGGGCGCACGCGCGCCAGGATGATGATGGAGACGGAGGTGGAGACAACGTGGTAGGCACACTTCCGGTGCCGATCGAGTTCTCCCTTCCCGAGGGATGGCGGTCGGCGCCACCGGACGAGGTCGGGGCGGGTGGCAGCGCTTTTGTGGCGCTGCGTCCGCCCGCCAGCAAGGGTTTCACCGCCAACATCACGATCAGCGGTGAACTCCGAGAGTCCTACGTCCCGTTGGCGCACATCGCCGACGAGGCGCTGGAATCGTTGCGGCAGAAGGCTCCCGACGCGCGGCTGGGCAAGCGGAAGGAGTCGGGCTCACCGGCGAACCCGGGCCTGACCCAGGTCGTGCGGCTCTCGATGGTGCTCGGGGGCAGGCGGCTGGACGTGCTGCAACTCCAGGTGCTGCTGGGAATGTGGGACAAGGCCGAACCGCACCGGCGCGCGGTGCTGCACGTCGTGCTCAGCGCGCTGCCGGAGCAGTTCGGCCGGATGGCCGAGGATTTCCAGGAATTCGTCTCCACCATCAGGCCCGAGGAAAGCGCGTACCGACGATGAGTGAATACGCCAGGCAACTGCTCAGCCGGATCGAGGCGATCGACAACGCGAACGCGGACAACCGGCGCCGCGCCGAGGCCTACCGGCAGATGGAAGGCGAGCTGAAAAACGTCCAGGGCACAGCCACTTCGCCGGACGGAGTGGTCACCGCCGTGGTGAGTGCCGGGGGTGAGGTCACCAGCCTCACCTTCGGCGACCGGGCGCGCACCCTCGATCCCGCCGCCCTGTCGGCCACGGTCATGCACACGATCGCCGCCGCGCGTGCCGAGGCGGCCCGTCAGCAGGCCGAAGTGGTGCGCCGCGGACTCGGCGACACCCACCTGCTCGACAAGGTGCTCGATTCGGACCGGGAATTGTTCGGTGACCAGCGCCCGCGGGATCCGGGTCCGGCTCCGGAAATCGCGTCGACCCCGTCCATCGCCCCGGCTGGGGGTCGGCGGCGACGGCGGAACGAGGACGATTTCTTCGACGATTTCCAGATTTACCGAGGCGGCCGGTCAAGGCGATGAGCACCGGCCGGTGGCTCGCCGCAGCACGTCGATCTCGCAGCCCGGTGCTGCCGGATCGAAGCCGTGCCCGGCCAGCCAGCGGATCGCCAGGAGGCACCTCAGCGACCACCACGCGCGGATCACGTCGAGGTCGACGTCGGTGTCGTAACCGGTGATGACGTCGTCGAGGTGTTCCGGGTGCCCGAGCGTCAGGATGGCGAGGTCGAACAGCGCGTCGCCACGGGCTGCCTCGGTCCAGTCGAGCACGCCGGTGATCTCGTCACCGTCGACGAACACGTGGGCGACCTGCAGATCGCCGTGGATGAACGCCGGTGTCCACGGCCGGAGCGCGGTTTCGGCGATCCGGCGGTTGTGCGTGACCAGGTCGGCGGGGAGCACGTCGTTTGCCATGAGCCAGGCGCATTCACGGTCGAGGCGCGTGGCGATCTCGTCGAGACTCCGGCCGGGCCACGGCGGCAGTGGCGCGTCATGCAGCTTGCGGACGGCGGCGCCCGCCGCGACCCACGCCGCCGCCGACGCGGTCGAAGGCCTGCCGAGGCGAGCGAGCGCCGTCCCCCGGAGGGCCGCGAGCGCCAGCACGGGCGGTTTGCGCCACAGGACTTCCGGAGTCGGGATCGGTGCCATGGCCATCGCCTCGACTTCGACGTCGGTGCGGGCCTGATCGGAGTCGACCTTCAGGAAGACGTCGCCGACGCGCAGAGTCGCACACTCCCGATGAGCGACGACGACCTCGACCGACTCCACGGCGGCATTGTCGCGCGGATCTTTCCCACCGTCGCCGGAATTACTGTTCCGGCTGTAACGGCGCCAAGCGCGGTGCGGAGTTCGGCGAGTACGGCCGGCACGTCGTACCCGAAGAATTCGAGATGCCCGGTGGGACCGTCGAAGAACGGCGAGAACCTCATGGTCCTGGGATGACGCCACAGTTCGATCCTCGCGCGAGAGGTAGCCGGGGCGGAACGCCATTCGACCCCACCCGGCCACGCGAAGTCTTGTGCTCGACTGTGACCTGTGGCACAGTCGAATGTCACCGAGTGCCACTCGGGTGACATTCAGTGCCATTGGAGATCATGGTGAACGACGATGTTCTGCACGCCGCGGCGAGTCGCAAGGCGGCGTTCCGTCTCCTGCCGATCCTGTGCCTGGTCTACTTCATGGCCTTCGTCGACCGCACCAACGTCGGCCTGGCCAAGACCTCGCTCGAAGCCGACGTGGGGATCAGCGCCGCGGCGTACGGTGTCGGCGCGGGCATCTTCTTCCTGAGCTACGCGCTGCTGGAAGTGCCGAGCAACCTGGTCATGCACCGCGTCGGGCCGCGGCGCTGGATCACCCGCATCGCGGTGACCTGGGGCGCGCTGTGCGCCTGCATGATGTTCGTGCAGGACGAGTTCTCGTTCTACGTGGTCCGGTTCCTGCTCGGCGCGGCGGAAGCCGGGCTGTACCCGGCGCTCATGTACATCGTCACCCTCTGGTTCTCGCAGAAGCAGCGGGTGACCATCGTCGGCATCATCTATCTCGCGGTGTGCGCCGGGCTCACCCTCGGCGGTCCCATCGGTGGCGCGCTCATGGAACTCCACGGCGCGGGCGGGCTGTTCGGCTGGCAGTGGATGTTCCTCGTCGAGGGCCTGCTCACCATCGTGGTCGCGTTTTTCGTCTGGCGCATGGTGCCCGACCGCCCGGCGGACGCGCCGTGGCTGACCGAGCGCGAGGCCGGTGTGCTGGCCGATCGCGCGGTGGTGCGCACCGCGCCGGAGCACAGCACGCTGAAGGGCAACTTCCGCGTCGCCTTCGGCAGGCCGTTCATTCTCGCGCTGTCCGCGGTCTACTTCGCCAACCAGATCAACAGCGTGGCGATCCAGTACAACTTCCCGTCCATCGTCGAGAGCCTGGACGTCGAAGGCTCCTTCCTGATCGGGGTGGTCAGCGGCAGCGTTGGCATCGGCGCGTTCATCGGGGTGCTCGTCATCCCGTGGTTCCAGCGCCGGGTGCGCAACGAGCTGCGCGTCCTGATGTCCGTGACGGTCGCGACGGCGGTGGTGGCGATCGCCTACGCCTTCGCCGACGGCGCGGTCGCGCGCATCCTGCTGGTCGACCTCGCCATGCTGCTGCTCATCGGTGTCCTGCCGCTCTACTGGTCGGTCGCGATGGCGCGAATGTCCGGTCTGATGGCCGCGGCGGGCCTGGCGTTCATCAACATGGTCGGCCTGCTCGGCGGCTTCGTCGGGCCGTACCTGTACGGGTTCGCCGAGGGCCGGGGGAGTGAGTCCGCCGGTTTCGCCGTGCTCATCGGCGCTTCCGTGCTCGGGGTGCTGCTGGTGCCGTTGCTGTGGCGTGCCGTGCGGTCGGAGGACCGGCGCTCCGCCGAGGCCGTTGTTGCCGTGGAGGGCGGGAAATGAGCGGGTGGAAACGTTTGCGGGCCGTCCTGCTCGGGTTCGCGGTGCTGAGCACCGTGGTCACCGCCCCGTCCGCGAGCGCACACGACGCGCCGGCGGTCCGGCGCACGGACCTCGGTCTGGTCAAGGGCGTGGACGAGGGCGGCACGTCCTCCTGGCGCGGTATCCCGTACGCCGAACCACCCGTCGGGGAACTGCGCTGGCGTGCGCCGGTGACCCATCGGCCGTGGCACGGAGTGCGTGACACGAGCGAGTTCGGGAACGGTTGTGTCCAAGAAGGACGGTTCTTCAGCCCGGCGCCGAGCGGCCCGCACTACGGGCTCGACATCCGCGACGGGCTGAAGAAACCCGTCGGCGCCGAGGACTGCCTGACGCTCAACGTGTTCCGCCCGTCGGACGCGCGGCGGAACCTGCCGGTGATCGTTTTTGTGCACGGCGGCAGCAACGTGGTCGGCTACTCGGCGGACCCGATGTACGACGGACGGGCGCTGGCGCGGAAGGCCGACGCGGTCGTGGTCACCGTCAACTACCGGGTCGGCGTGTTCGGCTGGCTCGACCTGCCCGGGCTCAAGACCGGCGATCCGTACGGCGACTCGGGGAACTTCGGCTCGCTCGACCAGATCGAGGCGCTCCGCTTTGTCAACCGCAACGCGACCGCGTTCGGCGGCGACCCGGACAACGTCACCGTGATGGGTGAGTCCGCGGGCGCGGTCAACGTGTGGGCGCTGATGGTGTCGCCGCTGAGCGAAGGCTTGATGGACAAGGCGATCCCGCTCAGCGGCGGGTGGAGTTTCGAGACCCCGGCGTCGGCGCGCGCCTACGCCGGGAAGTTCGTGACCGAGGCGGCGGGCGAAGGCGGTGACGCCGTGGGCCGATTGCGGTCGATGCCCGCCGACGACCTGATCCGCGCGCAGGTGCGCGTCGGCGATCCGCCCCGGGTGCTCAACGACGGCGTTGTGCTGCCCGCGGACCACCACGCGGCCGTGGCGGCGGGGAAGTACCGCGACATCCCCGTTCTCGCCGGCAACACCGCGGAGGAGGGCAAGCTCTTCGGCGCGGTCATCGGCGCCTACCGCCCGAGCGACTACGACCGCTTCACCCTGCAGCACTTCTTCGACCCCGACCGGCCGTCCGCGGTGACCGTCCGCGACCTGATCGCCGACAACTATCTGCCCGTCGACGGGCCCGGCGGCTGGAACGAAGCGGCGGACCAAGTGGGCGACGCCATCTTCATGGGAATCGTCGAGGATTCGATGAACACCTTGCGCGAAGCCGGGAACGACCGGTTGTTCTACTACCAGTTCGGCTGGAACCAGCAGCCCGCGCCGTTCGACACCGTGTACGGCGCGGCGCACGCGATGGACCTGCCGTTCCTGTTCCGCTCCTTCGACGAGGGTGTCTTCGCGTTCTCGTTCAGCCACCGCAACGAACCGGGCAGGCTGGCGCTGTCGGACCTGATGATCGACAGCGTCCGCGCCTTCGTGCGCACGGGAAGCCCGCAACATCCGGGTCTCGGCGCGCGGTGGAGCCAGTGGCCGCGCAGCATGGTCCTGGACGCCGGGGACACCAAGGCGACCGCCCGCCCCGGCTCGTTCGGCGGCTGACCCGCGGTCACGCGGCTCAGGACCTATCATCGCGGGACAACGAGGGAGGGAGCCCGTGGCGGTCGACCGCGCGCTGGAGACGAAGTACCGCATCGCGGAGACGGCGATGGCCTTGTTCCTGGAGCAGGGCTACGAGAGCGTGACCGTGGAGGCCGTGGCCGACGCGTCCCAGGTCTCCCGGCGGACCGTGTTCCGGCACTTCGGCGGCAAGGACGAGCTGGCGTTCCCAGACCACTCCGCCCGGCTCGAGCTGCTGTCGCGCAAACTGGTGCCGCCGAGCGGCGGGCGAACCCCGGTGGACGTGGTCATCGCCGCCACCGAGGCGGTGCTGCTCGACTTCCTCAGCCGTCCCGAACTGGTGCTCCGCCGCTACCGCCTGACCCGGCTGGTGCCGGAACTGCGCCGGCGCGAGGTGCTGGAGCACGAGCGCTACGTCGCCATGACCAGGGCGTACCTGCGTGACCACCTGCCGGCCGACAGCCCGCCGTTCCTCCCGATGGCCATGGCCGCCCTGATCGACGCGATGCACCGCTCGGCACTGGGCAACTTCGCCCGCAGCGACGGCTCGGCCGACGCGTTCGCCGAGCTGAAGGACGGCATGGAGTGGATCCACCGGATGCTGGCCGCCGACCCGGCGACCGGCAGCTCGTTCGTGCTCGCCGTCCTGCCGGACACCGCGGCCGTACGGCAGTCGCTGACGGCTCTGCGCGCCGAAGCGCAGGATCTGCTCTGAGGTCGCATCGCCGGGACGAGCCGCAGATCACTCACCGATGACCGGGGGAACCGCCTGCTCCTCGGCTCCGAAGAGCGCGTCCGGATCGGGTTCTCCCTCGAGATAGCGCGGGCTGCCCGCACCTGCCATGCCCGGCTCGAAGCGGTTCGCGCGCAAGGCGGTCGTGGTAGCGGTGGTCGCCCGTGGTTCCCCTCTGCTCGCCAGCACCACCTGGCTGCCGTTGTGGTAGGCCACGACGTTGCGGCCATGCTGTTTCGCCGTGTACAGCAAGCCATCCGCACGCCGGAGTGCCTGGTCAGCGGTGGACGCATGCGATGCGTCCGTGACGCCCGCGCTCATCGTTACGCGCAACCCCGGCGCGAGGTCGTTCCAACGGAAGCGTTCCACCTCGACGCGGAGCTTTTCGGTCAGGGCACCGGCTTCCTCGGCGGTCCTGCCGGGGAACAGCAACACGAACTCTTCACCGCCGTACCGTGCGCAGAAGGTTTCCCGCAGCAGCAGGGTGGCGACCTTGGCGAGCACCCGGTCCCCGAGCAGGTGCCCGAAGGTGTTGTTGACCTGACTGAACCAGTCCAGATCGACCATGGCCACCGCCAGCGCGGTCCTCGGCTCGGTCAGCGCGTCGTCGAGCTGCTTGTCCAGGGAGCGCCGGGTGTAGGCACCGGTCAGCGGATCCACGTCGGCCAGGTCGACGACCGCCGCCGGTGATCCGGTGTCTTCCGGTGTGCCTGCCCGGTCGACCAGGTCCAGCGCGGCGTGCAGGTGGCGGTACGCCGCGCGCCAGTTGCCTCGTGCGGCCAGCAGTTCCGCCAGCGCCCGGTGCAACTCGACCAGCTGCGGTGACTCTTCCTGGGGCGGCTCGGAAGCGGGCGGCGGCCGGAGTGCCCTGGCCCGGCGCAGCGCCTCGTCGACCTGGTCCGGGGTGGTCCGCGCGCGCAGCGACCGGGCCGCGTCCGTGCCGAAGGACGAGCGATCGAGCAGGGCTTCTTCCTCGGTAGAGGGGGTCTCGTCGGTCACGTTCGCTCACCTCCGTCACCTTGGCCACGTCGTTTCATCCGGTAGAGCGCGGTGTTCACCGCGCCGGGGCTCATCCCGAGCACCTCGGCGATCTCCGCCGGCGCGTAGTCGAGGAAGCGCAGGTGCTTGATCGCCCGCGCCCGCTCGGAATCGTCGCCGGTCAGGGTTTTCAGCGCCTGCACGGCGGTCGCCAAGTCCACCGATTCGACCGTGGGGCAGCGCGGTTCGCGGGCCCACGCTTGCGCCGCGCGCAGGTAGCGCTCGCGGTCGTGCTGCCACGACCGCAGGGCGTTCGGGAACGCCAGCACGCACCCGCCGATGAAGTAGGTGCGCAGGGACGCGCCCTTCTCCGCCTTCCACCGGTCGTCGGCCAGCGAGCGACGGAAGGTTTCGATGCCGTGGGCCACCGAGGTGGCGACCAGGTCTTCGCGATCCTCCGCGGTCCACTCGACCGGCAGCGTCACCGGTCGGCCCTTCTCGCGGCACTTGCCCGCGATCACCCGGGAGGCCAGCCACGCCGACATCACGGCCCAGCCAAGGCGGGCCAGCTCGGCGGCCACGTGGTCCCACAACGGACCGGTGCAGTGCGCCCGCCGAAGTCGGTCGTACAGCTCGGCGTCGGCATCGGGCACCTCCTCCGGTTCGTCATCGGGCTCGCTCATCGGTACGCCTCCGGGTCCACTGCCGCCATCGTGGTGGACATAGGTGGCTGATCACCCCGCGGCTCACCTTCACCGGGCAGGTAATTGCGAAAGCGAATCCGTGTGCGCGGCGGCCCGGGACGACCTATGCCCTCGGCAAAAGATCCACACCCCGGGAAGGCGGACATGTTGCTGGCCCTCGTTCTCGTCAGTTTGATCGGCACCGCGCCGTTGCTCGTCGCGGTCGCCGTCGCGGTGCTGTCCGGCGACGCCGGGCGCCGCGCCGACGCGCGCCGCGTGGTGTCCCTGCTGCGCCAGGACCGCCTGCTGCCCACACCGCGCCGTCGCGGAAGACGGAGTTCGGCGTCCTCGCGGAATCGACGAGGTTGACCCGGGGGCCGCGTGTTGCAGGTCAGGGCTTGCGACCCACCGCGCCGACGATGCAGCGCTCCACCTGGTTCAGCGGCCGCAGCGTGGGACCGGTCGGCCACCACAGGTCGCACAGTTCGAGATCGCCTGGCTTCTCCGGGTTCGGCGGCATCAGTTCCAAGCCGGGGAAGAAGGCCCTGATCTCGTCGGCGGTGCGGAAGCGCCCCGAGCCCATGGGGCTGTGGAGGAAAACGTCTTCCATCCGTTGGGCGAGCTGGGCGAGTTCGTCGGTTTCGGGATTGAAGAAGTGCGCGATCGCCACGTAGCTGCCCGAGGGCAGGGCGTCCACGTATTCCTTCATCAGTTCCGCGCCGTTGTCGGGGGTGTAGTGGTGCAGCGTGCCCACCTGCAGCAGGGCCAGCGGCTCGGTGAAGTCGATGTGCTCGCGCACCACGTCGTTTCCCAGTACGTCCGCGGGGGTGAAGATGTCCGCGTCGGCGAAGTGCGTCCGGTCGTTCTCGACGAGCAACGCCTTCCCGTGCGAGATGACCACCGGGTCGTTGTCGACGTAGACCACCCGGTTGCCCTGGTCGACCCGCTGCACGATCTGGTGGGTGTTCTCCGCGGTCGGCAGCCCGGAGCCGCAGTCGAGGAACTGCGTGATCCCGCCCTTGGTGGCGAGGAAGCGGCAGGCGCGGACCAGGAACTTGCGGTTGCTCCTGGCCAGGTCGTTGACCTCGGGGGCCACCTTGGCCACCTGGGCGAGCACCTCGCGGTCGATCTCGTAGTTGTCCTTGCCGCCCAGTGCCGCGTCGTAGACCCGCGCGATGCTCGCCCGGCTCGGGTCCACCCCGACCGGGGGCGGTACCCGGCGCTCGTCGGTCATCCTGCTCCCTCGCTGCACCGGAACTCGGTGACCGAAGCGTACTATTCGTGTACCCACCGTGGTCACCCGTGTCGCCCGCCTGGCTGCCGCGTCCGGGGAAGTGGTCTGCGCGGCCGTCGGATTTCGTGGGACAGTGAGTGGGTGTTCACGCGGTCATGGAGTCCGACGTTCCTGGTACGCCGGGGCCGCATTTCGGTATGGGTCAAGGAGATCGGATGGGCTTCATGCAGCCGGGCGACGGTGTCGAGACGCCGTTGACGGCATTGCTGGACGATGTGCTGTCCGGTTTGCGGCGCGACCTGCCGGGTGAGGTGGGAACGGCGATCAGCGTCGCGCACCCGTCGCCGAGCCGGGGTGGCGGGCGGTTGCGGGTACTGGCGGCGACGGGGGTGGGCGCCGTGCTGCCGCCGATCACCACCGGACACCTGTGGGGGCCGTCGCTGCTGGTCGCGGCGGGGGAGGAGCCAATAGCCACGGCGGATCTGTGGAACGACCCGCGCTGGCCGCACCTGACCTTGGACGCGGTGCGCGCGCAGTTGCCCGAGCAGGACCTGGACGTGGTGTCGAAGGTGCGTGGCGTGGCCGCGGTCCCCGGAGTCTGGGACGGCGGGGGCGTGGTGGTGCTGTCGGCCTATCTCGACGGCCCGGCCGACCACCGCGCGCTCGCGATGCTGGCCCGGCACGAACGGCTGGTCGCCAGCGCGATCGCCATCGCGACCATCGCCGATCGCAACGCCGACGACGCGGAGCAGATGCTGGACGCGCTGGCCTCGCGGGCGATCATCGAGCAGGCCAAGGGCGCGATCATGATGCTGCGGCGCTGCGATGCCGACGAGGCATGGGCGGTGCTGCGGCGGGCGAGCCAGGACTTCAACGTCAAGCTGCGCGAGCTGGCACTGGCGCTGGTCGAGCACATCGGGCGGGCGCCGGCCGAGCAGCTCGCGGGTGGTGACCACCCGGTGCGGGCGGACGCCGAGGTCCGGCGGGCCGCGGTGATGGTGTGGCAGGCACTGGCCGGGCGGGAAAGCCCTGGCGTCAGTGCGAAGCCCCGAGACCGGGGCTGAGACCGAGGCCGCGTAACCCGGTTTCGTTCAGGTCCTCCGCGCGGAACCGGTCGGGCCAGTCGCGCTCGTAGTGTTCGGCGGGAAAGTCGCTGGGACTGGACCCGGTGCGGAAGGCTTCCCGGACGCCGGCGGCGTAGGTTTCGTTGCGAGGACACCAGGGCGCGGCCGGGATGTACATGACGTTTCCCCAGCCCCGCTGGTTCGTCACCGGCGCGACGCTGTGGATCATGTCGCAGTGCCACCAGACCGAATCACCGGCGCGCACGTCGGGAATCCCGGTCAGCGCGCGCATGAGCAGCGGATGCCACTTCTCGTTCGCCGGGAAGACCTGGTTGACGGTGACACCGCACATGTTGTCGTCGGGCACGTCCGGCAGCAGCGGGCGCAGCATCAGGTACGCCATCGCGCCCGGGATCGGCACGGTGTGCAGCACGCCCTGGTCGTGGTCCATGTCGGACAGCGCGGTCCAGCCCTGGAAGGTGCGGAAGGCCGAGCACATGGTGCTGCCGGGGTACTGCGGCCCGGCGGTGCGGTGGGCCGCGTCCCACGGGTCGTACCGCTCGACGCCGCCGTCGAACAGGTGGCGGAACGCCCGCTGGTAGGACTCGGTCATCCACAGGTCGAGCGTGCCGGGGTCGAGGTGGGTGCCGAGGCCGCCGGAGTCGGCGCCCTCGGGGCGTCGGCGGATGCGGTCGGGGTAGAGCGAATCCCGGTCCGGGTCGAACCAGCGCACACCGTCGGATTCGTGCTTCCACCGGCTGTTGAGGAACGACTGCACAGCCGCCATCCGCTCGCTCTGCCTGGCCGCCATCTGCGCGGGTGACCAGTAGATCGGGTAGATCTCGGGCTTCGAACCCACGCTGCCGAAGAAGTCGTCGCCGGGGCCGCGGTAGTTCTCGAAGAAACCGTTGCCCTCCACGTATTCGACGATCTCGCGATCCCAGCCCAGCGCCTGCTCGCGCTCGAAGTGACCGCGTACCACCAGGCAGCCGCGCCGGCGCAGCTTGGCCAGGTCACCGGCGGAGACCGTGCCCGCCGCGATGTCGGCGTAGTCGATGACCGGCCAGACCTGCTCACCCCGCGCGCGAGCCGCTTCGATCTCCGCCACTTCGACGCTGATCCCGGCCTCCACCACGGCGAACACCTCTTCGACGGTGCGCCCGGACGCGGCGATCCTGGCGCGCAGCGCGGTCTTGATCTCGCGGACCGCGGCGGGCAGGTCGGCCGGTGGCTGTTCCCAGTGCGGCAGTTCGGTCGGCACCACGGCACCTCTTTCCAGGAAGGGTTCCTTACTTGAATCGACGATAGAGTCGCCGAGGCTTCCAGGCAAGGCCCCTTACTAGAATGGCCGCGTGGAACCCGCGAAGCCGTCGCTGGAGCTGGTGCGCTCGGTGACCGACGAGCACGTGCTCCGTGCGCTGGTCCGGCACCGCAGGCTGACCCGCGCCGAACTGGCCGCCGAGATCGGCATTTCCAAGCCCACCGCGGGGGAAAGCGTGCGGCGGCTGGCGGAGCGCGGGCTGGTGGTGGACACCGGCGAGCGCAGTCCCGGTGGCCGCGGCCGTGGCCGGGTCGGCTCGTACTACGCGCTGTCGGCCGACGTCGGCGCGGCGCTGGCGGTCGGCATCGCGCCGTCGGGCGTGGTAGCCGAGTGCGTCGACGTGTACGGCACCACGATCGCGCGAGCGCACCGCGAACTCGGCCGACCGGCCGGGCAGGCGCAGGTGACCACCGCGCTCCGGGAGGCCGCGGCCGAGGTCGCCGCGGCCACGTCGCCGCGGCTGGCCGTGGTCAGCGCGGCCGATCCGGTCGACCGGGCCACCGGCAGGCTGGTGCACCTGCCCGACGCCCCGTTCCTGGTCGGCGACCTGGACCCGGTGGCGATCCTGGCGCCGTACGTCGACGGCCCGGTGGTCGTCGACAACGACGTGAACTGGGCTGCCGAGGCGGAACGGGACCACACCGGGCCGGATTTCGCCTACCTGCACCTCGGTGAGGGCCTTGGCGCGGCGATCGTCCACGACGGCGAGATCCGGCGCGGGAGCACCGGCCTGGCCGGGGAGGTCGCGTACCTGCTCACCGCCGGGCCGTCGGGGCGGGCGATGCGGTTCATCGACGTGTTCGCCGAACTCGAACTGCGCCAACCGGACTCGACGGCCATCGACGTCGAACGCCTGCTGGCCCGTCGCGCCGAAATCGCGCGCCCCCTGGGGGAAGCGATCGCCGGGGTGCTCGCCGCGCTGGTCGCCCTCTGCGACCCGGACCGCGTCATCATCGGCGGTTCGTGGGGGCCCGAACTGTTGCCGGACCTTCCCGCCATGCCACGTCAGCCCACCCTCCAGGCCGCCACGCGAACCGCCGATCCCGGCTTCACCGGCGCGCGGGCCGACGCGGTCTCACGCCTGACCGCCGCCATCACCGCCGGCACCTGACGCCGGCCGGTTCCGCTTGCCGTCGAGCCAGAGCGTGTCGGACTCGTCGCGGTGCGAACCGCTTGTCCCGACGTGCTTGGCGCTGATCTTCGGCCCCTTCTTGAGCACGTGCACCAGCGCCATCGCGTGCCCGCGGCCGAGGCCGTGGTCCTGCTTGAGCCAGTCGATGATCACCCCGGCCTTGGTGGCCGGGTCGTCGAACCCGCGCTCGCCCGCCAGCGCGACGAGTTCGCGCGGGGTCAGCCCGGTCTTGTCCTCGATCGCGTCGAGATAGGCCTGGAAGGACATCAGAAGGTCACCCCCGCGCGACCGGCTTCGGCGTCGTCGAGGAATTCCTGCTGGATGCGGGGCGAGGCGTGGACGCACATCATCTTCAGCGGCTCCGGCCCGGCCGCGCGGAAGGCGTGGGCGGTGCCGGCGCTGACCACCACCACGTCGCCTTCGGTGGCCGTCGCCTCGCCGTCCGAGGTGCGGATGAGCACGGTGCCCGCGAGCACCACCCAGGTCTCCGAGTACGGGTGCACGTGCGCGTCCGGCCCCTGCCCCTCGGTGTTGTGCACGTGGAAGAACGAGATCCCGGACCCGTAGGCCTCGCCCTCGAACCTGGCGGTGCGCCCGCCGCCGATGCGCAAGTCGTCTTCTTTGGCGATGACCAGCATTCCGTGCTCCGTTCTGGTTGTCCGATTTGGACACCGTGGACACCATTCTTGGCGCGGCACCGCGGCCGGGACATCCGTGCTGACCACGGAACCGGCCACGGAGATCGAGTACGCGGGCCGTGACCAGGCACGTTCGGGCAGACTGGGGCCCATGCCGACCCCGCCACCGGTCTCGCCGCGCGAGCGCGACGTGCTGCTCGCCGTGGCCGACCGGCTGACCAACGCCGAGATCGCCGAACGGCTCTTCGTGTCGGTGCGGACCGTGGAAAGCCACGTGTCCGCGTTGCTGCGCAAGCTCGGCGCGCGGGATCGCCGCGAACTGGCCGGGCTGGCCGCCGGTTATGCGGGCGACTCCGGGATCGCCGTGCCCGGCCTGGCCCAGCCCGTGACGAGCTTCGTCGGCCGTGGCGTCGAGCTGGACACCGCGGCCCGCCTGGTCGCGGAAGCGCGGGTGACCACCGTGCTGGGGCCCGGCGGCGCCGGGAAGACGCGCCTGGCCACCGCGGTCACCGCCCGCGCGGCGGCCGGATTTCCCGGTGGCGCCGCCTTTGTCAAGCTGGTGCCGGCGCGCCCTGGCTACGTCCTCGAAACGATCGCCGCCGGTCTCGGGGTGGAACCGGCGCCGCAGCAACTCCTGCTGGACGTGGTCGCCGATCGGCTGCGTGGCCGGGTGCTGCTGGTACTGGACAACTGCGAGCACGTGATCGACGACGTCGCCGACGTGCTCGCGGACCTGGTGACGGTGAACCCCCGGCTGAGCGTGCTGGCGACCAGCCGCGAACGCCTCGGCGTGCCGGGGGAGACGGTGCTGCAGCTGGGTCCGTTGCGCGACGAGGGGGAAGCGGTCGCGTTGTTCACCGACCGGGCGCGGGCTGTCGACCCGGCGTTCGAGACCGATGCCGCCGAGCTGGCCGAGCTGTGCCGCGAGCTGGGCGGTTCGCCGTTGCAGATCGAGCTGGCCGCGGCCCGGGTTGCTTCTCTCGGGGTTCGCGGGTTGCTGGCCGGGCTGGCTGATGATCCGCTGCGGATGCTCTCGACCGGCCGCGGCGACCGGCGTCACCGCTCGCTGCGGGCGGTCATCGAGTGGAGCTACCGGCTGCTGACCGACGAGGAACGCCTGCTGCTGGCGAGGCTGTCGCGGTTCGCCGACCGGTTCGACCTCGACTCCGCCGCCGCGCTCTGCCCCGGTCCTTCCGTCGGCGTGGTGGCCGACCTGCTCGGGCGCCTGGTGGACAAGTCGCTGGTCGAGCCGGGGTGGAGCCTGCTCGACGGGGTTCGCCGGTTCGCGCGCGAGCAGCTCGACGGCTCGCCCGAAGCCGCGGACGTGACCACCCGCTACCTGGCGTGGGCGGCGCGGCGCGCGCACGACCTGACCGGACGGCTCGACGGCGATTGGCGGGACGAGTTCGACCGGATCGCGGGTGACCTGCGGGCGGCGGCCACCATCGAGCCGCGGCACGATCTGGTGTCCGACCTGGCCCGGCTGACCTACGCGCGTGGCTTTCTCGCCGAAGCGAGCGAGCACTGGCGCACCGCGGCCCGGCTGGCGGGCACGACCGCCGAGGCCGCGACCGCGCTCGATCACGCGGGCACGGCCACGCACGTGCTCACCGCCGGAGCCCGCGACCACTACGACCTCTTGCGCGAAGCCGCCCGGCTGACCGGGGACGACAACGCGGCCGCGGCGGGCTCCCTGGCGGGCGCGGTCGTGGCCGCCACCCGGTTCCGGGGCGCGGGATTTGTCACGCGGCCGGTGTCCCGCACGGAACTGAGCGAGTTGCTGGCCGAAGCCGAACGGCTGGCGAGCGGTTCGGCTTGGGCGGAAACACGGGTCACGATCGCCCGCGCCTGGTTGTCCGGCCCGGCTCCGCAAGGGGTGACCATGCCCGCGGCCGAAGCCGCCGTCAGCGCCGCGACCGCGTTCGGTGATCCGCTGCTGCTCAGCGCCGCACTCGACGCCCAGTGCACCGCTGCCGCGGGAGCCCGCGATCCCGGGCACGCGTACCGGATCACCTTGCGGCGCCTCGAACTGGTCGACGTGTTCGACCGCACGCTGCCGCAGGCCGCGCTGGAAGTAGTCGACACGTTCCGCGCCGCGGTGGCGTACGCCGTGGCGAGCGGGGAACTCGCGGACGCCGTGCGGATCGGCAGGCGCGCCGAAACCGATCCGACGCTGTCCCGGCACACCTACTGGGGTTCCGGCAGCGTGCTCACCCCGCTGGCGCTGGCCGGTCATTTCGCGGAGGCGCTGGCGCGGGCCGAGCCGATGTGGGAAAGCGCGCTTTCCTCGCGGCAGGAGAACAACAGCACGCTCGGTGTCCCGCTGCTCGGCGCCGCGCTGGCCGCCGGCCTCACCGGGGACGCCGAAGCGATGGCGACCTGGCGGCAGCGGGCCACCCGCGCCGCCGGTGTGCCCGCGTTGTCCGGCTCACCGAACCTCGCGCCGCTCGACGCCTTTGTCCGGGCGAGGGTCGCCCTGCACACCGGAAGCGCTGACCTGCCCGCCCTGCTCGCTGACGCGGGCGGCGATTTCACCCCGGGCCGGTTCGACGGTTACGCCGCGGGCGTGGCCGCCGAAATCGCCGTCGTCCTCGGCCACCCGGAGGCCGGCACCCACTTGCGCCGGGCCGGACGCCACGCCACCGGGAACCGCTGGGTCGCCGCCATCCTGACCCGAACCCGCGCCCTCCGCGACGACGATGACGACCTGCTGAAGGAGTCGGCCGCCGCTTTCACCGAACTCGGGGCGGAGTTCGAGGCCGCGCGCTGCACCGGTTTCATAGCCCGGACGTCATGAATAGATGCGGACTTTGGTCTTGGACGGCATGGAACGCCGCCCCCATCCTGGGTGAATGCGGAAAAGCAACCCACGCGCCAAGGCGACTCTTGCGAAATTCGTCGCCGTGCCGTTTGTCGTCGTCGCGGTCGGCGGTTGTGCCGCGGACGCGGGCGAAACCGAGTCCCCGGCCGGTGATCAGGTCGAAATCATCGAACTCAAGGTCGAGAACGATCAGTACGCCGCTCTCGATCTGGATCGGCCGGGAGTGAGCCTGGGGGACATGGACGTTTACTCCGGCAACGCGATCAAGGACGGGCGCAAGGTCGGCCGCGGGGGCGGTTCGTGCCAGGTCCTGCACGTCGATGGCGAAAAAGTCACCACGCAGTGTGTGCTCACGATGGAACTGGAGCAAGGATCCGTGACTCTGCAAGCCCTCTGGCTAAAAGGCGCGAACCCGCTCGACATGGCCGTCACCGGTGGCACGGGTGCGTACCGCGATGCGCGGGGCACGGTTCGCTTCTGGGATATCGCGACCCCGAACGAGCGGGTTCGCGCCGAGATCATCCATTGAGGAAATTGAGGGCTTCGCCGACGAATTCCTCGTGATATTGGAAGATGCCACCGTGTCCGGCGTCGGGGTAGAGCTTGAGCCGGGCATCGGGCAGGCGGCGGGCCAGGTCGGCGGAATTGCTGCTGGGCACCATCCGGTCGTGGTCGCCGTTCGCGACCAGGACGGACTGGCGGATGGCGGTCAGGTCGGCCGGGTGCTGGCGTCCCCAGTCGTGGATGGCTTTGAGCTGGTTGCGGAAGGCCGTGACCGAAATCGATTTGTCGCGGTTTTCGGTGCGTTCCTTCAGCCGGTTCACGAACTGCCGGGCGGCGGTTTTGCCGTTGGCCGTCCGGGTGAAGAACAGGTACTCCTTGGGGTCCTTGAAGGTCAGGGTGGCTTTCAGGATGTCGAGCAGGGTCACCGAGGTGACCTTGTCGATGCCCACACCGCCGGCGGGACCGGTGCCGGCGAGGATCAGCTTGCGGACGAGTCGCGGTTCCTCCGCGGCGATCACCTGGGCGATGAAGCCGCCCAGCGAGAAGCCGAGCAGGTCGACCCGGTCGTGGCCCAGCGCCCGGATGAAGGCGAGGGCGTCCTGCGCCATTTCCGCCACCGAGCGCGGCGCCTTTCCCTGGGAGGCGCCGATTCCCCGGTTGTCGAAGGTGATCACCCGGTGCCGCGCGGCGATGCCGTCGACGACACGCGGGTCCCAGTTGTCCAGTACCGCGGACAGGTGGTTGAGAAAGATCACCGGGGTGCCGGTGTCCGGCCCGAGTTGCCGGTAGGCGAATGTCGTGCCGCCGACGTCGATGGTTTTGGTCGGCGTGTTCCGGTAGGTGGTGAGCACGGTCATGACAGCTCCTCTGGTTTCAGCCGGACGACGACTTTGCCTTTCGCGCGCCCGGTTTCGATGTAGGCCATGGCCTCGTTGGTCGATTCGAAGGGGAAAACCCGGTCCAGCACCGGTTTGATGGTCGCGGAGTCGACGAGCGAAGTGAGCCGGCCGAGCTGGGTTCCGTTCGCCCGCATGAACAGGAACGAATAGCCGACCTGGCGACGCCGGGCCGCTTTCCTGATCCGGTGGCTCAGTGCGCCCGTCACCGGCCGCAGGAGCCACGGCTTGCCGAGTTGCTTCGCGAAGGCGGGATCGGGCGGCCCGGAGATCGAAATGAGCTTTCCGCCGGGTTTCAGCACGCGCAACGATTTCTGGAGCGTCTTGTGGTCGAGGCTGTGCAGAACGACGTCGTAGTCGCGCAGGACGTTCTCGAAGTCGTCGGTGCGGTAGTCGATCACGACGTCCGCGCCGAGGCGCTCGACCAGTTCGATGTTGGCCGTGCTGGTGGTGGTGGCCACGGTGGCACCGAGGTGTTTCGCCAGCTGGATCGCGAATGTCCCCACGCCACCGGAACCGGCCTGGATGAAGACCTTCTGCCCTTCCCGCAGCTCGGCGATTTCCACCAGCGCCTGCCAGGCGGTCAGGCCGACCAGCGGAATCGAGGCGGCTTCCGCCATCGTCAGCCGCTCCGGCTTGATCGCCAGATCGTCTTCGCCGATGGCGATGAACTCCGCGAAGGTGCCGATCCGGTCCTTGTCCGGCCGCGCGTAGACCTCGTCGCCCGGCTTGAACTTCCGCACCCGGGCACCGACCCGGACCACCACGCCGGCCACGTCGTTGCCCAGCACGAACGGCGTCCGGTAGGGCAGGACGAGCTTGAACTCGCCCTTCCTGATCTTGGCATCCAGGACGTTGACGCCCGCCGCGTGGACCTGGACCAGCACGTCGTGCGCGCCCACCTCGGGCTCCGGCACCTCGCCCGCCCGGAGGTCGCCGGTTCCGTAGCGATCGACGATGAAGGCCCGCATGTCAGCCCGCCATCCGGTTGAGCTTGCGAACGCTCCTGCCGAACGGATTGGGCACGAATCCGCCGACCGACTCGTCGCTGGTCACGTCGAGGGCAAGGAAGGTCATGCCGATGCCGGAGGAGGCGCCCGTCACGAGCGCTACCGGCCTGGTCGTGGTCATCGTGGCTCCCAACCCATTGGATTATGACCGTACTACCATAAGCACGGCCGAGGGCTGGGAGCAAGAGGTCGGGCGGATTTAGATTATGATCGTACTAACATGGGTGGCGGCGAGTGGAGGAGCGCGTGGTGCGGTACGGGAAAGAACACAAGCTGGCGACCCGGCGGCGGATCATCGAGACGGCGGGCCGCCGGTTCAAGCGCGACGGCATCGACGGTTCCGGGGTCGCCACGCTGATGAAGGACGCCGGGCTGACCAACGGCGCCTTCTACGCCCACTTCGAATCCAAGGAGGACCTGGTCGCCACCGCGGTCTCCGACCAGTTGCGCGAGCAGCGCGAACGGTTCGAGGCCCTCGCGCCCGGCCGCGAGGGCCTCGAGCAGCTCGTGCGCACGTACCTCTCGCCCGAGCACCGCGACAACCCGGAGGAGGGCTGCCCGTCGGCCGCCCTCCTCGACGAGATCGGCCGGTGCGCGGACCCGACCAAACGGGCCTACACCGACAGCGTGCTCGAGTTCGTCGACGACCTCGCCGCCCGGCTGGCGCCGGACGATCCGCGGTCGGCGCGCACCAAGGTCCTCGGTGTCTACGCCCTGATGATCGGGACGCTGCAACTCTCCCGCGCCCTGGCCGACCGGCAGCTCGCCGACGACATCCTGGAACAGGGCATCCACAACGCCCTCGCGGCGCTCGAGTGACCTTCCCGAAGAGCAGGCGTCACCGTGGTCAGGCGCGCAGGCTCCGATAGACGGCGTCGACCAGATCGTTGACGCGGAGATCGTTGCCCTCCAGCAGTTCGGAGCCCCGGTTGGGGGTGTAGGCGAAGGCGATCCCGCCGGCCGGGTCGGCGAACGCGAACGAGCCGGTCGCCCCGCCGTGCCCGAAGCTGCCCGCCGGGAGTCGATGGGGGACGAACGGGCCGCCGGGAACCATGAAGCCGAGGCCCCAGTCCGTGCGGATCCGCAGCACCTGGTCCGTCCCGCTGGACTGGACCCGGCCCGCTTCCGCGGCGAGCGCGGGGCCGAACAGGCGGATCCCGTCCACCTCGCCGATGGTCGCCGCGAACAGCTTCGCGAGGCCGGCCGCGGATGCGGTTCCGTCCGTGGACGGTGCCTCCGCCAGTGCGAACTTCGGATCGGTCGCTTCCTCCCAGCCGATCTGCATGCTCCCGTAAAGTGCTTGGTACGTCAGGGAATCCGGGGCACCGAGTGCCTCGTACAGCGGCAGCAACCCGGGGACCTGGCTGCCGAGTTGCACGCTCTCCGCATCGGCGGGCAGTACCAGCTTCGCCAGCCGGGGCAGTTCGGCGGCGGGCAGGCCGATGAAGCAGTCCAGGCCGAGCGGCCCGGCGATGGCGTTGGCGAAGTAGGCCCCGGCCCGCTGCCCGGTGACCTGCTCGATCACCGCGCTGAGCAGGTGGCCGAAGGTCACCCCGTGATAACCGTGCGCGGTGTCGGGCGTCCATTGTGGACGCGCGGTGGCGATCGCGTCGAAGACCGGGGTGCCGTCGAGAAGTCCCTGGTAGGTCACCGGCTGGTGGGCCAGCGACACCACGCCGGACCGGTGCGTGAGCACCATCCGGAGGGTGATTCCCGCTTTGTCCTCGGCGGCGAAGGCGGGCCAGTGGTCCGCGACCGGGCGGTCGAGGTCCAGTTCACCGCGGTCGGCCAGGTGCAGGACGCTGATCGCCACCATCGCCTTGGTGGTGGACGCGATGGAGGCGACCGTGTCGCGCCGCCACGGCTGCCCCGACTCGGGATCGGCCACGCCGCCCCACAGGTCGACCACCGGTTCTCCCTTGTACAGCACCGCGACCGCCGCACCGACCTCCCCGCGTTCGCTGAAGTTCCGCTCGAAGCACTCCCTGACCGCGTCGAAATCCGATGCGTTCGTGCCGCTGATGGTCATCGTGACCTACCTCTCCGGTTGCCTACCTTCCGGTCGGTAGGCTACTCGACCGACCGGAAGGTAGGCAACGGGTTAGGATGACGCGGTGAGCAGGCTGGAGGCGGGCGGCACCCGCGAGAAGATCCTGGCGGCGGCGTGCGAGCTGTTCGGCACGCACACCTATCGAGCGGCCACGATGCGGGAGATCGCGGAGCGGCTGGGCATCGCCAAACCGTCGCTGTACCACCATTTCGCCAGCAAGGCCGAAATACTGGACAGCCTGATCAGCACGCCGATCGGCGAACTGGCCGCGGTGATCGACGCCGCGGCGGCCGAGCGTGATCCGGCCGAGGGCCGCCGTCGTGTCCTGCGCGGCTGCATCGACGTGATCGTCGACCACCGGGACGTCATGCGGCTGCTGCTACGGGACGCCTCGGTCTACAGCGACGACTCGACGCGGGTGGTGGCCAGGGTGGTCACCACCGTGGACCGGGCGATCGAACTGCTCGCCGGCCCGGACGCCGACTGGCGCGCGCGGCTGCGCGCGGCGCAGGCCTTCGCCGCCGCCACCGACCCGATCAGCCAGTTCGCCGACGCACCCGACGCCGAACTCCGAGACGAACTCTTCCGCGGCGCCCGCGCGATCCTCGACCTCGCCTAGGCGCCGTCCTGCAAGTCACGCTCGCGGTCTTCGCGCCCAGGCGGCCCCTGGATCACGAAGCCCATCGAGAAGACTTGCAGGACAGCGCCTAGTGTCCTGAGTCGTTAGTTCGTGTGCAGGCGTAGGGTTCGGTGGCATGCCGAACCCGAAGCTGCCCGAGTTGGTGTTGTCCGAGGACGAGGCGGGCATGTTGCGGTGCTGGACGCGGCGCCGGAAGACGGCGCAGGCGCTGGCCTTGCGGGCCCGGATTGTGTTGCGGTGCGCCGAAGGTGGCTCGAACAGCGAGATCGCCGCGGAGTTGGGGATTACGCGGGCGACGGTGGCGAAGTGGCGGTCGCGGTTCGTGACCGACCGGCTGGATGGGTTGCTGGACGAGGCACGTCCTGGGCGTCCGCGCACGATCACCGATGAGCAGGTCGAGGCAGTGATCACCGCGACACTGGAGTCGGCGCCCGCGAATGCCACGCACTGGTCGACCCGGTCGATGGCCGCGGAGTCGGGGTTGACCCAGACCGCGGTGACGCGGATCTGGAACGCGTTCGGCCTGCAGCCGCATCGCCGTGAATCATGGAAGTTGTCCAAGGACCCGTTGTTCGTGGACAAGGTCAAAGACGTCGCCGGGCTCTATCTCGCTCCGCCGGAGCGGGCGGTGGTGCTGTGCGTGGACGAGAAGTCCCAGATCCAGGCGCTCAACCGCACCGCTCCGGTTCTGCCGATGCTGCCCGGCACGCCGCAGCGCGCCACGCACGACTACACCCGGCACGGCACCTCCAGCCTGTATGCGGCACTGGACATCACCACCGGCAAGGTCATCGGCCGGCTGCACGCACGCCACCGCGCGATCGAGTTCAAGAAATTCCTGACCGCCATCGACAAAGAAGTGCCCGCCGAACTGGCGGTGCACTTGGTGATGGACAACGTCTCGACCCACAAGACCCCGGTGATCAAACGCTGGCTGGCCAGTCATCCGCGCTTCGTCGTGCACTTCACCCCGACGTCGAGTTCCTGGCTCAACCTCGTCGAACGCTGGTTCTCCGAACTCACGACCAAGAAACTCCAACGCGCGAGCCACACCAGCGTCCGCGCACTCAACCGCGACATCCGCGCCTGGATCGAAACCTGGAACGACGACCCACGACCCTACGTCTGGACCAAAACCGCCGACCAGATCCTCGACTCCATCGCACGCTACTGCACACGAATTAACAACTCAGGACACTAGGCGACTGTCCCCGAGGGCCGGGACCATGCCACCTTGGCGGTGGCGGGTTCGGGTTTCGCCGTTCCGGGTAGTGGGCGGAGTCGTCCGGCGCGGACGCCGTTGCCGATGACGAAGACTTCGGCGAGTTCGTGGATGAAGACCACGGTGGCCAGGCCGAGGACGCCGATGGCGGCGAGCGGGACGAGGGTGAGCACGATCGCGGCGGACAGGCCGATGTTCTGCAGCATGATCGTGCGGGCGTGGCGGGCGTGGGCCACTGCCTGGGGCAGGTGGCGCAGGTCGGTGCCCATGAGGGCGATGTCGGCGGTGTCGATGGCGACGTCGGTGCCCATGGCGCCCATGGCGATGCCGGTGTCGGCGGTGGCCAGTGCGGGGGCGTCGTTGACGCCGTCGCCGACCATGGCGATGCCGCCGCGGCCGCGGAGTTCGGTGATGAGGCGGGCTTTGTCCTCGGGGTGCAGTTCGGCGTGGACGTCGGCGGGGTCGAGCCCGGCTTGGGCGGCCAGTGCGGTCGCGGTGCGGGTGTTGTCCCCGGTGAGCATGACCACGCGCAGGCCCATGCCGCGCAGTGCGCGCACGGTGTCGGCGGCTTCGGGGCGGAGTTCGTCGCGGATGCCGATGAGGCCGAGCACGGTTCCGGCGTGCTCGATGACCGCGACGGTGGTGCCGGCTTCCTGCAACCGGGTCACCTCGGACTGGAGCGGGCCGGGCTCGATCCAGGTGGGCTTGCCGAGCCGGGCCGGTGCTCCGTCGACCATGCCTTCCAGCCCCGCGCCGGGCACGGTGACCAGGTCGCGGGCGGGCTGGTGGGCGGGTGCGGCGGCGAGGATGGCAGCGGCGAGCGGGTGCTCGCTGCGGGCTTCGAGCGCCGCGGCCACCGCGAGCACCCGGTCGGCCGTGATGCCTTCGGCGGGCACGATCTCGGTGACGGTGGGCGCGTTGCGGGTCAGGGTGCCGGTTTTGTCGAGTGCGACGGTGCGTACCGCGCCGAGTGCTTCGAGGGCGGCGCCGCCTTTGACCAGCACGCCGAACCGGCTGGCCGCGCCAACGGCGGCGATCACGGTGACCGGCACCGAGATCGCCAGTGCGCAGGGTGCCGCGGCGACGAGCACGACAAGTGCCCGCTCGATCCAGGTGGCCGGGTCGCCGAGCACCGCGCCCAGGCCGCCGATGAGCAGCGCGAGGATCATGATGCCGGGCACCAGTGGCCGGGAGACGCGGTCGGCGATGCGCTGACGGGTGCCCTTGCGCTGCTGGGCGTCTTCGACGATGCGCACCACCTTGGCCAGTGAGTTGTCCCGCACCGTGGCGGTGGCTTCGACGGTGAGCACGCCGGTTCCGTTGATCGATCCGGCGAACACCGTGTCCCCGGGCCCGATCTCCAGCGGGACGGATTCCCCGGTGATGGCCGATGTGTCCACACTGGACTGTCCTTCTCGGACGGTGCCGTCGCTGGCGAGGCGTTCCCCGGCGCGCACCACCATCACCCCGCCGATGCGGAGTTCGGCGGGGGCGATGGTCACCTCGCCGCCGTCGCGCAGTACCCGGACCTGTTCGGGCACCAGGGCGAGCAGGGCGCGCAGGCCGCGGCGGGTGCGCGAGAGGGAGTAGTCCTCCAGCGCTTCGCTGATCGAGAACAGGAACGCCAGCATCGCGGCTTCGGCGAACTGTCCCAGGATCAGCGCGCCGATCAGCGCGATGGTCATCAGGGTGCCGACCCCGATTCGGCGCCGCCACAGCGCCCGCACGGTGCCGGGCACGAAGGTGACTCCGCCGGTGGCGGCCGCGAGCAGGTGCAGCACGGTCTCGATGACCGGCGAGCCCAGCCACCCGGCGGCGAAACCGGCGGCCAGCAGTATTCCGGCGGCCGCGGCGAGCTGGATTTCCCTGACCTGCCAAAGTTTCTGCGGCGTCTCGTTCTCGTTGTGCTCGTCGTTCCGGTCGTCGGTGGCACAGCAGTCGGCGCTCATGCCGGGTCCACCTCCGCCGCGGGGACCGTCGCGGTGAGCGTGTGCTGTCCGATCGGGGTCAGCCGGTACATCACCAGCTTGCCGTCCCGGCGGGAAGTGACCAGCCCGGCCGAGCGCAACTGGCGCAGGTGGTGCGAGACCAGCCCCTGCGACGAGCCGACGATCCACGCCAGGTCGCACACGCACAGTTCGGTACCGGCGTGCAGGGCGTGCGCGACCCGCAGCCGGGTCGGGTCCGCCAGTGCTCGCAGCCGTTCCGCCCGGCGCGTGATCGCCTCGACGTCGGGCAGTGCGGCGCGCAGGGCCTCGGCGTGGTCGAAGTCGATGCACAGCAGTTCGCACCGGTCGTCGCTCATGTTCGTCAATCTAACGTGCGTTGATATGTTCGGGCAACCATCGGTCGGCGACTTGTTCAAAGTGAGAACGTGTTCTAGTTTTGTGCTGGAAGGTGGTGCGCCGTTGAAGACCGATCTGGGACTGGCCGGCACGGTGGTGCTGGTCACCGGTGGTGTGCGCGGGGTGGGTCTGGGCATCAGCAGGGTCTTTCTCGCCCACGGCGCCCACGTGGTGACCTGTGCTCGACGCGAGCCGGAGACGCCGTTGGCGGGTGCGGAGTTCATCGCGTGTGACGTCCGGGAGCCCGACCAGGTGGCGGCCATGGTGCAGCGGATCGTCACCGGGCACGGTCGCCTCGACGTGGTGGTGAACAACGCCGGGGGCAGTCCGTTCGTGCGGGCCGCCGACGCCTCGCCGCGGTTGCACGACAAGATCGTGCAGCTGAACCTGCTGGCGCCGTTGCTGGTCGCGCAGCAGGCCAACGCGGTGATGCAGGGCCAGGACGGCGGCGGCTCGATCGTGATGATTTCGAGCGTGAGCGGGACCAGGCCGTCGCCGGGGACCGCGGCCTACGGCGCGGCCAAGGCGGGCCTGGACAACCTGACGGCCAGCCTGGCCGTCGAATGGGCGCCGCGGGTCCGGGTCAACGCGCTGGACGTGGGCATGGTGCGTACCGAGCAGGCCCACCTGCACTACGGCAGCGAAGCGGCGGTCGAGGCGGTGGGCAAGACGGTGCCGTTGGGGCGGCTGGCCGAGCCGGAGGAGGTCGGTGCGTGCGCCGCGTTCCTCGCTTCCGGCCTCGCGTCCTATGTCTCCGGGGCCACGCTCCAGGTGCACGGCGGCGGCGAGATGCCCGCGTTCCACGCCGCGACCGACGTCAACCATCGGGAGGATTCGTGAGCAGGTTGTGCCAGGACCGCGTGGTCATCGTGACCGGCGCGGGGCGCGGCATCGGGCGGGCGCACGCGTTGGCGTTCGCTGCCGAGGGCGCGCAGGTGGTGGTCAACGACGTCGGGGTGGCGCTGGACGGGGCGGCCACTGGTGAGGGGCCTGCCGCGCAGGTGGTGGCGGAGATCGAGGCGCTGGGCGGAAAGGCTGTGGCCAACACCGACGACGTCGCGGACTTCGCGGGCGCCCGGAATCTGGTGCGGACGGCGGTGGAGCACTTCGGCGGGCTGGACGTGCTGGTGAACAACGCGGGCTTCGTCCGCGACCGGATGCTGGTCAATCTCGGCGAGGACGAGTGGGACGCGGTCGTCCGGGTGCATCTGAAGGGCCATTTCGCGCCGTTGCGGCATGCCGCAGAGCACTGGCGTGCCGAGGCGAAGGCGGGCCGGGTGCCGAGTGCGCGGGTGATCAACACCAGTTCGGGTGCGGGGTTGCTGGGCAGTGTCGGGCAGGTCAACTACTCGGCGGCGAAGGCGGGCATCGCGGGTTTGACGGTGGTGGCCGCGGCCGAGTTGGCGCGGTATGGCGTCACGGTCAACGCGATCGCGCCTGCCGCGCGGACGCGGATGACCGAGGAGGTGTTCGCGGAGACCATGGCGGCGCCCGACGACGGTTTCGACGCGATGGCGCCGGAGAACATCTCGCCGCTGGTCGTGTGGCTCGGCAGTGAGGATTCGCGTTCGGTGACCGGCCGGGTGTTCGAGGTCGAGGGCGGGAAGGTGTCGATCGCCCAGTCCTGGCGGCACGGGCCGTCGGTGGACAAGGGGGAGCGCTGGGAACCCGCCGAGCTGGGGCCGGTGGTGGCCGACTTGCTCGAGCGTGTGCCGGAGCCCGAGCCGGTCTACGGAGCGAGCTGATGGGGATCCTGACAAAACGCGTCGACGGCACCATCGAGGTCGTCACGGTCGACTATCCGCCGGTGAACGCGCTGCCGGTGCGGGGCTGGTTCGATCTGGCGGAAGCGATCCGGAAAGCGGGCGAGGACCCGGAAGTACACGTTGTCGTGCTCCGTGCGGAAGGCCGGGGCTTCAACGCCGGTGTCGACATCAAGGAGATCCAGCGCAGCGAAGGCTACGACGCGCTGGTCGGGGCCAATCGCGGCTGTTACGCGGCTTTCGGCGCGGTCTACGACTGCGCGGTCCCGGTGATCGCGGCGGTGCACGGTTTCTGCCTGGGCGGAGGTGTCGGCCTGGTCGGGAACGCGGATGTGGTGGTCGCTTCGGACGACGCGACGTTCGGGGTGCCCGAAGTCGAACGCGGCGCTCTGGGGGCGGCGACGCATCTGGCCAGGCTCGTGCCGCAGCACCTGATGCGGACGCTGTATTTCACGGCGCGCAGGATCACCGCCGAGGAGCTGCGGGCGCACGGTTCGGTCTACGAGGTGGTGCCGCGTGCCGAACTCGACGAGGCCGCGCTCGTGCTCGCGCGTGACATCGCGAAGAAGGACCCGAGGGTCATCCGCGCGGCGAAAGAGGCCCTGAACGGCATCGACACCCAGCAGGTACATCGCAGTTACCGGTTCGAGCAGGGGTTCACCTTCGAGCTGAACCTGCTCGGCGCGGCCGACGTCGCCCGCGAGGCGTTTCTGAAGGACGGACATGGCTGACAAAACAATGACCGCCGACGAGGTGGCCGCCGAACTCACCGACGGCATGACCATCGGCATCGGCGGCTGGGGCTCGCGGCGCAAGCCGATGGCTCTGGTGCGCGCGATCCTGCGGACCCCGGTCCGCGACCTCACCGTGGTTTCCTACGGCGGTCCCGACGTGGGGCTGCTGTGCGCGGCGGGCAAGGTGTCCCGGGTGGTGTTCGGGTTCGTCACGCTCGACTCGGTCCCCTTCGACCCGTGGTTCGGCCGGGCGCGTGAGACCGGGGCCATCGACGTGACCGAGTACGACGAGGGGATGTTCGGCGCGGCGCTGTCCGCGGCGGCGCAGCGCCTGCCGTTCTTGCCGCTGCGCGCCGGGCTGGGTTCCGACGTGATGCGGGTCAATCCCGGCTTGCGGACCGTTCGCTCGCCGTATCCGGATGGTGAGGAACTGGTCGCGGTGCCCGCGCAGGAACTCGACGTCGCTCTGGTGCACCTCAACCGCGCCGACGCCCGCGGCAACGCGCAATACCTGGGTCCGGATCCGTACTTCGACGATCTGTTCTGCCTGGCGGCCAAGAAGCGCTTCGTGTCGGTGGAAAAGATCGTCGACACCCCGGAGCTGACCGCGGGCGGGCCGGTGCAGTCGCTGTTGCTCAACCGCGGTGCGGTGGACGGCGTGGTGGAGGCACCGCGTGGCGCGCATTTCACCACGGCGGTGCCGGACTACGGCCGTGACGAAGTGTTTCAGCGGCACTACGTGGCCTGCGCGAAGGATCTCGACGCGTGGCCGGGTTTCGTGGACCGGTTCCTGTCGGCGGGCGAGCGGGAGTATCTGTCCGAAGTGGACAAGTTCGAGGCGGAGGCGGCATGAGCGCGACCAGGGCCGAGACCGCCGTTGTCGCGGTGGCCGAGATGTTCCGCGGTGACGGGGAGATCGTGGCCAGTCCGATGGGCCTGATCCCATCGCTCGGGGCGAGGCTGGCGCGCCTGACCTTCGAGCCCGATCTGCTGATGTCGGACGGCGAGGCCTACCTGATGACCACCGACGGTGTGGTCGAGGGCTGGCAGCCGTTCCGGAAGATGCTCGACACGATCGTTCCGCACGGGCGGCGGCATGTGGTGATGGGCGCCAACCAGATCGACCGGTTCGGCAACCAGAACATCTCGGCGATCGGGGCGCACGCCCAGCCGAAGAAGCAGCTGCTCGGGGTGCGCGGGGCGCCGGGCAACACGATCAACCACCGGACGAGCTACTGGGTGCCGCGGCACAGCACCCGGGTTTTTGTCGACAGCGTCGACGTCGTTTCCGGGGTGGGCTACGACAACGCCGCGAAGGCGGGGCCCGCCGCCACCCGGTTCCACGACGTGCACCAGGTGGTGACGAACCTGGGCGTGTTCGACTTCGCCACGCCGGACCACTCCATGCGAGTGGTGTCGCTGCACCCCGGCGTTACCCCGGAAGAAGTCACCGAAGCGACCTCGTTCGAACTCGATTTCGGGTCCGCGGTGACCAGCCGCGAGCCGACCGCGGAGGAACTTCGCCTGATCCGCGAGGTGCTCGACCCGAAAGGCTTGCGGGACAAGGAAGTTCCGGCATGAGCCTGGACACCGCGCTGACCCGGCTGGTCGGTGTCGAGCACCCGGTCGTGCAGACCGGCATGGGCTGGGTCGCCGGTCCCCGGCTGGTCTCGGCGACCGCCGAGGCGGGCGGGCTGGGCATCCTGGCCTCGGCCACGATGACCTATCGCGAACTCGAAACCGCGATCGCGGAAGTGAAGCTGCGCACCGCCAAGCCGTTCGGCGTCAACCTGCGTGCCGACGCGGCGGACGCCGGGGAGCGCGTCGACCTGCTGATCCGCACCGGGGTCAAGGTGGCCTCCTTCGCGCTGGCGCCGCGCAAGGAGATGATCGCGAAGCTCGCCGACCACGGGGTCGTGGTGATCCCGTCGATCGGTGCCGCGCGGCACGCGGAGAAGGTCGCCGCGTGGGGCGCCGACGCGGTGATCGTGCAGGGTGGCGAGGGTGGCGGGCACACCGGGGGAGTGGCGACCACGCTGCTGCTGCCGTCGGTGCTGGACGCGGTCGACATCCCGGTGGTCGCGGCCGGTGGTTTCTACGACGGCCGGGGGCTGGCCGCGGCGCTGGCCTACGGCGCGGCCGGGGTCGCGATGGGCACGCGGTTCCTGCTCAGCAAGGAGAGCACGGTGCCGGACGAGGTCAAGCGCCAGTACCTGGAGCAGGGCTTGAGCGGCACGGTGGTGACCAGGCGCGTCGACGGCATGCCGCACCGGGTCCTGCGCACCGAGCTGGTGGAGAAGCTGGAGCGGACCGGCCGGGTCCGCGGCACCGCCCAGGCGGTCCGCAACGCGCTGCGGTTCCGCCGGATCACCGGCCTGTCGGTGCCCGCCATGGTGCGTGAGGGCCTGGCCATGAAGCACGGCAACGACCTGTCCTGGAGCCAGCTCGTGATGGCCGCCAACACCCCGATGCTGCTGCGCGCCGGGCTCGTCGAAGGGCGTACCGACGCGGGAGTGCTAGCGTCGGGTCAGGTCGTCGGCATGATCGACGACCTGCCGACGGTGGCGGAGATAGTCGAGTCGACGGTGGCCAAGGCGGAGGAGATCCTGCGGCGGCTGGGCCGGGAAACGGAAGGGCAGTCGTGCGGCTGAAGGTCGGTTACAAGGCGTCCGCGGAGCAGTTCGGGCCGCGGGATCTGGTCGAATACGCCGTGCGCGCCGAGGAACTGGGTCTCGACTCGGTGATGGTGTCGGACCACTTCCTGCCGTGGCGGCACGAGGGCGGGCACGCCCCGTTCGCGCCGGCCTGGATGGCGGCCGTGGCCGAGCGGACCAGCCGGGTGCAGATCGGCACGAGCGTGCTCACCCCGACCTTCCGCTACAACCCGGCGGTGATCGCGCAGGCCTTCGCCACCATGTCGCTGCTGTCGAACGGCCGCGTGATCCTCGGGGTGGGCACCGGCGAGGCGCTCAACGAGATCGCCGTGTCCGGGCGCGAGTGGCCGGAGTTCAAGGAGCGGTTCGCGCGGCTGCGCGAGGCGATCCGGCTGATGCGCGAGCTGTGGACCAGCGACGACGTCTCCTTCGACGGCGACTACTACACCCTGGTCAACGCCAAGATCTACGACCGGCCGGAGCAGCCGGTGCCGGTGTACGTCGCGGCGGGCGGGCCGGTGGTGGCCAAGTACGCCGGCCGCGCCGGGGACGGCTTCATCTGCACCTCGGGCAAGGGCATGGACCTCTACACCGGGAAACTGCTGCCCGCGGTGGCGGACGGGGCCGAGGCCGCGGGCCGGGACCCGGCCGGGATCGACCGGATGATCGAGATCAAGCTGTCCTACGACCGGGACCCGGAACTCGCGCTGGCCAACACCCGGTTCTGGGCGCCGCTGTCGCTGACCCCGGAGCAGAAGCACAGCGTGTCCTCGGCCGAGGAGATGGAGCGCCTGGCCGACGAACTGCCGATCGACCAGGTCGCCAAGCGGTGGATCGTCGCCTCCGACCCGGACGAGGCGATGGCCCAGATCAAGCCGTACCTCGACGCCGGGCTGAACCACCTCGTCTTCCACGGCCCCGGCCACGACCAGGAACGCTTCCTGACCCAGTTCACCGAAGACGTCCTGCCGAAACTCCGCGACGCGGCCTGATCGTCAGAGCCGCTCGATGATGGTGACGTTGGCGGTGCCGCCGCCCTCGCACATGGTCTGGAGGCCGTAGCGGCCGCCGCGGCGTTCCAGTTCGTGCAGCAGGGTGGCCAGCAGTTTGGTGCCGGTCGCCCCGATCGGGTGGCCGAGTGCGATGCCGCCGCCGTTGACGTTGACCTTGGCCGGGTCCGCGCCGGTTTCGTCGAGCCAGGCCAGTACGACGCTGGCGAAGGCTTCGTTGACCTCGAACAGGTCGATGTCCTCGATGGACAGTCCGGTTTTGCGCAGAGCGTGCGCGGTGGCCGGGATGGGGCCGGTCAGCATCCAGATCGGGTCGGCGGCGCGCACCGAGAGGTGGTGGATGCGCGCCCGGGGGGTGAGCCCGTGTTCGGTGACGAATGATTCGGACGCGATCAGGGCGGCGCTCGCACCGTCGGAGATCTGGCTGGCGACCGCGGCGGTCAGCCGTGAGCCTTCGCTGAGCGGCTTGAGGCCGCGCATGCGTTCCAGGCTGGTGTCGCGGCGGGGGCCTTCGTCGTGGCGGAAGTCGTCGACCGGGACGATCTCGGCGTCGAATCGTCCTTCGTCGATGGCGGCGAGGGCGCGCTGGTGGCTGGCCAGTGCGTAGGACTCCATCACTTCGCGGGTGATGCCCCAGTGCTCGGCGATCATGTCGGCGCTGCGGAACTGCGAGACTTCGGCGGCGCCGTACCGTTCTTGCCAGCCCTTCGAGCCGGAGAACGGGTTGTCGAAGCCGTATTCCCAGCCGGCGAGCATCGCGGCGCTGATCGGGATGCGGCTCATGTTCTGCACGCCGCCCGCCAGTACCGCGTCCTGCGTGCCGGACAACACGGCCTGCGCGGCGAAGTGCACGGCCTGCTGGCTCGAGCCGCACTGCCGGTCCACGGTCACCCCGGGCACGTGGTGCGGAAATCCCGCGGCGAGCCAGCAGGTGCGCGCGATGTTGCCGGCCTGGGGGCCGAGGGTGTCGGTGCAGCCGAGGATCACGTCGTCGACCAGCGCCGGGTCGACGCCGGTGCGCTCGACGAGGGCTTTGATGACGTGGGCACCGAGATCGGCCGAGTGCCAGCCGGACAGCGCGCCACCACGCCGTCCGACGGGCGTGCGGACCGCGTCGATGAGAAAGGCTTCGGGCACGAAAGCTCCTAGGGGTGCTGGCTGCTGACGGAGACGACTTCGCCGGTGAGGTAGCCGGCGTAGTCGCTGGCGAGGAAGACCATGACGTTGGCGACTTCCCACGGTTCGGCCGCGCGGCCGAACGCTTCGCGTTGCTCGAGGTCGTGCAGGAGTTCGTCGCTGGTCACCTTGGCCAGGAACGGGTGCATGGCCAGGCTGGGCGCGACCGCGTTGATCCGGATGCCGTGCTCGGCGGCGTCGAGTGCCGAGCAGCGGGTCAGCGCCATCACCCCGGCCTTCGCGGCGGCGTAGTGCGCCTGACCGGCCTGGGCGCGCCAGCCGATCACCGACGCGTTGTTCACGATCGCCCCGCCGCCGCCCTGCTCGGTGAACTTGCGCAGCGCCGCGCGGGTGCAGCGGAACGTGCCGGTCAGGGTGATGTCGAGAACGCGAGACCATTCGTCGTCGGTCATCTCCAGCACGGACTTCGTACCACCGAGCCCGGCGTTGTTGATCATCACGTCGATCCGGCCGAAGTGACCGGCCGCGCCGGAGATCAGCGCCTGGACCTGGTCCTCGTTGGTGACGTCGCAGGCGATCGCGTGCACCTTGCCGAGTTCGGCGAGTTCGGCCGCCTTCTCCGCGAGGCGGCGTTCGTGCCAGTCGCTGATCACCACGCTCGCGCCTTCTTCGAGGCAGCGTTTCGCCACGGCCGAGCCGATGCCGGTGCCCGCCGCGGCGGTGATCACCACGACCTTGCCCGCGAGCAGGTCGTGGCCGGGCGGGTATTCGGGGATCTGCGGGGTCTGCGGGGTCACTGACGCGCCTCCCTCGGCAGGCCGAGCACGCGCTCGGCGATGATGTTGCGTTCGATCTCGTCGGAGCCGCCGTAGATGGTGTCGGCGCGGGTGAACAGGAACAGCCGCTGCCACTCGTCCAGTTCGGCGCCATCGCCCACCAGCGAGCGAGCGCCGCGAGCGCGCATGGCCAGTTCGCCGAGGCCGCGATGCCATTGCGCCCACAGCAGTTTGCCGACGGCGACCTCCGGCCCGGCGTCGCGGCCCAGCGTGCGCAACGCGTGCGCGCGCAGCACCCGCAAGCCCATGCGCGCCCGCGCCAGGTCGGCCCGCAGCAGCGGATCGTCGTAGGTGCCGGTCCGCTTGGCCTCGGCGACGACACCGTCCAGCTCGCGCCGGAAACCGATCTGCTGGCCCAGCGTCGACACCCCGCGTTCGAAGCCGAGCGTGGCCATGGCGATCCGCCAGCCGTCGCCGGGTTCGCCGACCACCAGCTCGGCGGCGGTGCGCGCGTTGTCGAAGAACACCTCGTTGAACTCCGAGGTGCCGGTCAGCTGCACGATCGGGCGTACGGTGACGCCCTCCTGGCGCAACGGCACCAGCAGGTAGGACAGGCCGTGGTGCCGCTTCGAGCCCGCTTCGGTCCGCGCCACGACAAAGCACCAGTCGGCCACGTGCGCCAGCGACGTCCAGATCTTCTGGCCGTTGATCACCCAGTCGTCACCGTCGCGGACGGCGGAGGTCGACACGGCGGCGAGGTCGGATCCGGCGCCGGGCTCGGAATACCCCTGGCACCAGAGTTCTTCGACGGCAAGGATCTTCGGCAGGAACCGGGCCTGCTGCCCCGGCGTGCCGAACGCGATCAGGGTCGGGCCGAGCAACTGCTCGCCGATGTGGTTCACCCTGGCCGGCGCGCCGGCGGCCGCGTACTCCTCGTGGAAGGCGACCTGTTCGTCGAGGGACAGGCCGCGGCCACCGAACTCGGTCGGCCAGCCCACCCCCGTCCAGCCAGCGGCCGCCAGATGGCGTTCCCAGGCCAGGCGCAGGTCGAACGCCTCATGTTCCCGTCCCGGACCACCCAGTCCGCGCAACTGCGCGAACTCGCCGGTCAGGTTGTCGCCGAGCCAGTCCGCCACCTCGCGGCGGAACCGCGCCAGGCCGGATCCGCCGTGGTCCACGCGTGCCTCCTCTGTGTCGTCCCGGGAACGGCGCCGGTGCGCTAGCATAATAAGAACACGTTCTAATTTCTCGGTCCAGGGGAAGGTGCGATGGGGCAGACGACGATCCCCGCCGTCCTGCGGGACGCCTCGGCCAGATTCGGTACCGCGGAAGCGCTGGTCGACGGCGTGCTCCGGCTCGACTTCACCCGGCTTCTGCACCGTGTCCAGCAGGTGGCGCGGGCTTTTGCCGCGTGCGGGATCCGGCCGGGTGACCGTGTCGCGATCAATCTGCCCAACACCCACCACTGGGTGCTCGGCGCGCTGGGGGCGCACTACGCGGGCGCGGTACTGGTGCCGGTCAACACCCGGTTCACCGCGGCCGAGACGGTGGATCTGCTGGTCCGCGGCCGGGTCCGCGCACTTGTCGTGGCGGCGGACTTCCTCGGCGCCGACCGGTACGCCGCGATCCGCGCCACCGCGTCCGACCTCCCCGACCTGGAGACCGTGGTACGGGTTCCGCTGGAGGAACCGCACCGGCCGGTGCCCGGCACGCTCGGCTGGGACGAGTTCCTGGAGCTGGCGGAACGTGTTCCAGTTTCCGAGGTCGAGAAGCGCGCGGACGCCGTCGCGCCGGACGACGTCAGCGACATCCTGTTCACCTCGGGCACCACCGGCCGGTCCAAGGGCGTGCTGTCGGCGCACCGCCAGGTCGTGGCCGTCGCCGCCGCGTGGGCGGACTGCGGTGCGGTCACCGCGGACGACCGCTACCTGGTGATCAATCCGTTCTTCCACAGCTTCGGGTACAAAGCCGGGATCGTGGTCGGCCTGCTGACCGGGGCGACCATCGTGCCGCGGGCGGTGTTCAACGCCGCTTCGGCGCTGGAGGTGATCGAGCGTGAGCGGATCTCGGTCCTGCCCGGCGCCCCGACCGTCTTCCAGTCGTTGCTGCACGAGCCGACCAGGGCGGACCGCGACCTCTCGTCGTTGCGCCTGGCCGTCACCGGTGCCGCCACCGTTCCCGCGTCGCTCGTCCGGCGCATGCGCGGCGACCTCGGGTTCGACACCGTGCTGACCGCCTACGGCCTCACCGAGGCGGTGGTGGTGACGATGTGCCGGCCGGGGGACGACGCGGAACTGGTGGCGAGCACGTCCGGCCGGGCGACCGCGGGGTTCGAGGTGGCGATCCAGGGATCATCGGGTTCACCGGGCTCACCGGGTGAGGTAGTGCTCCGGGGCCCCAACGTGATGCTCGGTTATCTCGACGACCCCGAGGCGACCGCGAAGGCCGTCGACGAACACGGCTGGCTGCACACCGGCGATCTCGGCGTGCTCGACGACGCCGGAAACCTGAATATCACCGGCCGCCTCAAGGACATGTACATCTGCGGCGGGTTCAACGTCTACCCGGCCGAGATCGAACACGCCCTGACGGAACTGCCCGGGGTGCGTGACGCCGCGGTCGTCGGCGTGGCGGACGAACGGCTGGGCGAGGTCGGCAAGGCATTCGTCGTCCGGGACGGCACCGGCCTGACCGAGTCGGCGGTCCTCGACTACTGCCGCGAACGGCTCGCCAACTACAAGACTCCGCGGTTCGTCGAGTTCCTGGACGAACTGCCCCGCAACGCTTCCGGCAAGGTGCTGAAGCGGCTGCTCAGTGAGGAGAAGAAATGAGCGTCAACGGCGCGTCCGCCGATGCCGTCCGGTACGAGCGGCGGGGACCGGTGGCGGTGGTCACGATGAACCGTCCCGACTACCGCAACGCCCAGAACTCGGCCATGACGTACGCGCTCGACGACGCCTTCACCCGAGCCGTCGACGACGCCGAGGTCAAGGTGATCGTGCTCGCGGGGGCGGGCAAGCACTTCTCCGCCGGGCACGACATCGGCACGCCGGAGCGGGACGTGGATCGCACCTTCGAACGGCGCGCGGTGATGTGGTGGGACCACACCGACCGGGCGGGCGGCGACCAGCGCTTCGCCCGGGAATCCGAGGTGTACCTGGGAATGTGCCGCCGGTGGCGGGAGATCCCGAAGCCGATGGTGGCCAGCGTGCAGGGCGCGTGCATCGCGGGCGGGCTGATGCTGGCGTGGGTGTGCGACCTCATTGTGGCGGCCGACGACGCGTTCTTCGCCGATCCGGTGGTGCGCATGGGCATTCCCGGCGTCGAATACTTCGCGCACCCGTGGGTGCTGGGTCCTCGCGCGGCGAAGGAGGTCCTGTTCACCGGTGAGCGGTTCAGTGTCGAGCAGGCCAAGGAGTGGGGCATGATCAACCGGATCGTGCCGCGCGCCGAGCTGGAACAGCGCACCATGGAACTGGCCGAAAAGATCGCCGCGATGCCGCAGTTCGGGCTGGCGCTGGCGAAGAAGGCGGTCAACCAGGCCGAAGACCTGATGGGCCTGCGGTCCGGAATGGACTCCGTGTTCGGCCTGCACCACCTCGCCCACGCGCACAACGCGGAAACCTCGGCGGACTCGCTCGGCGGGCAGTCGGCGCGGTCCATGCGGGACGCGAACAAGGGGGCTTGATGGACCTGGACATCGACAAGGCGTCGGCGAATTTCCGTGACGAGGTGCGCGCATGGCTGGCCGAGCACGTTCCGCGGCCCGCGCTTGCCTCGATGGATACCGCCGAGGGTTTCGCGCGGCACCGCGAGTGGGAGGCCGAACTCGCCGAGGCGCGGCTGTCGGTGGTGTCGTGGCCGCGTGAGTACCACGGCCGCGACGCGTCGATGTTGCAGTGGTTGCTGTTCGAAGAGGAGTACTACGCGGCGGGCGCTCCGGGGCGGGTGAGCCAGAACGGGATCTTCATGCTGGCGCCGACCCTGTTCGCGCACGGCACGCGGGAGCAGCGCGACCGGATCCTGCCGCCGATGGCCCGCGGTGAGCAGGTGTGGGCGCAGGCCTGGTCCGAACCCGAGGCAGGCAGCGACATCGCCGCGTTGCGCAGCACCGCGGTGCGCACCGACGGCGGCTGGCTGCTGTCGGGGCAGAAGACCTGGAGTTCGCGGGCGGCCTTCGCGGATCGCGCGTTCGGCCTGTTCCGGTCGGATCCGGAAGCGCAGCGCCACCACGGGTTGACCTACTTCATGTTCGACCTCCGCGCCGACGGCGTCACCGTGCGCCCGATCCCGCAGTTGGACGGTGAGCCGGGCTTCGCCGAGATCTTCCTCGATCGGGTGTTCGTGCCTGATGAGGACGTGATCGGCGAGCCGGGGCAGGGCTGGCGTGTCGCGATGACCACGGCGAACAACGAACGCGGTCTGTCGCTGCGCAGCCCCGGCCGGTTCCTCGCCGCGGCCGACCGGCTGGTGGACCTGTGGGTCGACGCCGACCGGCCCGCCTCGGCCGAGAGCCGGGTCGCCGACGCCTGGATCGGTGCCCGTGCCTACCAGCTCTACACCTTCGGCACGCTGAGCAGGCTCGCCGACGGCGGTGAACTCGGCCCGGAGTCCAGTGTGAACAAGCTGTTCTGGTCACACCTCGACGTGGAACTGCACGAGACGGCGCTCGATCTGCTCGGCCCGGCGGCGGAAACCGACGAGCGCTGGGTGCCGGGCTATCTGTTCTCGCTGGCCGGGCCGATCTACGGCGGCACGGATCAGATCCAGCGGAACACGATCGCGGAACGGTTGCTGAAGCTGCCGAGGGAGGCGCGGCGATGAGGTTCCAGCTTTCCCCGGAACAGCGGCAGTTCTCGGCCAGCCTGCACGAGTTGTTGTCCGGCGCCGACACCCCCGGCGTGGCGCGGGCGTGGGCGGAAGGGCGCCATGAGCCCGGCTTGAAACTCTTGCGCCGCCTGGCCGAAATCGGCGTACCGGCACTGCTCGTCCCCGAGGAGGCGGGCGGTCTTGGCGCTACGCCGGTGGATGTGGTGGTGGCGTTCGAAGCGCTCGGGTACCACGCCGTGCCCGGACCACTGGTCGAGTCGGTGGTGGTCGCGCCCACCGTGCTCGGCGCGTCGTCGGATCGGCGGCTGTCCTCGCTCGCCGAAGGGGAACTGCTCGCGACCGTGCAAGCGCCGCCGGAAGTGCCGCTGGCGCTCGACGCCGACGTCGCCGATCTGGTGCTCAGCATGAACGACGGCGCGGTCGGTGAGGTCGTCACCCCACGTCTCGAACGCGTCCGGTCCATCGACCCCGCCCGTCGACTGTTCACAGTGGACGGAGAAGTACGGCTCCTGGATGCCGATGCGGCACGAGCGTTCGATCTGGGGGTGCTGGCCGTCGCGGCGCAACTGCTCGGGGCCGGGCAGTGGCTGCTCGACGCCTCGACCGCCTACGCGAAGCAGCGCAGCCAGTACGGTCGGCTCATCGGCGAGTACCAGGCGATCAAGCATCTGCTCGCCGACGCCGTCACCCGGATAGAACTGGCACGCCCGCTGGTGTACGCCGCCGCTGTCGCCCCTGATTCCTTGTTGTCCCGGGACGCCTCGGCGGCCAAGGTCGGTGCCGCCGAAGCCGCGAACCTGGCCGCGCGCACCGCGCTGCAGGTGCACGGCGCCATCGGCTACACCGCCGAGCACGACCTCGGGCTCCGGCTGACCAAAGTACGGGCACTGGCGGGAACCTGGGGGAGCGGGACGTTCCACCGGGCACGGGTGCTCGCGGCCGTGACGGGATCTCGATGACACAGACAGACTTCATGGAAACGGACGAGGCGCGGGCGTTGCGCGAGGCGGTGCGAGGACTCCTGGCCCGGCGGTCCGGGCCGGAGGCCGTGCGGGCGGCCATGGACTCACCGCTCGGATACGACGACAAGCTGTGGTCCACGCTGTGTGAACAGATCGGAGTTGCCGCGCTCGGTATTCCGGAACAGTACGGCGGTGTCGGTGCCACGCTGGCGGAAACGTGCGTTGTCCTGGAAGAACTGGGACGAGTTCTCGCCCCGGCCCCGATGCTGGGCTCCGGCGTGCTGTCCGCGCAAGCCGTACTCGCCACGCAGAACGAAGACGCCTGCGCTCGCCTGCTGCCCGACATCGCGTCCGGTGACACGCTCGCCGCACTGGCCTGGTCCACAGAGGACGGTGACTGGTCGCTCGACAAGCCCGCCTGTGTCGCGGAATCCGGGAAGATCCACGGACGCGCGCACTATGTGATGGACGGCGACCTCGCCGACGTACTCCTCGTCGTGGCTCGCGATGGCGACCAGGTAGGACTGTTCGAAGTGGACCCAGCCGACGTCCGCCGTGAGCGGGTCACGACCATGGACCCCACCCGGCGGCTCGCCGTGGCCGAGTTCACGGCGACCCCGGCCCGGCGCCTCGACACCGGAAACTTCGCACAACCACTGCGCCACCTTCGCGACACGACGATCATCGCGCTGGCCGCCGAACAGGTCGGTGCCGCCGCGCGGGCGCTGGAACTGACGGTCGACTACACCAAGCAACGGCACCAGTTCGGCAGGCCGATCGGCAGCTTCCAAGCGCTCAAACACCGTATGGCCGACCTGTACGTCCACGTCGAAGCGGCCCGCTCAGCCCTGTACGCCGCGGTCACCACCGCGGTGATCGGAGGTGACCTGTCGGCCGACGCGGAGACCGCGAAGGTGGTGTGCAGCGAGGCGTTCGAGCACGCCGCGGCCGAGATGATCCAGCTGCACGGCGGCATCGCCATCACCTGGGAACACGACGCGCACCTCTACTTCAAACGCGCCCACGGCACCGCCCTGTTCCTGGGCCAGCCGGCCGCCTACCTCGTCGACCGGTAGACCACCTCGTTTCCTTGCGGTACAGGAGCACGAGTGGCACGAAGTAGACGGCGGCGATGCAGGTGCCCACGAGGACCGGGCCGGTGGCGCCGAGCGCGGATTCCAGTGCGTACCCGGCGATCCACGACCCGATCGCGGTGCCCAGGTTGAACGAGGACGTGCTCAGCGCCGACGCGAGGGTCGGTGCCTGGTCGGCGTAGCGGACGGCCATGCCGATCAGGACCGGGTTCGTCGCCATGCCGAACAGGCCGAGCAGCACGATCAGCGCGATTGTGACGATCGGGTCCGCGGAGAACAGGCAGAGTGCGCCGAGTACGAGGAACGTCGCTGTCGCCGAGGTGAACAGCACCGCGTAGGGACGGCGCGCGCCGAGACGACCGCCGAGGTTGGAGCCGACAAAGGCGCCGAGTCCGTAACCGACGAGCACCAGGGGGACCGCCGCGGCGGCGAGCCCGCTGTTCGTGGTGAGCAGGGGCGAGATGAAGCTGTAGGCGGCCAAGGACGAACCGCACACGATCACGCAGCCCGCGAGGACGAGCCAGATGCGTCCGTCGCGCAGGCTCGCCAGTTCCGCTCGCACGGAGGGCGCGGGCCCGGTGCCGCGGTCGGTGGCGACCTGGCGGTAGACGATGATCGCGGCGGGCAGGGCGAGGGCCGCGAGCGCCCAGAACGTGCCGCGCCAGCCGATCGTCTGACCGGCGAACGCGCCGATCGGAACCCCGATGACGTTCGCGAGCATGCCGCCGCCCAGCACGATGCCGAGAGCCCGTGAACTGGCCGCCGGACCCGCGGCCTTGGCGCCGACGACAGCCGCGACCGCCCAGAACGCGCCGGTCGCCAGCGCGGTCGCGAACCGGGCACCGAGAATGACCGGGAAGCTGGAGCTGACCGCGACGACGACGTGCCCGATCGCGTAGATCACCAGTGCGAGGCTCAGCGTCGTCCGGTGCGGCAGCTTGAGGGTGAGGACCGCCATCGACGGGGTGCCGACGATCATGCCGATCGCGAAGACGGTGATCGTCAGCCCCGCGTCGGCGACGGTGATCCCGAGGTCCTGGGCGATGCCGGGCAGGATGCCCGCGACGACGAATTCCGTAGTGCCCATGAGGAAGACCCCGGTGGCGAGCACGTAGGTCACGAAGGGCAGGCGGCCGGAACGCGGTGACGGCGGCGCGATGGTGGGCATGACGGAAGCTCATCAGGTCCGCGCGGGGGGAGGGAGTCCCGGCCGAGAGGTGTACCGGCTGTGCACCGGAGACCGGCGGGAGAGCAACCTGCCCAAGCTACCGCGTGGTGGCCCGGTGTGGGAGTTACTGTCAGTACGTCCCTTCCCAGAGCCTCCCACCCACGCGGGCGGTGTGGTGTCGTCGACCGCATGTCGCCGATTCCTCCTACGCCGGACAGTGCCTCGACGGCCCTGTCCCGGCGCACGTTCATCGCCGCCTCGGCGGTCGGCGGGGCCGCCGCCGTCGCCGGACCGTCGTTGCCGGGCGCCGAACCCGGCGCGACCGCCGAGGAGTTCGGCAGTCCCGTCACGATGACGGTGAACGGCACCCGCCACACGGTCACCGTGGACAACCGCACCTCGTTGCTGGACCTGCTGCGTGAGCACTTCGGCCTGACCGGGACGAAGAAGGGCTGTGACGCGGGTGCGTGCGGGGCGTGCACGGTGCTGGTCGACGGGCAGCGCGTCAACGGCTGCCTGACCCTGGCGGTCCGGCTGGAGGGCGCGGAGGTCACCACCATCGAAGGCCTCGGCCAGGACGAGCTGCACCCGTTGCAGCAGGCGTTCATCGACCAGGACGCGTTCCAGTGCGGGTTCTGCACGCCGGGGCAGATCATGTCCGGGGTCGGGTGCGCGCGAGAGGGCCACACCGGGTCACCGGCGGAGATCCGGGAGTGGATGAGCGGGAACATCTGCCGCTGCGGCTGCTACGTGAAGATCGTGAAAGCCGTCCAGCAGGCTGCGGGGGCGTGATGTTTCCTTTCGCCTACAGCAAAGCGGCGAGCGTTCAGGAGGCGGTCGCGGCCGGGCAGCGCGGTGGCCGGTACATCGCGGGCGGCACGACGCTGGTCGACCTGATGCGCGAGACCGTCGAACGCCCGGACACCGTGGTGGACATCGGTGGCTTGCCGCTACGCGAGATCACGCCCACCGGGAACGGCGGACTGCGGCTCGGTGCGCTGGTGCGGATGTCGGAGGCGGCCGCGGACCAGTCGGTGCGTGAGGCGTTCCCGGTGATCACCGAGGCACTGGAGCTGAGTGCGTCGGCGCAGCTGCGGAACATGGCCACGCTCGGCGGCAACATCATGCAGCGCACCAGGTGCACGTACTTCCGCGACGTGACCGCGGCGTGCAACAAGCGCATTCCGGGCTCGGGCTGTGCCGCGCTGGACGGGGTCAACCGCAATCACGCGATCCTGGGTGGCTCCGATCTGTGCGTGGCCACCCACCCGTCGGACGTCGCGGTGGCGTTCGCCGCGCTCGACGCGAGCGTGCATCTGCTCGGCGTGGAGGGGGAACGGCAGGTCGCGTTCGCTGATTTCCTGTTGCCGCCGGGAGACACGCCCGATCGGGAACAGGCGTTGCGGCCGGGTGAGCTGATCACCGCGATCGAGATCCCCGCCCAGCCGAGGCCGCTGCGGTCGGGGTATCTGAAGGTTCGGGATCGGCAGAGCTACGAGTTCGCGCTGATCTCGGCCGCGGTCGCCCTGCACGTCGAGCGCGGGGTGATCCGCGTGGCGAAGGTCGCCGCCGGCGGGGTCGGCACCGTGCCGTGGAAACTGCCCGCGGTGGAACAGCGCCTGGTCGGGCAGCGGCCGTCCCCTCGCCTGTGGGCGTCGGCCGCCGCGCTCGCGGCTGATGGGGCCAAACCCTTGTACCACAACGGGTTCAAGGTCGAATTGCTCAAGCGCACGGTGGAACGCCAGCTGCGCGTCGTAGGAGGTGGCCGGTGACCCTGCAGCCGGAGAAGTTCGTCGGCACCCCGCAGTCCCGAGTGGACGGACGGCTGAAGGTGACCGGGCAGGCCCGCTACGCCGCCGATCACGGGATCGACGGGGTGGTGTACGCGGCCGTGGTCGACAGCAGTGTCGGCCGTGGCCGCATCACGGGCGTGGATGCCGGTGCGGCGACCGCGCAGCCGGATGTGCTGGCGGTGATCAGCCACCTCAACGCGCCTCGACTGCCCTATGTGGACAATCCTGGGTCGAACAACCCGCCGGGCACGCGGTTGCGGGTGTTCCAGGACGACCGGGTGCGGTTCTTCGGCCAGCCGGTCGCGGTCGTGGTCGCCACCACGCTGGCGGCCCAGCACGCGGCGGGCCTGGTCAGTGTGTCCTACACCGCCGAACAGCCGTCCACCGACCTGGGTACCGCTCCGGCCGACCCGCCCACGACGTACGCGCGTGGTGACGCCGACGCCGCACTGGGAAACGCCCCGGTGCGGCTGGAGATGGAGTACCGGCTCGCGCGCAACCACCACAACCCGATGGAACCCCACGCCACCATCGCTCGCTGGCACGGCGCAAACCTGACGGTGTGGGACAAAACGCAGTGGGTGGTCGGTGGTACGCAGCAGGAACTCGCCGCTGTGTTCGGCATTCCGCAGACCGCGGTCCGGGTGATCTCGCCGTTTGTCGGTGGTGCGTTCGGCAGCGGGCTGCGGGCCTGGCCGCACACCACGATCGCGGCGCTGGCCGCCAGGGTCACCGGCCGCCCGGTGAAGCTGGTGCTGTCGCGGCGGCAGCTGTACTTCGGCACCGGGTTCCGGCCCGCCTACACCTACCAGGTGCGGGTGGGCGCCGACCGGCATGGCCGGTTGTCGGCGATGACACACGACATCCGCGGTGAGACGTCGAGCTACGAGACGTTCAGCGAGGCGATGCTGGCGCCGGGGCAGATGCTCTACAGCATGCCCAACGTGTCGCAGGCGTACGCGACGGTGCCGCTGGACGTGAACACGCCGATCTGGATGCGTGGTCCCGGGTACGCCAGCGCCGCCTTTGTCATCGAGTCCGCGATGGATGAACTGGCGCACGAACTGCGCATCGACCCGATCGAGCTGAGGCTGCGCAACGAGCCCGGCTCCGACGAGTCCAGCGGGCTGCCGTTCTCCACCCGGCGGCTGCGCGAGTGCTACGAAGTCGGTGCCAGGGAATTCGGCTGGCGGCGCCGCAATCCCCAGCCCAGGTCCACAACGGACGGTGACTGGCTGGTCGGCACCGGCATGGCCGCCGCGGTCTACGACACCGCCCGCGCGCCGGCGCAGGCCCACGTCCGGCTGCACGCCGACGGGACCGCGCTGGTGCAGTCCGCGACCAGCGACATGGGGCCGGGTACCTACACCTCCATGCCGCAGGTCGCCGCCGACGCGCTCGGGCTGACCATGACGGCGGTGAACTTCCAGCTCGGTGACTCGATCATGCCGCCGACGCCGCCGCACGGCGGGTCGATGACCATGGCCAGCGTCGGTTCCGCGGTCAAGGACGCCTGCGACAAGGTGCGCGGCCAGGCCATCGAGCTGGCCGTCGGCGATCCGCGCTCGCCGCTGCACGGTGTCGATGCCGCCGACGTCCTCGTCCGCGATGGACGGATGCGGGTGAAGAACGACCCGACCCGCGGGGAGACCTACCAACAGTTGTTGTCCCGCCACAACCGCGAGCACCTCGAAGTGATCGGCTCCTGGGGACCGCCGCAGGAGGAACGGTTCTCGATGTACGCCTACGGGGCGGTTTTCGCCGAGGTCGCCGTCGACGCGCGGCTCGGCCTGGTGCGGGTGCGGCGCATGCTCGGCGTGTACGACGCGGGCCGGATCGTCAACCCGAAACTCGCCGACAGCCAGGCACTGGGCGGCATGGTCGGCGGCATCGGTTCCGCGCTGCTCGAACACACCACCACCGACCCGCGTGACGGCCGGATCACCAACGCCAACCTCGCCGGCTACCTCGTGCCCGTCAACGCCGACGTGCCCGACCTGCGCGCGGTCTACCTCAACGGCGACGACCCGGAAGCCGATCCACTCGGCGTCAAGGGCCTCGGCGAGGTCGTGCTCGTTGGCGTGGCGCCCGCCATCGCCAACGCGGTCTTCCACGCCACCGGCCGCCGGGTCCGTGACTTCCCGATCACCGCCGAAGCACTGCTGTGACGCGAGATCAGCCGGACATCGTGTCGGTGGCGGACTCCGCTTCCCTGGTGGCGGCCCAGGAGGCGAGCAGCCGGAGGCCCTCGGCGGAGGGCGAGCCGGGCTCGGCGGTGTAGATGGTGAGGGTGAGCCCGGGTTCCGCGGCCATTTCCAGTCCTTCGTAGGCGATGGTGAGTTCACCGACCGCGTGGTGGTGGAAGCGCTTGGTGCCGGTGCCGTGGTGGCGGACGTTGTGCGCGCCCCAGCGGGTGCGGAATTCGTCACTGCGGGTGGACAGTTCGCCGACCAGGTCGTGCAGGGCCTTGTCGTGCGGGTCGCGGCCGGCCTCGGTGCGCAGGATGGAAACGGAGATGTCGGCGGCCTGGTCCCAGTCGGGGTAGAAGCGGTGGGAGGCGGGGTCGAGGAAGTTGAACCTGGCCAGGTTGAGCTGGTTGCGGGGCGAGTCGTAGACGTCGCTGTAGAAGGCGCGGGCGAGCTGGTTGGCGGCGAGCAGGTCCATGCGGCCGTTGCGGACGAAGGCCGGTCCGGCGGTGATCGCGTCCAGCGTCCACTGCAGACTGCCGCGCGGGGTCCACGGCCTGCTGCTGCGGCGGCGTGGCCGGGTGAGCGTGTCGGAGCCGTCCGCGGCCTGGGCCAGGTGCAGCAGGTGGGCGCGTTCGGCTTCGTCGAGCTGGAGTGCCGTGGCGACGGCCTCGAGCACGGCGGGGGAGACACCGGCCAGCGTGCCGCGTTCGAGCTTGGCGTAGTACTCGACGCTCATGTCGGCGAGCGCGGCGACCTCACTGCGCCGCAGGCCGGGTACGCGTCGCCGGGTGCCGGAGGGCAGTCCGGCCTGCTCCGGGGTGATCTTCGCGCGCCGCGAGGTGAGGAACTCGCGGACCTCGTCACGGTTGTCCACCCCTCGACCGTACGTCCACCGCGCCCGCGGAGGGATGTACTGCCGGTACATCCCCCGATAGTGACTCGCTGCGCACGTGGGTGCGGGGTTGACTGGTGACGTTCGAAGAACCAGCCAGGTAAGGAAACCCATGCGCGGCGCAGTGATCCACGCTCCCGGCGATGTCCGCTTCGACACGCTGGACGACCCGAAGATCCTCCACCCCACCGACGCGATCATCCGCACCGCGGTCACCTGCGTGTGCGGTTCGGACCTGTGGCCCTACCGCGGGCTGGAACCGATCGGCGGCGCGCACCCGATGGGGCACGAGTACGTCGGCTTCGTCGAGGAGGTCGGCAGCGAGGTCACCGCGGTCGAGCCGGGCCAGTTCGTCGTCGGCTCGTTCGCCACCTCGGACAACACGTGTGCGAACTGCCGCAACGGCTTCCCGTCGAACTGTTTGAAGCGCGAGTTCATGAGCACCTGCCAGGCGGAGTACGTGCGCATCCCGAACGCGCAGGGCACCCTGGTCGCCACCGACGGGGCACCGGCGGAACAGTTCTGGCCGGGGCTGCTCGCGGTGTCCGACGTCATGGGCACCGGCTGGTGGGCCGCCGAGGCCGCCGAGGTCGAGCCCGGCGCCACCGCGGTGGTGGTCGGTGACGGCGCGGTCGGCCTGTGCGGGGTCATCGCCGCCAGGGAAATGGGTGCGGAACGGATCATCGCGATGATCCGCCACGAATCCCGGCAGCGGCTGGCCCGCGAGTTCGGCGCCACGGACATCGTCACCGAACGCGGTGACGACGGCGTGGCCGCGGTGAAGGAACTCACCGGCGGCATCGGCGCCGACGCGGTGCTCGAATGCGTCGGCACCGACCAGGCCATGCGGCAGGCACTGCGGTCCGCGCGCCCGGGCGGCAACGTCGGCTTCGTCGGCGTCCCGCACGAGGTCGCCATCGACGGCCAGGAACTGTTCTTCTCGCACGTCGGCCTGCGTGGCGGTCCCGCCCCGGTGCGCCGTTACCTGCCCGATCTGATCGACCGGGTGCTGGCCGGGCGGATCGACCCGGGCAAGGTCTTCGACCTCACCCTGCCACTGGACCAGGTCGCCGAGGGCTACCGGGCGATGGACGAACGGCGCGCGATCAAGACCCTGCTCAAGCCCTGAGACTGTGATGACCAACTACGCACTCGTTGGCGCCGGACATCCCCGGGCGGGCGTCGTACCACGCCACCAAGCACGGGGTGATCGGTTTGACGGGGGCGGTACTGCCCGTCGACGGCGGTTACGTCGCCCGATAGCGTCGCCCGATCGCCGCGCTTGATTGCGGCGTCTGATTTCCAGGAAGGAACGACATGGAATTCGTCCAGTCCCAGCCCACCAGCAAAGCCCCCGCCGACTGGTTCACCGGCGACGTGTGGTGGGACGTCATCGTCGCCGGCCAGGCGCCGTCGCGGATGCGGGTGAACCTGGTCCGCTTCTCGCCCGGTGCCCGCACCAACTGGCACTCCCACGCCGTGGGCCAGACCCTGCACGTGGTCTCCGGTGTCGCACTGATCGGCACCCGCGACGGCGCGGTTTTCGAGGCGCACCAAGGCGAAACCGTCAGCTGCCCACCCGGCGAGGAACACTGGCACGGGGCCGCTCCCGACCGCTTCATGGAACACCTCGCGATGTGGGAAACCACCGGCGACGACACCCCGGAAACGCAGTGGGCCGAACCGGTTACCGAGCAGCGGTACGGCAGCACCCGCACCCGCAACCGCTGACGCCGCGACGATTGTCGTCAGCGGTGAACGGCGAACCCGCGTCCGTGGACGTGCAGAGCCGCCGTCCGGATACCCGCCCCGGCACCACCGAACCTGGTTCCGGCTGGGCCTGCAACGACGTGCGGGTCAACCTGCTGTGCTTGGCGTTGACCACGCTGCTGCGCGCACCGTTGCCGGAGGTACTGGGCGAGTGCGTGGATCCCTTTGGCGCTTCGAAGAAATGGGCGTGGCACGGTTATTCGAACTCTTACACCACTGTGGACGGTCGCCGGAAGCCGGGATCGGCGAGATTTCACGTTGTGTCCCGCGCCGGTAAGGTCTCTTTGTATTGATGAACTCGGTCATTGGGGGGACGGATGGTCGCGGTGTGGTCGTTGACCGAGCTGGAAGCCGTGTTCCGGCAGTGCTGGGACGAAAGAACCTGCGACCCGGCGGTCGCGTGGAAGCCCGACAACCCCGCTTCCGGGCATTGTGGTGTCACAGCGGTGGCGGTGACGGAACTCCTCGGCGGCGTGTTGCTCTGGGCAGAGGTCTTCCGGTGCGATGGTCGACCCGACGGGTTGCACTATTGGAACCGCTTGCCGAGCGGACTGGAGATCGACCTCACGCGCGACCAGTTCCGAGCCGGCGAATATTTCGGCTCGTCGTCCGTGCAACAGCCGCTCCGAGTCGCCTCCGCGCGAATGGCCACGCGCTACGACCTCTTCGCCAGCCGAGTACGAGCACGTCTGGGCGGTTCACTACCGGAAGGAATTCCAGACTGAGCCCCATGATGGGTGATTATCCGGCGAAGGCGCAAGCGTAGTTCACCTCCGCCGGCCACTGGAAGGGAGGCGCGTACGCGCTGGCCATCGGCACCTCCGCCCTCCCTCCTTGCCGGCAACAGCCGGTACCGGGGCCTGTCCCGAACCCTGCGCCAGACCGGCGCCTGACCAAGGCCGGCTAAGTAACACTTGAGCATTTGGTAACAGGTGTGCATTATTGCCAGCATGAATCCGACCGCGCTCGAGCCGTCGCGGGATCGTCGGGTGCGGCGGTCGCGGGCCGCGCTGATGCGGGCGGCGGTCGCGCTGGTCGTCGAGCGCGGTACGGCGGCGGTGCCGCTGTCCGACCTGGCCGAGGCCGCGGACGTGAGCAGGCGGGTGGCCTACCAGCACTTCGGCGACCGCGACACGTTGCTGCTGGAGGCCGCGCTCGACCTGGCGAGGCGGGAGCTGGTCCCGCGCCTGGCTGACGTTCCCGAGGACACCATCGGGCGGGAGCGGGCGCTCGTGGTGTCCCGGCACTTCGCCGAGCACCGGGCGTTCTACCGCGCCCTGCTGACCGGATCGTGTGCGTTCGCGGTGGACCGCGGGTTGATCGGCTTGCTGTTGCCGGTCAACCGCGACAGTCTCCGCCGGGTCTACGGAGAGCGGCTGGCGCCGTCGGCCATCGACGATCTCGCCACCTTCGTGACCGGAGGCGGGTCCGCGTTCTTCACCACCTGGGTGGTCGAAGGGCCGGAGCCGCTCGATCCGGAGGCGTTCACCGACCGGCTGATGTGCCTGATGTCCGTCCTGCTGCCTGGACCGGAGGAGACCCGATGCACCTGATCAGCCGGCTCATCCAGCGCAAGCTGAAGCTGCCCCCGCCGGTGACGCGGGACCTGGTGGTGCGACGCGACCTGCGCGTCCCGATGCCCGACGGGGTCGATCTGCTGGCGAACCGCTGGGCGCCGCGGGAGGGCGGCGACGGGCTGCCGATCGCGCTGATCCGCACCCCGTACGGCCGGAGCGGCATCTTCGGCGCGGCCATGGCCCGGCCGCTGGCCGAGCGCGGCTACCAGGTGCTGATCCAGAGCACACGCGGTGGCTTCGGCTCGGGCGGCACCTTCGACCCGATGCGGCAGGAACGCGCCGACGGCCTGGCCACGCTGGACTGGCTGGTGAAGCAGCCGTGGGCGGGCGACGCGATCGTGTTGTTCGGGCCGAGCTACCTGGGTTACGTGCAGTGGGCGGTCGCCGACCAGCTGCCGCCTCAGGTCAAGGCGGTGATCCCGCAGGTCACCGAATCGGCGCTGACGCTGGAATTCCTGCGTGCCGACGGCCTGTCGCTGGAGACCCCGTTCGTCTGGGGCGTGCTGGTCGGCATCCAGGAGCGCCGCCTGGCGATCCTGCGTCAGGCGTTCCAGGCGAAGAAGACGGCCAAAGCACTGCGGACGCTCCCGCTCGCCGACGCCGACCGCGCCGCGTTCGGCGGGCGCTCCGCCTACATCCAGGACATGCTCACCAACGATGCCGCCTCGTCACGCTGGTCCGGCTTCGACCACCGCGACCGGGTGGCCGGGGTGAGCGTGCCGGTCAGCTCGATCGGCGGCTGGTACGACATCTTCCTGCCCGGGCAGCTCCGCGACTTCCAGGCCCTCCAGGACGCCGGACGCCCGGCCCGGCTGACCGTCGGGCCGTGGACCCACGTCGAGTTCGACAACACCCCGTTCCTCGAGGCACTCGGCTTCGGGCTCGCGCACGCCCGCGGCGAGCAGCCACCACCGCGCCAACCGGTCCGGCTCTACGTCACCGGCGAGGAAGCCTGGCGCGGCTTCGACACCTGGCCGCCCGAAGGCTATGCGCCACAACGGTTCCACCTCCAGGCCGGTGGACAACTCGGCACCGGGGAGCCGAGTGAGTCCGAGCCGGACCGGTACCGCTACGACCCGGCCGATCCGACCCCGGCCGCCGGCGGCGTCCGCATGGTCAAGGACAGCGGCCGGGTCGACAACACCGCGCTGGAAGCCCGGCCGGACGTGCTCACCTACACCACCGGCCCGCTGGCCGAGGACGTCGAAGCCATCGGCGAGGTCGGCGCCGAGATCTGGTTCTCCTCCAGCCTTTCCCATGCCGACGTGTTCGTCCGGCTCTGCGACGTCGATTCGGCGGGCCGCTCCTGGAACGTCTGCGACGGCCTCACCAGCGTCACCGACGCCGACGGTGACACCCCGCGACGCGTGACCGTACGGCTATGGCCGACCGCCCACCGCTTCCGCCGCGGGCACCGGATCCGGGTACAGGTCTCCAGCGGCGCTTTTCCCCGCTACGCACGCAACCCCGGCACCGGTGAATCACCCGCGACCGCCACCACCATGCTGGCCGCCGACCAGAAGGTCCACCACGACCCCGCGCACCCGTCCGCGATCATCCTGCCGACCAGGACACCGGCGTAACAAAAGACGTTCGCGCTACCGGTCGTGCGCGCGGTTGCGCGCCACGCGCCAGACCAGCCGGATTTCCGAGATCAGCTCGAGTGGTTTGGCCGGAACGGTTTTCGGCAGTGAGCGGGCGAAGCGCAGCGGGTGCTTGCGGAAGCGGCGCAGCATCCGCTTCGGTTTGGTCGCCACGCGCTGGCGGAGATCGGCCAGGTACAGGGAGCGGATGTCGCGTTCGAGCGATTCACCGCATTCGGTGCAGGTGACCGCGACCACCAGGCGGCCGGCGTACACCACGTCGTGCCGGGTTTCGGTGTGGCACCGGGGACAGGTCAGCGCCACGTGTTCGACAGTGCTCATCATCGTTGCCTCATCTCCGGTATTTCCCCGAGGCCACTACTTTTTCGGCGAGTAACAGGTCGTGCGCGTAGGTGACTTTGAAGTTCTCGTGCTCGCCGGCCACCCAGTGCGTGGGAACCGTGGAGAACTGCTCCATCACCGAGGAGGTGTCGGTGCCCTCGAATCCTTGCCGCGCGGCTTCTTCGTAGGCCTCGATGAGAGGCCGGGCGTGGAACGCCTGCGGGGTCTGCGCGCGGATCGCGGTGCCGGGCGGGAGCACTTCGAGGCTCCCGTTTCCCGGCTCGACCGAGATGATGTCGTCGGCGGTGAGCCCGGGCAGGGCGCCGCCGTGCCGCCGTGCCGCCTGGAGCACCGCCGCGATGAGTTCCGGGCTCACCAGCGGCCGCGCCGCGTCGTGCAGGAGAACGGCGTCCACGGTTCCGTCGTCGATGCGTTCGGACAGGTGCCGCAGCGCGCGGAGTTCGGACTCCTGGCGGCTGCGGCCGCCGTAGACCACTTCGACGGCGCCGTCGACCTCGCGGTCCAGGACCCATTCGACCAGGCCCTGGTCCTGAGGCCGGGCGACCAGGACCAGCACCCCGATCCCGGGCGTCCTGGCGAACGCGCCGAGCGACCAGGACACCAGCCGCCGCCCGGCCAGCGGCAGGTACACCTTGTTGACCTCCGCGCCGACCCGGGTCCCGGATCCGCTGGCCAGCACGACCGCCGCCGCGTGGGGTTTCATGTCGCCAGGACCTCCTGCAACGTGGTCAGCAAGCGCGCGGCGCCGGCCCCGTCGCCGACCCGGTGGTCGACGGTGAGACCGACCGTGCACCGCAGCGCGACGCCGATGCCGCCGGGCACCGGAACGACCTTCTGCTGGACCCGTCCCACGGCCAGTGCGGTCGCCTGCGGCGGGCTGAGCAGCGCGTGGAACGCGTCGACGCCGAACCCGCCGAGATTGGACAGGGTGGTGGTGCCGCCCGACAACTCGGCGAGCGTGAGCTTCCCGGCTCGTGCGCGCCCGGTGACGTCGCGGATGCGTTCGGTCAGGGTGTCCTCATCGGACAGGTCCGGATCGGACAGTACGGGCGCGAGCAACCCGCGTTCGGTGTCGACGGCGAGCGCGACCCCGATGTGGTCGTGCCGTCGCACCTCGTCGTCGGTCCACGAGGCGTTGAATTCGGGGTGCTGCCGCAGCGCCATCGCCAGCGCCCGGGTGAACACGGTGGTCCAGCCGTGCCGGGAGGTGGTCGGCTCCAGGTCCCGGTAGACCACGAACTGGGGGACCTGCGCGCTGGCCGACATCCGCCGGGCGATCACCGAGCGCGGGCCGCGCCGCGGTTTGCCAGGGGCAGTGGGAAGGTCAGGGAGGTCGGACAGGCGGATCGTGGCCGCGGGACCGGTCGGGGTGATCGTGGCCAGGTCGATCCCGCGTGCGGCGGCGAGCCGTCGCGCGGCCGGGACCGCGGGCACCCAGGATGGCCGGGGCCCGGGGATGTCCTCGATGTCCTTGGCGTCCGAAGTGGACTCTGCTTCCGGTGCGGCGGGTTCGGTGGTTTCCTCAATGGGCTCCTCGGCGGGAGCTGTCTCGAAGAGGCCGTCCAGCAGGTCGTCGGCGGTGGTGGTGACGTAGGCGATCGGCTCGCCGACCGCCACCACGTCCTCGGGCTGGGCGAGGATCCGGGTGAGGCTGCCGTCGACGGTCGATTCGACCTCCATGTCGACCTTGTCGGTGGCCACTTCGCACACGACCTCACCGGCGCGGATCTCGTCGCCTTCGGACTTGTGCCAGGTGACCAGCGTGCCTTCGGTCATCGTCATGGACATCTTCGGCATGACCAGCGGAGCCTGCTTCATCACCACCTCCGCACCAGCTCGGCCGCTTCCCGCACGATGTCGCCGACCTGCGGGACCGCGGCGCGTTCCAACTGTGGCGCATAGGGGATCGGCACGTCCAGTCCGCACAGGCGGGCGATCGGCGCCCGCAGGTGCCCGAACGCGGCCGACTCGCCGATCGTCGCGGCGATCTCCGCCATGAACCCGGCCGTTTTCGGCGCTTCCTGGACCAGCAGCGCGCGGCCGGTGCCGCGCACGTCGTCCACAATGGTCCCGGCGTCGAGCGGGTTGAGCGTGCGCGGGTCGATCACGCTCGCTTCGATGCCCTGCCCGGCCAGCTCGTCCGCCGCTTCCAGCGACCGCGGCACCATCACCCCGGTGGCCACGATGGTCAGGTCCGTTCCGGTGCGCGGCACGGCGGCCTCGCCGAGCCGGGCGGGCGTGGCCGCCTCGGGTACCGGTCCACTTTGCTTGTAGAGCAGCTTGTGTTCCAGCACGATCACCGGGTTGGGGTCCTCGATGGCCGCCAGCAGCAGGGCCTTCGCGTCCGCCGGCGTGGACGGCATGACCACCTTCAACCCCGGCACGTGGGCGAACCACGCTTCGAGGCTCTGCGAATGCTGCGCGGCGGCGCCGGTGCCCGATCCGCTGGGCGCCCGCAGCACCATCGGCACGGTCGCCGCGCCACCGAGCATGAAGTGGATCTTCGCGGCCTGGTTCACGATCTGGTCCATGGCCTGCGCGGTGAAGTCGGAGAACTGGATCTCCACCACCGGGCGCAGGCCGGCCAGCGCGGCTCCCACCGCGGCGCCGACGATGCCCAGTTCGCTGATCGGGGTGTCCCGTACCCGTTCCTCGCCGAAGCGGTGGACGAGGTCGCCGGTGACCCCGAACGCGCCGCCGTAGGTGCCCACGTCTTCGCCGAGTACAAAAACCCGGTCGTCGGCCGTCATCGCCTGGGCGAGGGCTTCCCGCACCGCTTCGGCGTAGGTGAGCGTCCTGGTCTGGGGAGCTACCGTGGTCATTTCGCGTACACCGCCTCGGTCAGTGAGTCCGCGGCGGCGTCCGGCGCGGCGTTGGCGACGCGGATGGCCGCCCGCACCTGGTCGCGTGCCTCGTCCCGGCAGGCCTGGATCTCCTGTTCCCCCAAGGTGTTCGTCACCCGCTGCTCGAACCGGGTGATGGGGTCGCGTTCGCGCCAGTGCTCGATTTCCTCGCGGGTGCGGTAGAGGTTCTTGTCGCTTTTGGAGTGTCCCTTCCAGCGGTAGGTCGTCGCCTCGACCAGCGTCGGCCCCTCACCCGCCCGTGCGCGCGCCACCGCGTCGGCGACCGCGTCGTGCACCGCCTGCGGGTCGTTGCCGTCCACGGTCACGCCGGGAATCCCGTAGGCGGCGGCGCGTTCGGCCAGTTCCTTCACCCGGAACGCGCGGCTGACCGACATGGACATGCCGTAGTGGTTGTTCTCGCAGACAAAAACCACGGGCAGGTCCCAGATCGCGGCGAGGTTGACGCCCTCGTGCCAGGCTCCCTCGTTGACCGCGCCGTCCCCGAAGAAGCTCACCACGGCCTGGTTTCCGCCGCGCAGCTTCACCGCCAGCCCGGCACCGGCGGCGATCGGCACCCCGCCGGCGACGATGCCGTTGGCACCGAGGTTGCCGGTCGCGACGTCGGCGATGTGCATCGAACCGCCGCGGCCGCGGCAGTAACCGGTTTCCTTCGCCAGCAGTTCGGCCATCATCCGGTCCAGCCCGGCGCCCCTGGCGATGCAGTGACCGTGACCGCGGTGCGTGGAGGTGATGTAGTCACCGTCGGCCAGCGCCAGGCAGGCGCCCACCGGAACGGCCTCCTGCCCGATGGACAGGTGCATGGTGCCGTGCATCAGGCCGCGGGCGAACAGGTCGTCCACGGCTTCCTCGAAGCGCCGGATCTTCCACATGGTGACCAGCGCTTCGCGCGCCAGAGTGGCGTTCCCGATCAGATCCATCGCCGTCTCCGTCAGGCCGGGATCAGGTCCCGCGCGGGCTCGCCCAGCAGGAGCCGCTCCTGCAGGCGCCGCAGGGACGCGATCGTGGTGGTTTCGTCGATGGCGACGTCCGCCGACGTCAGCACCGTGCCGGCGGGCACGTCGCGCAGCACGCGGGCACCGCTGACGAGGCCGAGCGGGACGTGGTCACCCGCGCGCGCCGCCTCGGCCGAATCGGTGATGCCGTAGACGGTCTCGCCACCGATGCCGTCGACCAGTTCACCGGCCGCCAGGTCCCGTTTCGCCACGGCCAGCACCTCCGCGTTCCACGCCACCGGGGCGAGGCTGGGCGTGCGGTCGAGCACCGCCTCCGCGACGGACAGCGGCGCTTCGACGCTCGCGAGGTGGTAGGGCCGGTAGAAGGTGTAGTACGGGCCCGGCCCCATTCCGAGGTAGGCCATTTCCTCGACGACCACAGGATCGTCGCTGTGGCCGACCACAAAAACTCCCGGCGCCACCGGTCCGGTGCAGTAGTCGACGACCCCCGGCTCGGTCAGCTGCCCACCGGCGGACTCCGGGCGGAAGATCCTGTTCAGATCGTCCACAGTGGAATACGGGCCGGTCATGCCACGCCGGCCCACCTTGAGGTCGACGCCGTTGGCCAGCGCGGCCATCTCGATCATCGTCTTCGAACCGTCGACGAAGCTGGCGAGCATGTGCGGGTTCATGCCCTTCGCCGCGGCCTCCGCCGCGACCGAATCCGGCGTGGCGGCGGGGTTCAGCGGGTTGTTCTTGCCCTTCCCGGCGCACACGACGGTGAAGCCGATGTCCCGCGCGTAGTCGACCAGCGCCTTGCACTCCACGGGCTCGTCGCCCCGGCAGACGGTGTAGACGCGTCCGAGACCGGCGGCCACCTTCGCCAGCAGCAGGCCCACCGTGACATCACATTCCACATTGAGCATCGCGATGTCCTTGCCCGCCAGCAGGCCCGCGAACGCGACCTGCGCGCCGACCTCGGGCACGCCGCTGGCGTCGACGATCACGTCCACCGGCAGGCGGGTCAGCGCAAGCGCGTCGTCGACCACCACGGGCCGTCCCCGCCCCACCGCGTCGGCCAGGTCGCCGCCGGTGGCCACGTCGCCGCGACCGGCGCGCTCGAAGGCACGCACCCCCCGTTCCGGTGCGATGTCGGCGATCGCGGCGACCTCCATGCCGTCGATCCGGGCGGCCTGCACGACAAAACCCAGTCCCATCTGACCGGCGCCCACCAGCCCGATGCGCACCGGCCGGCCCAGTTCACTCATCCGGGCCCGCAGGCGATCGACGTAACTCATCCCGACACCTTCCGTCTGCACATTTGTGCAATTCATCTGCACTTCAGTGATTTCTTGGTACCACGTGGGTGTTGAACTGCACAAGACTTCGGCTTATCTGCACATTTGTGCACGAGGGAGCGAGAAAAGGGCCTGCTCTTCTCGTTCGAAGAGAGCAGGCCCTTTTCCGGAATGGACGGTTCAGGCGGCGGTTCGATGTCCCGCGGTCAGCCGGGACTTCATCGCCAGCGCCTCGGCCGCCGCCTTGGCCACGGCCTTGGACCGAGCGCGCTCGGCGAGGGTGCCGAGCGGCCCGTTGAGTTCCGGCCGCTCGCGGAACCGGGCGAACACCGAGGCGCCTTCCATGGCCAGCGCCCTGGTCACCGAGTCCTGCCGCCGATCGACCACCAGCAGGACCACCGCGCCACGCCGCCAGCCCTTGGCCCGGCCGGTCACCAGCAGCACGCCCGCGCGGTTCTCCTCGGCCGCGACCTGGTTGATCACCCGGGCGTAGCGCAGGTGCTGGCGGTAGCTGAAGAAGCCCGCCACCACGAACCCGCCCACCATGATGGCCGCCGCCTGCCAGGTCATGGCTGCCCGCTCAGCGACAGCTTGGCGCCGGCGGTGGGCAGGGACGCGGGTCCCCGGCCGTGCACCGCGCCCGGCAGCAGGGTCGTGCCCTCGTCCGGGTTGAGGTAGACGACGATGTGCCCGAGCGTGCGCAGGTTCTCGTCGGCGCGCTCGCCGACCGCGACCAGCTCGATCTCCGCTTCGCCGATGCGGAAGATGTCGCCCGCCCGCACTTCCCGTTCCGGCTTGCCGGTGGGGGAGTGCACCACGCTGACGCTTTCCAGCGCGTCCGGGATCGGGTCGGCGTACAGGATCAGCACGCCACCGTCGACCATGTCCCGCGCTTCCTCACCGGCTCGCAGGATCGTGCTTTCGTAATAGACAGTCATGCGCCTCACCTAACTAGCGAATGTTTGAAAGTGTCTTGCGTGGCGGTGCGGGTGGCGGAACCTCAGTCGTCTTCTCGTTCCGGGAGCTCCACCTCATGAATACCAATTCACCACGGGTGAAGCTGTCCTCGCGAGAAGACGCCTGAGAACCCGCCGCGGTGCCGGTTGCCGGCCCACGGCAAGCGGCTCCACCGCTTAGAGTCCGAAGCTCGCGCCCCAGGCGATGATGACCGCGAGCGGGGCCGTGATCAACCGGCTGAGCAGGACGGCGGGCGTGCCGACCGCGACGGTTTCCGGTTTCGCCTCGCCGAGTGCCAGTCCTACCGGGATGAAGTCGCAGCCGACCTGCCCGTTGATCGCGAACAGGGTGGGCAGCGCGTACTGCACCGGCAGCGCGCCGATCGCGATCTGACTGCCCATCAGCGTGCCGACCACCTGCGCGATGGCCGCGCCCGGGCCGAGGATGGGGGAGAGGAACGGCAGCGAGACCACCAGCGAGAGCGCCACCAGGCCCAGCGGATTGCTCGCGATCGGGGAGAGCACGTTGGCGATCCCCGTGGCGATCCCGGTGTAGTGCACAAAACCCAGCAGCAGGCTGACGTAGGCCATGAACGGCAGGATCGTGGTGAGCGTCAGTTCGACGGTCTGGCGTCCCGAGGACAGCATCGTGTTCACAAAGGACCCGACGCCCGAACCGAACTTCACGAACACCCCGGACACCGCGTCGAACACCCGCCCGAATCCGGTCGAGGAGCCACCGGTCACCGTCGCCGCGACCTCCCTGGCCGACGGGCGTTCGTCCCGTGGCGGCACCTTCGGTGGTTCATCGGTCGCGGCAGGCCTGTCGCTTTCGGACTCAACCACCTCCTTGACCCCGACCGCCGAGACGAAGAGTTCCTCGGTGATGAACTTCGCCAGCGGCCCGCCCGGCGCGCCGGCGTAGACGTCCACGGTCGGGATTCCCTTGCGCGGGTAGACGCCGATCCGTGCCGTGCCACCGCAGTTGATCACCGCGGCGACCACCTCGTCGTCGGGCACGGTGGTGTGGAAGCCGTCGACGGCCTCCGCGCCGGTCAGTTCGGCGATCCTGGCCGCCACCGGGTGGATGCCGCCACCGGTCACCGACAGCACCTTGTCGCGCTTGCCGTCGACGCGCAGCAGCAGGCCCTTGCCCCAGCCGCCGTCACCTGGCCGGACGAACACCTTGCGGGAAACGTGCGTCTCGGTCATTTCGCCGCTCCCTTGGCCGCTTCGAACTGCCGGTCGAAGTCCGCGAACACCTCGGTGCGCCCGGTCCGCTTGATCATGAACGCGGTGATCCGCTCGGTCACCACACCGCGGATGAAGATGATCAGGATGCCGACCAGGAAGTACCGCAGCGCCAGCGGCACCGTCGACTGCCCGAGCTGGGTCACGCCGTTCGCCACCCCGAGCCAGACAAAAAGCTCACCGGCGTTGGCGTACGGGAAGAAGGTGGTCACCGGGTGCACAAAGGACACCGTCGAGTCGTAGAAGGCCGGTTTGTGCCGCTCGGGCAGGAATCGGCCGAACGAGTAGGCCATCGGATTGGTCAGCATGAGCACGGCCAGGATCGGCATGATCGTGTAGCGGGTGATCCACCAGCGGGCCGACCAGCGCACCGCTCGGGTCACGCGCTGCTCGCCGATGAACGTGGTGAGCGCGTACATCGCGGTCAGCAGCACGATCAGCGTGGGCAGGATGCCGGTCACCAGGCTCACGAACTGCTCGCCGGAGGCGGTGAACAGCCCGATGAAGTGGCTGCCGAGCCACTCCAGGACACCGAGGGGACCGGACCCGGACTCGGTGTCCGCCTGCTGCGCCATTACAGCAAGCTCCATGGTTTTCCTCCTTGTCGCGGCCCCCTGCGGCAACGCGATCTGCACATTTGTGCACGTGGTCTTCACGTTTGACAGTGATGTGTGTAACATGCCGGTCCCGTGGGTTCAACCCCCGACGCGAAGGAGCGACATGCCTGAGATCAAAGCCCGGATCGCCTCGCCGGTGGGGCTGCACGCGCGCCCGGCGAGCCTGTTCGTCAAGGCGGCCGCGCGGCACGACGGCGCCGTTTCGATCGGCAGGCCCGGCGCCGATCCCGTCGACGCCCGCAGCATGCTTTCCGTGCTGAGCCTCGCGATCGGCCACGGGGAGGAGGTGGTGATCCGGGCGGACGGCGACAACGCCGAGGAAACGCTCACCGAACTATCCCTGCTTGTGTCCACTGTGGACGTGTGATGCCGCCGACCAGGGAACAGCAGTTGCTGGTCAAGGCCGCCCGGCTGTACTACGAGCAGGGGCAGTCGCAGAACCAGGTCGCCGACACACTGGGCGTGAGCCGCTCCAGCGTGTCGCGGATGCTGGCGGCGGCCAGGGAACGCGGCATCGTGCAGATCCGCATCAACGACCCGGCCGGCCGGGATCTGGAGCTGGAAGGCGAACTCACCGCGCGGTTCGGGCTGCGCGACTGCCGGGTCGCGGAGAACGCCTCGGGCGAGCGGCCGCTGCCCCGGGTCGGCGACCTCGGCGCGCGCTGGCTGCTGGACAACCTCCACTCCGGACAGCGGGTGGGCGTGTCCTGGGGCCACAGCGTGCACGCGGTGGTCCAGCACGTGCCGGAGGAGAGCGCGCTCGACGTCGAAGTGCTGCCGCTGGTGGGCGGGCTGTCGGCGGTCGAATCGGTGATCGCGGGGGAGGAACTCGTCCGCGAACTGGCGGCCCGGCTCGGCGGCCGGTTCCAGCGGCTGCACGCGCCCGCGCTGCTGACCTCCAAAGGTGGCAGGGACGTGCTGCTCGCGGAACCGTCCATCAGGGCCATCCTGGAGCAGGCGCGGCGGGCGCACGTCGCGGTGGTCGGCATCGGCAGCTTCGGCGTGGGGTCGTCGGCGGCACTGGTGAAGGCGCTGGAACTGACGCCGGACGAGCACCGCGAATTCGAGAACCTCGGCCCGGTGGGGGATTTCTGCGCCCGGTTCTTCGACGCCGACGGCAGACCGGTGCCGGGGCCGGTGGACGACAGGGTGCTCAGCACCACGCTCGCGGACCTGGCAGGCATTCCCACGGTGGCCGGTGTCGCGGCCGGCACCGAGAAGGCACGCGGCACCCTCGGCGCGCTGCGCACCGGCGTGCTCGACGTGCTGATCTGCGACCAGTTGCTCGCCAACGCGTTGCTGGGCAACGCTTCCGCCTGAAAGGTGTCGCACATGCCGGAAACGAGGCTGTCCGGGGTCGCGGTGAGCCCGGGACGGGCGGGCGGCCCCGTCGTCCGGGTCGCCGAACCGCTCGGCGAACCCCCGCGCACGCCGCCTCCGGTCGATCCGGCGGCCGATGCCGCACGCATCGAGCCCGCCGCGGCGATCGTCGCGCGACGGCTCGAAGAACTCGCCGCCACCTCGCATGGCGAGGCGGCCGAAATCCTCACCACCACCGCCGCGATGGCGACCGATCCGGCACTGATCCGCGAAGCGGAACGGCTGGTCACCGTCGAAGAACTGCCCGCACCGCGAGCCGTCCACGACGCCGCGGGTGGCTTCGCCCGGTCACTTGCCGCCGCGGGCGGATATCTCGCCGAACGGGTGCGCGACATCGAGGACGTGCGGGACCGCATCGTCGCCGAACTGCTCGGCGCCGCGCCTCCGGGCGTGCCGGACCTGCCGTCGCCGAGCGTGCTGGTCGCCCGCGACCTCGCCCCGGCCGACACCGCCGGGCTCGACCCCGCCAAGGTGCTCGCACTGGTGACCGAGCAGGGCGGGCCGACCAGCCACACCGCGATCCTCGCGCGGGCACTCGGCATTCCCGCCGTTGTCGCCGTGCGGGGACTGCTGGAATTCGACGCCGGCGCACTGCTCGTCGACGGCGACACCGGGTACGTCGAGCGCGCCGACCCGCGTGCGCCCGTGGTGACCGCCGTCCGGCCGGTGAGCGCCGATTGGAACGGCGTGGGCTCGACCGCGGATCGGCATCGTGTCAAGGTTCTCGGCAACGTGGGGTCCACATCGGACGCTCGTGCCGCGGTGGCGGCCGGTGCCGAGGGCGTCGGGCTGTTCCGCACCGAGTTCTGTTTCCTGGACGCACCCGGCGAACCGGGTGTCGCCGAGCAACGGGCGGCCTACGCGGCGGTCTTGGGCCCGTTCGCCGGTAAGCCCGTGGTGGTGCGCACGCTCGATGCCGGAGCGGACAAGCCGTTGGCCTTCCTCGCCCCGGAACCCGAACCGAACCCCGCACTGGGCGTGCGCGGCCTGCGCGTCGCCTTCGAGCGGCCGGGCGTGCTGGAGCGCCAGCTCGAAGCGATCGCCGCGGCCGCCGCCGATTCCGGTGCCGAGGTGTCGGTGATGGCACCGATGGTGGCCACCGCACAGGAGGCGGAGTGGTTCGCGAAGCGGGCCCGATCCGCCGGGATCAGCCGGACCGGGGTGATGATCGAAGTGCCCGCCGCCGCGCTGGCGGCCGGGGAGATCCTGGACGTGGTCGACTTCGTTTCGGTCGGCACCAACGATCTCGCGCAGTACACCTTCGCCGCGGATCGGCAACTCGGTGCGGTGGCGGCGTTGAACGACCCGTGGCTGCCCGCGCTGCTCCGGTTGATCGAGCTGATCGGGGAGGCCGGGCGAGCGGCGGGCAAGCCGGTCGGTGTCTGCGGAGAAGCCGCCGCGGACCCGCGCCTGGCCCGGGTCCTGGTCGGTCTCGGCGTGACGAGCCTGTCGATGAACGCGGCGGCGATCAAGGCGGTCGGCGCGAGCCTGGCGACCGCCACCCTGGCCGACTGCGAAGCGCAAGCCCGCGACGCACTGGCACACCGGAAGGACGCACCAGCCTGATCCGCGCCATCAGCCCGGAACGTCAGAGGCCTGCCTAGTTGCCCATGATGCGCCAACGGTTGTCGGCGGTTCCGTTGTCGGAGTCCTGGACCGCGAACGCGCCCACACCGGTGGAGTTGTTTTCGATGCCGAGCAGCTTGCCGCTGTGCACGTTGCGGATCTTGTACGTCCCGTCTCCCTGGTCGAGCAGCGTCCACCGGTGATCGGCGGTGCCGTTGTCCGACCACTGCAGGACGTGTGCGTTGTCCGCTGTGGACATGTCCCGTACGCCGAGCACCTTGCCGCTGTTGGCGTTGCGGAAGCGGACCGCGTTGCCGTCGGCGATGACCTCCCAGTTGTGGTCCGCGGTGCCCGAGTCCTGCCACTGCAGCGCGCGGCCACCGTCGGCCGTTGACATGTCCTGGATGCCCAGCACCAGACCGCTGCCCACGTTGACCAGCCGGGAAGTGCCGCCGCTCTGACCGCTGGTGTTCCAGTAGACCGTGTAGTTGTGGCCGTGGGCGTCGTAGAAGGGGCCCAGGTTGACGGTGGAGCCGTTCGCGGTGGCGGTGAAGGCGAGCGAGCTGTTGCTGGTCCTGGTGATCGAAGCGGTGTTCAGCGCCGGCAGGGAGTTGAGCGAGGTGTTCCCGTAGTTCCCGGACAGCACCGTCGGGCCGTAGGTGACCGCGGCGACGTTCGGGTTGTCGTTGGCCGGCCGCATGATGATTCGCATCGGCAGCTGGAGGGCGACCGTGTCGCCGGAGCTCCACGAGCGGGTGAGGGTGGCGTAACTGCCCGGTGTGGTGGTGATGTCCTGGACCGCACCGTTGACGCTGATGGTGGCCCCGGTGGTCCAGCCCGGGATGCGGAGACGCATCGGCCACGTCCCGCTGACATTGCCGGTGACCTGCAGGGTGGTCGTGTCACCGACCGGATACGACGTGGTCTGCGTGACCGTGATCCCGCGCTGCGACCAGTTGAGCACCGACGGCAGGAACATGTTCACGATCAGCGTCGTGTCGTCGTGGAAGTAGATGGAGTCCATCAGCGCGGTGTGCATCTCCAGGCCCGTGCCCTGGCAGCACCAGAAGGAGTCGTAGTCGGTGCTCCACGTGCCGCCGCCCCACGCCGGTCCCACCCCGCGGCGGCCTCCCGGGTTGAGCGGGGTGAAGTAGGTGACGTGCCCGTGGGCGTCGGCCGGGTTCTGCTGGCCGATCATCTGGTTCAGCCACGCCCGCTCGTAGTAGTCGAACAGCTGGACCCGGCCGGGGTCCAGCGCGAACAGCTCCCTGGTGAGCTTGAGCATGTTGTAGGTGTTGCAGCTTTCGCAGGTGTCCTTGTTGAGGTAACCGGCGATGGCGTTGGGCGGCCGGAAGTGCTCGGCCTGGCTGTTGCCGCCGATGACATAGGTGTGCGCGCCGACGCAGATGTTCCAGGCGTTGCCTGCGATGTCCCGGTAGCGGGTGGTGCCGGTGGCCTTGTACTCCCGGGCGGCGCCGATCCATTTCGGCACCTGCGTGTTGGCGTGCAGTCCGTTGAGCTGGTCCTGGTTGGCCGCGAGCGGGTTGAACACCGCGGCGTGGTCGAACCGCTGGGCGGCGGTGAGCCAGCGCGAGTCGCCGGTCTGCTGGTACAGGTCGGCCAGCACGGCGTTCATGCCACCGAACTCCGTCTGCATCATGGTCTGCATCTGCTGGAGGGTCAGCCTGCCGGTGCGCCAGTCGACCCAGCCCGCCAGCCGCAACAGCACGTCGCGCGCCTGCGTGCTTTCCATGAGGCGCCACACGTCCAGCAGACCGGCCATCGTCTTGTGGATGCAGTAGTACGGCACGTTGCCGTTGTTCAGGGTCCGCGCCTCCAGCGCGGTGAAGTCGGCCTCGGCGAAGCCGGACAGGTACCCGCTGTTGAACCCGGCGGCACCGTTGTTGGCTTGGCACTTGGCCAACTCCGCGACCATGTAGTTGGCCTTGTCCCGGCAGGTGGTGTCCCCTGTCACGGCGTACACCTGCGCCCAGGCCGAGAGGAAATGGCCCTGCATGTGGGTGCGGAAGGGGAACGTCGGCGCGTCCCAGCCGCCGTTGGCGGCGGCGCCGTTGGTGGACAGCCGGTGGTTGGCGCGGAAGTTGTACAGCAACCGGTCGACGTTGACCGACCGCAGGTAGTTCACGGTGCGGTTCTGGTTGTCCAGCCACCGGCTCGCGGTCAGCCGTACCTGGCCGAGCTGGAAGGGATGCGCGGACACGCCGAGGTCCGGCCTGACCGGGGCGATCGCCGCGTGGGCGGGCGAGCCGCTGACGTAGTACCCCGCGGCCGAGGCGACCGCCGCGGCTCCGGTGGCTTGCAGAAGTCGCCGCCGGCTGAACGAGGAAGACATCCCGCACCCCTTCGATGATCTGGACAACTTCGCGTCGGCGCCGCGGGCGCACGTCCATTGTGGACAACGCAAGGTCGGCCATGACGCCTCGCCACGGCCGGAAACCAGAGTCGACGGCAACACCGTGGCAGTCAAGGCGCGGCACGGGTTCGGAACCTTTGCCGCCCACCGGTCCGGCCGCCGAGCAAGCCGTTCGCCAGGCGGGTCGAGATTGACCACACGCCGCTGACCTGGCGTTGTGTGCACCCGGACGCGGTACTGACCAACCGCGCCAACCTGCCGAGCGGATCACCGCGGTGATCGGCCCCATGTTCGGCGGGTGGGACATGGCCGAAGCCGGGCCACCCGCCACCGGAACTCCGGCCGGGTGGTCGCCCGGCCGGAGCGTCCACTCAGGACATTCGGTGCGCGGTGAGCAGGAGTCGCCGGCTCCCGATCCCGTAGGGTTCGCCGCCCGTGCCGCCGAACAGCTCGAAATCGGTGAACCCGTTGCCGGACAGGAGGTCGATGATCTGCGCCACCGTGTACACGTGGTGGATCGCGGTCAGTTCGGCCTCCTCTTCGCCGCGGGTGAACCGGTAGTGGCTGAACGTCCGGCTCCCGGCGACGTCGTACTCGCTGGTCGCGAGAACGGTGATGTCGCCGGTCCGGATGGTCCGCGGCTCGGCCAGGTAGCCGGGCAGGATCGACTCGGCCGCCGAGGCGAAGTCGACGACCAGTCCGCCGCCCGGCCGGACAGCCCCGCCCAGCGCGACGGCGAACTCTCGCAGGCCGTCGAGTTCGAGGTAACCGAAGCTGTTGCCGAGGCACACCACGGCGTCGAACTCGTTGTCCCGCGGGATCTCCCGCATGTCGGCGCGAACGAGTTCGATGTCGAGCCCGACGGCAGCGCGCCGGGCGTGCCGGATCGCTTCGGCGGACAGGTCGACACCGGTCACCCGGTGCCCGCGCCTGGCGAGTTCGAGGCTGTGCCGCCCGCTGCCGCACGGCACGTCCAGAACCCGCGAGCGCGGCGCGAGACCGAGGCGTCTTTCGGCGAAATCGATCTCATCGACGGTGGCCCCTGGCGGCACGGCGCGTCGCCAGAACTCGTTGGGCAGTTCGGTGAAGAAGTCCACGTACCAGGTGGATGAAGGTATTCCGGACATCAGAAAGCTCCCTGCGGTGCATCGGATTTCCTGGTCGATGACACCGGGCGGCCGGAGGCGTCAGACAGCCTCGCGGTGGTGGCCCGGTGAGAGGTCCCGGGCAGCCATGGCTTCCTCCACGTTCGCGGTTCCCTCGAGACTAACAGCGACACCCCGGGCCGGTGAACGGCTTTTCGCTTCTGCCCGGCGGTCGCCACCGTGTCCTGTTCCGAGGTGGGAACACCGTGTCAGCGCGGTGGCTGCGCGGTGTCAGTGCGCCGGTTGATCGTGGTCGTCATGAACACGTCAACCAGGAACACCTCAACCAGGAACAAGGCCTCGTTGCGGCGGGGCTTCCGGCGAACGGCGCTGGCGGTCGCGGTGCTGACCGGAGTGGCCACCTCCACCGTGGTGGCCGCACCGCGGGCCACCGCGGCGCATGATCGCCCGGAGCTGCGGCAGGCGATCCAGGAGTTCGTCGACGCCGGTTACGCCGGGATCCAGCTGCGCGTGCACGACGAGCGGGGCGAATGGGCCGGCAGTGCCGGGGTGCGCAAGCTGGGCGGAACCGCCAAGCCGCCGACGAACGGGCACTTCCGGATCGGCAGCACCACCAAGACCTTCGTCGCGACCCTGGTGCTGCAACTCGTGGCCGACGGCAAGCTCGGGCTGGACAGCCCGGTGGCCGGCCACCTGCCCGGGTTCGGGCTGAACCCGGAGATCACCGTGCGGATGCTGCTCGGGCACACCAGCGGGCTGCCCGACTTCGTCGCCGACCCGGTCGTGCCCGGAATCCCCTGGCAGGGCGAGGAATGGGTGGCCAACCGGTTCCACACCCACCAGCCGGAGGACCTGGTGCGGCTGGCGCTGACCGGGCCGCCGAGGTTCGCCCCGGGCACGAGCTGGAGCTACTCCAACACCAACTACGTGCTGGCCAAACTCCTGATCGAGAAGATCACCGGCCGTCCCTACGGCGAGGAGATGAAGCGGCGGATCTTCCAGCCACTCGGGCTCGCGGACACCGTGGTACCCGGCGCCTGGTCCGGAATGCCCTCGCCGTACGCCCACGCCTACTACCGCTACCTCGACGACGGCCAGTGGAAGACCATCGACGTCACCCGCCAGAACCCGTCCTGGATCTCCGCCGCCGGTGAGATGATCTCCACCACCGAGGACCTCCACAAGTTCTTCTCCGCGCTGCAAAAGGGTGAACTGGTTCCGGCCCCGTTGCTCGCCGAGATGCGCGAGACGCACCCCGACAGCGCCGGGTTCTTCGGCCGCTACGGCCTCGGGCAATACGTACTGGACACCGGCGCGGACTGCGCCGGACCCGTGCTCAACCACAACGGCAGCAACAACGGTTACGGCGCGCTGATGTACAGCACGCCCGACGGCAGCAAGACCATGACCGCCTCCATCACCACCGGTGACGCCCCGATCAACCAAGCCGAAGTCTTCCCCGCGGAACTGAAGAAGCTCCTCGACGTCGTGTTCTGCGGCGGGTAGGCGGAGCTTCTGCTTCCTCTCGGAACGTTTGGCAAAGCTCCGCGACGGAACTGGAGGCACCGGTCGGTGTTTGGCCGGAAGCTGTCGTCGCTCGTTGTCGGCGTTGTCGGGTGTGCAGTATTGGCCACAGCAAGCTCTTGGCCACCAAAGGGGGTCGTCGAATGGCGGAAGATGCTGCCGGCGCGGGTACTGCCGCGCCGTCGCCCGAGTCAAGCGGCGGCGCTCCGGCCGGTGAGGCTTCAACGCCGGCCGCGTCGGACACAAGCTCGGCAAAGACTGACGCCGGAGGTGGGACAGCGAGCGGTGACGCCGGCGGTGCGGCCCCCGAGAAGGTTGCGGAGTCGGGGGCCGAGCCGGCTGGGGGAACGGCGTCGGCGTCGGGTGAGGAGCATGAGCCGGATGCCAAGCCGTCGGATGGTGGTGCGGAAGGGCAGCAGACGGCGGGGGCACAGGGGGAAGGCGAGCCCCGGCGTGCGGAGGAAGGTGGCGAGCCGCGCGCCGACGGACAGGTCGGGAGCTCCGTCGAGCAGGACGTGCTGGACGCTGTCCCGCCGCCTGACCGGCGGCCGGTGGACCAGTTGAGTGAAGAGTGGCGTGGAGCTTCCACGGCTGCGCGGCAGGCGGGCGAGAGTGCCGGCCGGCCGAGCAAGGAGATAACCGGGGCGTGGCGCGGTGATCCGGGGACGGCGATGGAATCGCGTATGGGTTCCGCGGCGCAGGAGGCGGAGGACGCCGCTCGGTCCGCTGGAGCGGTTGCCGACCAGGCGAGTGTGACGGCTGAAGATTTTGCCAGTGCCGATGCGCAAATGCGGGGCGAGGCGCGGCTGGCTGACCGGGACGCACTGCTCGCGACGTCCTTGCTGCCCACGCGCGCGGAGTCCGATCTGGCCACCGAGCAGGTCAAGGCCAACGCCATCAAGAACAACACCACGTTGAGCACCGCGATGCGGGAAAAGGTCCACCGGGACTGGGCGAACCTCGATCTCGCGGGTCCCGCCGCGGAGGCAGGCGGCGAGGTTGGTGCCGCCGACACCCAAGAGCTGGGCCTGGCGGGGGCTGCGGCGGGCGCGAACACGATGGGCGCCGGTGCGCAGCCACTGTCCGGCGGAGCGCCCGCGGCGCCAGGGACGGCTCAGTCCTTTGCCACAGACGCCGTGCAGCAGGCCGGGCACAACTTGGGGGTCGCGCATGCCGAGTTGGCGCAGGCCGGGCAGGAAGGCCCCGGCACGCAGGACCTCGAGGAAGCCCGACGAGAATTCTTCGGGGAAGCACCTCCGGGCGCACAACGCCGGATCCTGCAGACCGACGCCAAGACCAACGGTGACGACGGCATCATCGTCAGCCGCTTCTACATCGGTGACCCGACCGCCGCCTTCGGGATGCTGAACGGCGACAATCGCGAACCCTCGACCGAGCCGGACGCACCGCATCGGTTCTCGGTCGCATGGGACACCCGGACCGGAGAGGTCAGCTTCACGCTGACCCCGAGCACCACACCAGGCGGTGACTCGTACGACGCGCTGCCGATCAACTTCGGGCCGGGTGGCGTCCCGAACAACTTCGTACTGAACCGCCTCGGTCCGGACGGCATCGACATCGACTACAACGTCCTCAACAGTGGCGTCAAGTACCCGGTGGTCGAGCCGCTCAGCGACCCCCCGCAACCGAAGCTCGACGAGCACGGGCGGCCGGTGTGGGAGCAAGTGCCCTTCGGCGAGGCCAACGGCAACTTCAGCATCTCACTGGACGGGGACCGGATAACGGTGCGCCACAACGGCGACGACTACCCGGACGGGGAGTTCATCCAGTACCGCGGTGAGGGCACCCGGGAGTTGGGGACCAAGGAGATGGCAAGGCCGGGCGGTGGGTGGCTGCCACCGGAGAGCACGCCCGCCCTCAGCGACATCTTTCCCGGTTTCGGCCAGAACGACTACACCTTCAACGCACCTCGCTGACGGGTGCCGGTTCGACCGGTTGGCGTCTCCTCGCGCTCTCGGTGTCAGAGGCTGACGGCGAGTCGGTAGCAGGTGGCGAGAATGGCGACGAGGCCGATCGCGGCGATGATGTTCTGCCACCAGCGGTTGCGCAGTCCGCCCATGAGTTTCCGGTTGTTGGCGAGGAGTACGAGGAGAACGCCCAGCAGGGGAGCGATGACGACGGTGAGTGCCTGTGCGCCGATGATGAGCTGGATCGGCGAGCCACCGGCGATGACCGTGACGGCCGCGCCGAAGGTGAGCACGCCGAGAATGCCCAGGCGCACGCGGATCGAGGAGAGCTTGTTGCCCCAGCCGAGGCCGTCGGCGAGCAGGGTGCCGCCGGCGGTCGCGTTGGCGATCATGGAGGAGAAGGCGGAGCCGAAGAAGCCGAGGGCGAAGATGATCCGGCCGGTGTCCCCGGCGATGGGTTCGAGCACCCCGGCGAGCTGGGCCAGGCCGGTGGACTCGCCGCCGGTGCCGTGGAGCACGGCGGCCGCGGCGACGATCACCAGTGCGGTCATCACGCCGGGGGCGACGATGCCGGGAATGGTGTCGACCAGGGTGGACTGCCGGTACTGGTCGCGGCGCAGGCCGCGTTCCCGGGTGGCGTAGCCGGTGTAGAAGGCGGCGTTGATGGAGAAGTTCGTGCCGACCAGTGCCACCAGCAGCAGCCCGGTCCCGGCGGGCACGGTCGGCACCAGCCCGCCCGCCGCGTCCCCCCAGTCCGGGCGGCTGAGCACGGCGGTGACCACAAAGGACACCGCCATGGTCGCCACGATCGCCAGCAGGACCTTCTCCACGACCCCGTAGAGCTTGCGGGCGAACAGGACGCACGCCACCACCGCGGAACAGGCCAGCGTCCACCACACCGGTGAGCCGCCGAGCACCAGCGACAGGCCGAGTCCGGAGCCGACGGCGTTGCCGACGGCGAACATCAGCGTGATCGCGAAAACCCCGAGACCGGCCGCGGTGCCGACCGGGCGGCCGAGCGTGGTCTTGACGGTTTCGACCACCGAACCGCGGGACACGATCGCGATCCGGACGCTCATGTCGGTGAACGCGATCATCAGCAGGGTGGAGATCGCGATCACCCAGATCAGCGCGTAGCCGAACTGGCTGCCCGCCTGCACGGCGGAGGTGAGGTTTCCGGGACCGAACTGCCATGCGCCGACCACGAAGGCCGGGCCCATGAGGGCGAGCAGCCGGAGGAAACGAGCGCGCCGCCCGGCGCGCGGGGGCGCTGTCCGGGTGGCGGCGTCCTGGTCGGTGGGCACTGCGTCGTGCATGGGATCTTCCTCGCCCTCCACGGTGGCACGTGGAGTTGTCGCGACTTCATTGTCACCACGCCGGGCCGGCCGGCGAATCCACTCGCGGGTCAGAGCAGTTCGGCACTCTTCAGCGCGAGCACGATCTCCTGCTCCGCCTCGGGGGAGAGGTCGATCAGCGGGGAGCGCACGGTGGCCGAGGGCAGGATGCCGCGCGCCTTGAGACCGAGCTTGAGCGCGACCGTGCCCTCCATGTGGGAACCGCGGTGGTAGACCGCCTTGGTCACCGGCAACAGCCGGTCGTGCAGCGCCCGTGCCGCGGGGTAGTCGCGGGCCTTGCCTGCGGCGATGAACTCGATCAGCGGTTCCGGGGCCAGGCCGCCGTAACCGACCAGCGCACCGTCCACATCGAACATGGTGTGCAGCAGGTACTCGTCGTGGCAGGTGAGGATCTGCAGGTCCGGGTGCTCGGCCCGGAGCACCGGGATCTCGGTGTCCCAGCGGCGCATGTTGCGCACGCCGTTCTTGGTGGCGAACACCCCGGGCTGGGCGGCGATCTCCAGCTGGGTGGGCAGGTCGTAGCTGGCCTTGGTCACGTCCGGGTACTGGAACAGGATCAGCGGCAACCCGGACTCCTCGTGGATCGCGCGGTAGCGGTCCTGTGGCGCACCCGGCTGGAACCCGAACCGCAGCCAGCCGTGCGACGGGTACACCAGGCCCGCCGCCGCGCCCGCGTCGACGGCCCGCTTGGCTTCTTCCACCGCGACCGCGGTGCCCTCGCCGGTGATCCCGGCGATCACCGGCGCGTCGGTGGCCTCGGCCAGCGTCCGGATCACCGACACCTGCTCGGCCTGGGTGAGGAACGTGCCTTCACCGGCGTGGCCGAGGCACACCAGGCCCTTGACCCCGTCGAAACCGGCGAGCCACCTGCCGTAGGAAGCCAGCGCGGCGTGGTCGACCGCCCCGTCCGGGGTGAACGGGGTGACCGGCGCCGGTACGAGGCCGCGGAGATCGAGCTGCTTCTCGGGAGACATCACTGACCTTTCGAACGGTTATGGGAACGGTTGCGGGAACGTTCCCATACGATGGCTGACCCAACGGGCCGGGTCAAGACCCCGGCGGGACCGGTTCGGGAAGGCGGTAGCGTCACAGCCGTGGTGACCATCCTGGATGTCGCGCGCGCCGCGGGCGTGAGCAAGTCGACCGTGTCCCGGGTTCTCGACGAGCGACTTCCCCGGTCGAGCAGCCCCACCGCGGAGCGCGTCCGCAAGGTCGCCGCCGAACTCGGCTACGTCCGCAACCCGCTCGCCTCGGGACTGCGCCGCGTCGGGACCAGCACCATCGGCGTCATCGTGCCGCGGCTGACCGACACCGTGATGGCCATGCTCTACGAAGAGGTCGCCGCCGCGTGCGGGGACCGGGGCCTGTTCGCGCTCGTCGCCACCACCGACGACTGCCCGGAGACCGAAAGCGTCGCCGTCGGGTCGCTGCTCCAGCGACGTGTCGACGGTCTTGTCCTGACCACCGCGCGCATCGGCGAGACACGGCGGCTGGACGTCCCGTTCGCTCTGGCACTTCGCACCGACGGCACGAGCGCGGCGTCGGTCGGCGACGACCACCTCGGTGGCCACCTCGCCACCCGTCACCTGCTCGACCTCGGGCATCGGCGGATCGGCCTGGTCAGCGGGCCCGACTACGCCTCCAGCGCCCGCGGTCGCCGCGACGGATACGAAGAAGCCCTTGGTGCGGCAGGGATCCCGGTCGACGAATCCCTCACCGCGGGCGACGCGTTCTCCATGGAATCCGGCGAAATCGCCGGCCGGGCCCTGCTCGGCCGCGCGGACCGGCCGACCGCGATCTTCGCCGTCAACGACAACACCGCAATCGGTGTCATGTCCGCCGCGCACAACCTCGGCCTGCGCATTCCCGAGGACCTGTCTGTCGTCGGCTACAACGACATTCCCATCGCGGCAAGACTTCCGACTCCGCTCACGACCATCCGCGTGCCCTTCCGTCAAATCGCCGAAGGCGCGCTCACCCTCCTCGGTGATGACGGCGCCGGACGGCAACTGGTCGCCACACCCACGCTCATTCCACGCGGATCCACTACGACGAACCAGTGACCAGGCGGACGCGTTCGACCCACCGGTATTTGAGGAACGATCGTTCTTGACTGATCGTTCCTCAAACGCTACCGTCGTGACATGGGCAGGCGAAGGGCGTTCGACGAGGACGAGGTAGTGCGTGCCGCCGTGGGGTTGTTCGGTGGCCGCGCCTACGACGGGGTGTCCGTCGACGACCTCGTCACCCACCTCGGCGTGCACCGCAACAGCTTGTACAAGACGTTCGGCAGCAAGCGCGGCCTCTACCTGGTCGCCCTGCGCCGCCACGTCGCCGACGACGTCCGCCCCTTGGTCGACGCGCTCGCCGCGGCATCGGATGCCGCGGCCGCGCTGCGGCTGGTCACGTCGGCCGACCTGGGCCTGTTGCTGCTCGCGGCGGTCGAACGGGCATCGGCCGACGAGGACGTGGCCGCCGAGGTGGATGCCGCACTGACCGCCATCGACCAGGCGATCGCCGACGCGCTCGGCATTTCCACCGACCTGGCTGTCGCCCTCACCGCCGCCGCATTGGGCATTCGCCTGCGCGGCAACCCCGACGGCGCCGGCGCCGCGCTGGCCCGTCGCCTCGATCCTCTTGACTGAAAGGAAAACCGATATGGCACTGGTCCGCATCGATGGCGAGGACCTGGTCGTCGTGATGGAGGGTCTCAACAAGCTCTGGGCCTTCAAGAGCAGCGTGACCATCCCGCTGAGCAACGTCCGCGGCGCGACCGCGGATCCCGGCATCGCCGCCGACCCCAAGGGAATCCGCGCGCCGGGCGCTCACCTGCCAGGTGTGATCACGGCGGGCACGTTCCACCTCGACGGCGAGAAGATCTTCTGGGACGTCAGGGATCCGTCGAAGGCCGTCGTGATCGAACTCGCCGACGAGCAGTACGCCCGCCTGGTCGTCCAGGTCGACGACCCCCGCGAGACCGTCGCGCTGGTCGAAAAAGCCTTACGCTGAAAGAGGAAAGCAGATGTTCTCCCATCTCGCCGCGGCCGTGCTGTCGCTGGCCGTCGTGACGGCCACCCCGGCCGGGGCGACTCCCCACCTCGTCCCCGCCGCCGACCGCGAAATCGTCTTCACCGTCGACGGGACGACCACGTACGGCACTCTGCACGTTCCCGCGCACCGTGCCGGGCAGAAGTTGCGTGCCGCACTGCTGCTGCCCGGCAGCGGACCCACCGACCGCGACGGCAACCAGCCATCCGCGTCCCCCTCGAACACCCTGGCGCAGCTGGCCGGCGCGCTCGACAGCGACCGGGTCGCCACGCTGCGGTTCGACAAGTACGGCACCGGCCGCACCGGGCTCGGCGCCTATCACGATCGCCCGGAAGAACTGGACTATCCGGCGTTCGTCCGCCAGGCCACGGCCGCCTACGAGTCGTTGCGCGACCAGCCCGAGACCAACCCGCACGCGTTGCTGGTCGTCGGGCACAGCGAGGGCGCGATGACCGCGCTGCTGCTCGGCGGCACCGCCCACCCGCGCCCGGCAGGCCTGGCATTGCTGCAACCGCAGGCGATCCGCATGCTGGACCTGGTCGCATTGCAACTGCACGCTCAGGTCGCCGAAGCGACCCGGCAGGGGCAGCTCACCCCGGAGCAGCAGCGCGCCATCGACGCGGCGATCGACGCCGCCGTTACCGCCCTGCGCGAACACCGACCGGTCGACACCACCGCCCTGCCGCCCGCCCTCGCCCAGCTCTTCGAAGCCTTCCGGGGACCGAGCAACCGGTTCGTGATCAGCGACGACGCCATCTACCCGCCGGACACCGCCGCCGCTCTGCGGCCGGGAACCAGGGTGCTGCTGACCTGCGGCGCCAACGACGTCCAAGTCCCTTGCGGCACAACGGATGCGCTGACCGACGCACTGCGCCACGCGCACACCGGCGGACCGGGCCGGGTGCCACTGTCCGGAGTGGACCACCTGCTGCACGACGCCGACCACCCGGACACCCTCGCCCCGATCGCGCTCGACGCCCTGCACCGGTTCGCGAGGCGCTGAAGCAGTCCGAGGGCAAAGCCCCGTAGCGCCTCCACGTAAGGCGCGCCGGTGGGGGACTTCGCCCTCGCGACCTCGTCAAGGTAGGGCTGGCCGTCAGCGCCGGGAGGTGGCGTTGGCGGCCAGCGTCCGATAGTGGTCGATCTTGGTGTCCAGCGCGTCCAGGCTGTCGGCGAGTTCGGCGATCCGGCGGCGCACGGCGTCCCGGTGGTGGCTCAGCAGTTCCAGGCGGGCTGATGCGGTCACGTCGCCGGCGCGGCGCAGTTCGGCGAATTCCTTCATGTCCCGAATGGACATTCCGGTGACACGCAGGCGAGTCAGGAAGGCGAGCCAGGCCAGGTCGGCGTCCCGGAAGCGGCGGCGGCCGTCCGGGCCGCGGTCGACCGGGTCGAGCAGGCCGATCCGTTCGTAGTACCGCAACGTGTGTGCGGTCAGCCCGGTGTGCTCTGCCGTCTCCGCGATGGACCGCGTGCTCGTATCGTTCATGCCACGACGGTAGGTGCGGATGCCCGCTCCGAGTCAACTCGGCCGTCTCTCGAACACCTCCCTGGCCGCGGTGATGGCGTTGAGTACCCGGGGGAAGCCCGCGTAGGAAACGATGTGGATGAGGGCTTCGATCACCTGGGCACGGCTCAACCCGACGTTGAGCGCGGCGCCCAGATGGACCCGGAGCGGGCCCGCGGTGTCGCCGAAGGCGGTCAGCGCGCCGACGGTCACCAACTGCCGCCGACGCGGGCTCAGCCACGGCCGGTAGTAGATGTCGCCGAACGCGAATTCGACGATGTAGCGGCCGAGATCGGGGGCGATGTCCCGGAGCGACTCGATCACGTCCAGCCCGTGCTGCCCGTCGATCTCCACCAGCTTCTCCTCGCCGCGTTCGTAGCGGTCGCGCTGGTCGGTCTGTACGGGCGGTTCGAAGGTGATCCCGCGTTCGGTGAAGACCTCCCTGGCGACCGTCACCGCGTTGAGCACTCTGGGAAAACCGGTGAACGGGGCAAGGTGGACGATCGCCTCCATGATCTCCACGGGGTGCACGCCGACCCGCAATGCCGCGTCGAGGTGGAAGTCGAGCTGCGGCCTGGTGTCGCCCTGTGCGGCCAGGGCGCCGATGGTCACCAGCTGCCGCTGCTGGGCGTCCAGCCCCGGCCGGGTGTAGATGTCGCCGAACGCGAATTCGACGATGTAGCGGCCGAGATCGGGGGCGATGTCCCGCAGCGATTCGATGACCTCGGTGCCGCGCTCACCGGAGATCCGGCGCAGGGCCGCCAAGCCGCGGGCGTAACGGTCGGTCTCCGCCGATGCCGGCGCCGCGGCTCCCGCTGTGACGCCGAGGGCGCCGGCGCTGAGAAGCGCGCCTTTGGTCAGGATGGTCCTGCGGTTGGCGGTCGTGCCGCGATCTGAGTCCGTCATGCCGACGACGGTAGGAATTAGAGCGCGCTCGAACGCAAGCGATAAGGTCCGGGGTACCGGGCACGATCTCCGCGGCCGGTCCGGTGTGCGGGAGGGGCCGGTCCAGCGCGGCGTCGAGCGCGGACGACAGGCACAGCGTCAGCTGCGCTGTTCCGTAGCAGGCCCACACGTTCGGGTGGAGCGCGATGCACACCTGGTACTGGTCGGCCGGGAGGTCATCGAGCAACCGGGCGGGCAGCCGGTGCCACCTGCCCAGCAGCGAGTCCGGGCCCCACGTCGAGGCCAGCACGACGAGCGTGCGGTCGCCGGTGCCGAGCGCTTCCCGGTAGCGGGCGCGCAGCGGACGGCTCGCGGTCAGCTGGGCCAGGGTCGGATCGCCGGTCAGTTCGGTGTGACCGTCGAGGTCCGGGCAGGCCGCCAGCAACTGCTCGCGCTGTTCGGGATGTGACGGTGAAGACCAGCCTGACCCGGAAATCGTCCCGGAACAACGCTCCCGGCGCCCGCTGATTCTGGCTGGATAGTCACCCAAAGTAGTCGCTCGCTGCGCTGAGTGATACTCCGTTCCGGTCGTCGATCTGCTCGTCCGGAGCTTGAACGCTGACGGTGAGATCAGGTACTTGCCCTCTGGGCGAACAGTAAATCTATGGTGGCGGAGGTAGACATTCGGCGCTGGATGTGGGTAGTGTGCGGGGCGAGCGATCGATCGCAGCAGTACACGGTAGGAGACACGGGAAAGAAGGGATAGGGAGCATCATTGGATCGCCTGCAGCGGCTACGCAGTAGTAGAGCCGCGCGGGTACCGCAGTCCCGTCGGCAGATTGGAAGGTGGTTCTCGGTTACGACTAAGCGATCCCCGCGCAGTGAGCTTCTCGACTGGACGCGGGTACGGTAGTCCGGCCTTTCGCGCCGGTTGGCAATGATGAAACCCAAACCCCTGAGACCCCGGGTGCCTGCACGGCACCCGGGGTCTCTTGTGATGCGGAGGTGGAATGGTCCCTGACCAGAACCGCTCGGCCACGCTTGGCGGCGGGGCTGACAAATTCGATGACGAGCACTACCCCGCCTACACGATGGGCCGTGCCGCCGACATGCTCGGCACGAGCCAGAACTTCTTGCGCAGCCTGGACGAGGCCGGTCTGATCGAGCCTCAGCGTTCCGCCGGGGGACACCGCCGGTACTCCCGCTACCAGTTGCGCATCGCCGCGCGGGTCCGGGAACTGGTCGACCAGGGCACGCCGGTCGGTGCGGCCTGCCGCATCGTCTCTCTCGAAGACCAACTGCACGAAGCCCGGCAGCACCGCGGCACCGAACCCCAGCACTCCGACTGACCAGCCACGGGTGTGCCCGTCCGCACGAGGGGCACACCCGTCAGCCGACGGCGGGCTCGTGCCGCTTCGTGACCCTCCGGCGACGGTGCGAGCGTGCCGGGTGTGTTTAGACTGGGTTCTAACAAAGGGGCCCTCTGGTGCACCAGCTCAGTCTCGGCGTGGTCGCGCGTTCACGGAAAGAGAACGAACGGCGGTTGCCGATCCACCCGCACCACCTCGACCGGATCGATGCCGATCTCCGGGAAACCATCTACCTCGAACACGGCTACGGCGAACCTTTCGGCGTGCCCGACGAGCGACTCGCGGGTGTCGTCGCGGGGATGCGGACGCGTGAGCAGCTCATCGCCGAATGCGACGTCGTCCTGCTGGCCAAGCCGCTGCGGGAGGACCTCGCCGAACTGCGGCCCGATCAGGTGCTGTGGGGCTGGCCGCACTGCGTGCAGGACACCGGGCTGACCCAGCTGGCCATCGACCGCCGGCTGACCGTGATCGCCTTCGAGGCGATGAACCACTGGCGGCGCGACGGCTCGTTCGGCCTGCACGTCTTCCACAAGAACAACGAACTGGCCGGTTACTGCTCGGTGCTGCACGCGTTGCAGTTGATCGGCTTGACCGGGGACTACGGCCGCCGCCTGCGGGCGGTGGTGATCGGCTTCGGCGCGACGGCGCGCGGCGCGGTGACCGCGCTCAGTGCCCACGGGATCCATGACGTCGAAGTCCTCACCGCTCGTGGCCTCAGCGCGGTCGCCTCGCCGATCCACTCCGCGACGATGGTGCATTTCGACCACGACACGGACAACCCCGGTGACGCCCGCCGGAGCCACGCGCACACCGAGCACGGCCGGGTCCCGCTGGCCGGGTTCCTCGCCGAGCACGACATCGTGGTCAACTGCGTGCTGCAGGACACCGGTGCGCCGCTGACCTTCCTGATCGAAGACGATCTCGCCGCGTTCGCCCCGGGCAGCCTGATCGTCGACGTCTCCTGTGACGAGGGCATGGGCTTCAGCTGGGCGCGGCCCACGACGTTCACCGAGCCCGCTTTCCCGGTCGGCGACGGCGTCACCTACTACGCCGTCGACCACAGCCCGTCCTACCTGTGGAACTCGGCGACGTGGGAGATCAGCCAGGCCCTGCTCCCGCACCTGCGGTCCGTCCTTTCCGGACACTCCACTTGGGACGAAAACGAAACCGTCCGGCGTGCCATCGAAATCAGGGACGGCGTGGTCCGGAATCCCGCGATCCTGGCCTTCCAGCACCGCTCGCCGGAATACCCGCACCACCGGCGCGTGGAGGCGCGTGCCGAAGGGTGACCGGCTTCCCGGAGTGGGTGGCTCCCGGCTCCGTCATTTCGCGGGGCATATCTCCGGTTTCGGCCAGGTGGGCACGTATCTGGCCCATTCATGGTCGGACAGGCCGGCGCCGGTGGCGGTGCAGATGTGGTCGGCCACCCGCGCCGGATCGGTGGTCCACAACAGGATGTTGCCGGTGACCCCGCCGGTCAGCAGGCCGTCCGGGGTGTAGGTGATGCCCGCGAGACCGGTGCCGGTGCTGAGAACCGTCGTCGTGGCACGGTTCGTCGTGTCCCACAGTCGAACCGTCTTGTCCAGTGAGGTGCTGGCCAGTTCGCGTCCGTCCGGGGAGAAGGCCAGCTTGAGGACTTCGCCGGTGTGCCCGGTCAGCGTGGCGACCGGCCGGTGACCGGCGGCGTCCCACAGGCGGATGGTCTTGTCGTCCCCCGCACTGGCCAGGAACCTCCCGTCCGGGCTGAACACGACGTCGCGCACCACGCTGGCGTGCCCGGTCAGCGGTTCCCCGATCGGGGTTCGGGTCGCGACGTCCCACAGGCGGACCGTTTTGTCGTTGGCGGCGGTGGCGAGGGTGCGGCCGTCGGGGCTGAACGCGATCCCGGTCACGGAGTTCGTGTGCCCGGTGAGCGGCGGCCCGGCGGGCGTGCGGGTGGCCACGTCCCACAGCCGGACGGTCATGTCCATGCCCGCGGTGGCGATCAGGCGCCCGTCGGGACTGAACGCCAGGCCGCGAACCCAGTCGACATGCCCGGTGAGCGGCGGCCCCACCGGCGCGCGGGTCGCGATGTCCCACAGCCGCAGACTTCCGTCCCAGCTACCCGTCGCCAGGATCCCGCCCTGCGGACCGAACGCCACCGCACGGACTTCCGCGGTGTGCCCGGTGAGGGGCGCGGCGAGTGGTTCGTGTGTGCCTGCTGCCCACAGCCGCACCGTCCGGTCGTCGGCGGCGGTGCCGAGAACACTGCCGTCGGGGCTCACCGCCACGGCGTAGACGGCGTCGGTGTGCGCGGGAACGAGGGTTTTTCGCTGTGGCCAGACCAGGATCGCGTTGTCCGAGTCGCCGCCGGCGAGCGCGGAACCGTCCGGGCTGAACGCGAGGTTCAGCACGCTGCTCGTCGACCCGGTGAGCGCGGTGCCCTGCTGGCGTCCGCTGGCGGTGTCCCAGATCCGCACCGTCTTGTCCCAGCCGCTGGTGGCCAGCGCGCGGCCGTCCGGGCTGAACGCCACGCCGTAGGTGACGTTGGTGTGCCCGGTCAGCGGCGCGCCGACGGGGGTCCTGCCCGCGACGTCCCACAGGCGCACCGTTTTGTCCGCGCTGGTCGAAGCGAGGAGTCGCCCGTCCGGGCTGAACGCGACACCGTTGGTGACGTTGGTGTGCCCGGTCAGCGGTTCGCCGATCGGGGTCCGGGTCGCCAGGTTCCACAGGCGCACGGTCTTGTCGTTGCTCGAGGTGGCCGCGGTGAGGCCGTCGGAGCTGAGCGCTACGCCGGTGATCGGGCCCGTGTGCCCGGTCACCGGCTCGCCGACCGCGGTCCGGCTGGTGGTGTCCCAGGTCCGCAGGGTGCTGTCGGCGCCACCGGTGACGAGCAGGCGTCCGCCGGGGCTGAACGCGATGCCGGTGACGGTGCTCGTGTGCCCGGTCATGGGCGCACCGACCGGCTCGCGGCGCGCGACGTCCCACAGCCGTACGGTCTGGTCGTAGGACGCGGTCGCCAGCACGGTCCCGTCCGGACTGAACGCCAGGCCGTTCACTATCGCGGTGTGCCCGGTCAGCGGTTCGCCGATCGGGGCCCGGGCCGTCACATCCCACAGGCGCACGGTCGCGTCTCCGGCCGAGGTGGCCAGGATGCGGCCGTCCGGGCTGAACGCCGCGTCGCGCACCTCGCCGGTGTGGCCGAGCAGCCGGGTGGGCAGCGGATATGCCTGGGTGCTGAGCAGGCTGTCACGGCTGGCCGGGACGTCCGGCGCTGTCCGCCACGCGGCGAGGCTGAGCTGGGCGGCACGCAGTGGATCGGTCTCACGCAGCGCGGTGGCCTCGGCGACGAGCTGGCGCGCGACCGCCACCCGGTGTTGGTCGCGGGCTTCGGTGCGCTGCCGGAGAGTGATCACGGAAGCCGCGGCGAGCAGCGCCACCACGACCGCGGTGGCGACCCGCAGGCGAAGCGCCCGCCGCTTCCGTGATCGGGTTTGCCTGTTCCGCAGCTGGATCGCGGCGTCGAGGAACTCACGTTCACCGGCGTTGAGACTGGCCGCGCGGTGCGCCGGGCCCGCCCACGCGATCACCTGGTCGAGCTGGGTTCCCCGGTAGAGCAGCTCGGGGTTGCGCCCGGAGGACTCCCAGTCCTGGGTCGCGTCCGTGATCCTGCGGTGGAGCAGCACGTTTTCGCGGTCGTCGGTGAGCCAGCGACCCAGTCGGGGCCACGCCCGGATCAGTGCCTCGTGCGCGACTTCGACGCTGTCGGTGCCGATGACAACGAGCCGGGCGGCGGCGAGCCTGTCCAGCACCCGGCTCACGACGGCCGGGGCGCCGACGGTGGCCAGCTCGCTGTGGCGTGCGCGGCGCCGGGTGTCGCCGATGCCGTCGCCGAGCGTGGTCAGCCGCAGGAAGATCTGCTGGGCCACCTCCTGTTCCCCGGCATCGAACTCGGCGTACAGGCGTTCGGCGGTCTGGGCGAGAGCGCCGTGCACGCCGCCGCACACGTGGTAAGCCGCCTGGGTCATGGTGTTGTTGCGCCGGTGCCGCCAGGTTTCCAGCAGCGCGTGCGACAGCAGCGGCAGCCCGCCGGGTTCGTCGGTGATGTCCGCGATCATGGTCGCGACGAGCTCCCGCTCGACGGCCAGCCCGGCCATCGCCGCCGGCTGGGTGATCGCGGACCGCAGTTCGTCCCTGGTCATGGGGCCGACCAGCACCTGGGCGCCCTGCCGCAGCATCGCCAGCAGGCCGGGATGGGTCGCGCAGTACCCGTAGAAGTCGGCGCGGACACCCAGCACGACCTTGGCCACCCGGCCGGGACCGCGGGCGGCGTCGAGCAGGACGTCGATGAACTCGACCCGTTCGTCCGCCTCCTGGCACAGCGTGAACAACTCCTCGAACTGGTCGACGACCAGCAGGACCCGGGTGCCGCCGTCGAGGCCGGCGTGGCGCAGTGCCCGGTCCAGCCAGCCGGGCTCCCCGGAGTCGGGCTCGCCGCCGCACAACTCCGCGACGGCGCGGGCGAGCTGGCGCAACGGCCGGCGGGTCGGCGTCAGCAGCACGCAGGACCACCGGTGTCCGGAGAACGCGGGATGCGCCCGGCTCGCCGGGATGAGGCCCGCGCGGATCACCGAAGACTTCCCGCTGCCCGACGCGCCGAACACCGCGACGACCGGTGACCGGGCGACCTGGTGGACGAGGTGCTCGACCAGGCTGTCGCGACCGAAGAACCGGTCGGCGTCGTCGGGCTGGAACGCGGCCAGGCCGAGATAGGGCGAGGGACCACCCGAATCCGGCCGGTCGGAGGTCAGCTCCTCGGCCAGGTCCCGGTAGCGGGTCTCCCATTCCTGTGGATCGCCACCACAGGCCCGCACATAGGCCAGCGTGACCGCCAGCGACGGCAGTATCTGCCCGCCCGCCGCCTCGGCCAGCGCTGTCACCGAATAGTGCGCCCGCCTGGCCAACTCCCGGTAGCTGGGCCCTCCCGCCCCCGACCGCAACTGCCGCAATTCGAACGCGAACCGCTGCAACGGATCCGCGTCCGGATCAAGCGGACGCTCACGCCGGCCCATGAGCCCACCCCTCCCAGCGTTGTTTGTCCAGCCGCGCAAGCGGTACTGAACAACCCCGGGAATGCTATACCTGGGTCCTGCGGGACTGCCGCATTTGTGGGGGATTTTCCATTTCGAAACATTGACGGAGAATTATGACTCGACCAGCTATGACGATCATTGCCCTGACCGCGGCCGCACTGGCTTCGATGGTGACCACCGGGGGTTCGCCGACGGCCGCCGCCGCCGACAACTGCTCGCCGCCACTGTGCGGCCGGGTTGCGAACGCTACGAACAACCAGATCAGAATCGCGCGTCTCGGCAGCGGAAAACCGAGCCTGTGCCCGCCCATAACCACCGGAACACTTCGTTGCGACTGGACCACCCTGTCGCCGGACAAAACCAGCCCGTCCGGATATGACGTCGACGGGTTCACGTTCCCCGGCACCGGATTCTGGTTCAAGGGTTTCCACTACTCGAAGGGGACATACGTCCGGGTTTTCGACTTCCAGGTGATCTTCTGCGTGAAAGTGCCTCCGCTGCAACCCACCTGCACGTGAAAGGAAGGAAAACGTCATGTTCGACAAAACGGCACGGGTCGTGACGCAGGTCATCGCGGCAGCGCTGTTGCTGCTCGCGCTCGGTGTGCCGGCCTCCGCCGGAACCGGCGCGGCCCCGGTTGCCCCGGCGGCGGTCGGCTCGCGGCTGATCAACGGCGACGGCGACACCTCCGGCAGGTGTCTCGAAATCAGCGGCGGTGGTACCGGTACCTGGGTCCAGATGGCCGGTTGCCATACGAACGCCCACCAGAGCTGGTACTTCACTCCCCACACCGGAGGCGTCATCGCCGTCCGCAGCCACGACGCCGACGTGGCGGGGGAATGTCTTTCGAGCGGTTCGTCGGGCGTCCAGGCCGCGATGGGGGACTGCGTCACCAACGGCGTCTCCGCCAACCAGGCGTGGTACCAGACCCCTGTCTCCAACGGCTGGTTCAAACTGCGGAACAAGCTGTTCACGAACCTGTGCCTCGAAGTCGCCAACAGCGGCCAGAGCACCAGGGTCCAGTCCGGGCCGTGCGGGGCGTCCAACCAGGGCAACCAGCTCTGGCACTGGCACACCGTCGGCTGACCGGCGAGTCGCCGCGCTGACACGCACTCCATGGTCCGGCGAGGGCCGTTCATCCGACGCCCTCGCCGGACCTTGTGTGCTCGCGGGCGGTCTGAACCGGGAGCACGCGGGCGTAGGCTCTCCGGAATGCGGATCGGCGAGCTGTCCAAGCGCACGGGCGTGAGTCCGCGCTCACTGCGGTACTACGAAGACCAGGGCCTGCTGACCAGCTCACGCTCCGAGGCGGGGCAGCGTCACTATGCCGATACCGCGGTCCAGCGCGTGTCGCTCATCCGGCAGCTGTTCGACGCGGGTATGTCCAGCCGGGTGATCGCGACTGTGCTGCCGTGTGTGGACATTCCCGATGACCTGGGCGTCGCCGAGGAGACGTTCACGGCGATGACGCACGAGCGCGACCGGATCGACGCCGAGATCGCGCACCTGATGGAGACCCGGGACGCGCTCGACGTGCTGATCCAGGCCAACAGCAGGCACCGGGCGGAACTGTCCACGACCGCTGTCCACGCCTCGGCACCGGTGGCACGATCGGCCTGATGCTGTGACCTGCACCTCAGCTGATTGCCTCTTACATCAATGTCAGCGGTGAGGATGGCCGCCGAGCCCGGAACCACCGGGTCGGTCATCCGAGAGGCGGCAGAAAATGGGGCAGGCGTGGGGTTTCGGCAGGCATGGCGGGCCCGAGGTGCAGGAGTTCTTCGATCGTCCCGATCCCGTCCCCGGTCGCGGCGAGGTGCTGATCCGGGTCGACGTCGCCGGCGTGAATCCCCTTGACCACATCGTGCGCTCGGGTCTGGTCGACGGGCTCGACGGCGGGCGTCCGTTTCCCCGCGTGCTGGGCATGGAGGCAGCCGGAACCGTTCTCGCCCTGGGTGAGGACGTCGACGGGCTCGAGGTGGGTGACGCGGTCTTCGGCTTCGCGCTCACCGGTGGCGGCACCTACGCCGAGACGACGGTGCTGTCCGCGCCGAACACCGCGCGCATCCCGGCGGGTCTGTCCGCGACCGTGGCGGCGACGCTGCCGGTGGCCGGGACGACCGCGGTTGACGTGCTCGACCAGCTCGGCCTCCCGGCCGGCGCCACGGTCCTGGTCAACGGGGTCGGGGGCGGGGTCGGCCTCGCCGTCGCCCGGCTGGCCCTCGGGCGCGAGCTGCGGGTGATCGGCACCGGGAGTACCGCCAAGCGCGAGCACGCCGAGGCCATCGGGGTGCGGTTCATCGACTACACCGCCGAGGACGTCGTCACCGCCGCACGCGAGCTGGTTCCGGACGGCTTCGACGGGATCGTCGACCTGGTCGGCGGCACCTCGCTGCGGACGGTCGCGCCGCTGGCCCGGGATCCCCGCAACGTCATCGCCGTGGGTGACATGTCCGTGCCCGATCTCGGCGGGCGTTTCGTCGAGCGCCGCCTCGACCGCGAGAACCTGGAGCGATCCGCCCAGCTGGCCCTCGACGGAGTCCTCGCACCCGTGATCACCGCGGTCCACCCGCTCTCCGGCGCCCCGGCCGCCCTCGCCGCCGTCGAGAACGGCCACGTCTCGGGCAAGGTCGTCATCAAAGGACTTGGTTCAGCGAACCCTTCCCACTTGCCGGCCGGCGGGTAACACCGTCCGCGGATGCGGACCGCCTGTTCGCCATGATCGACGGCGTGCTTTTCTCTGGTCTTGAAGATGGGGCGTTCAGGATCCCGGACACCTGAGCAGATGAGAGAGAACCGAATGACCAGAGACAGCATCCCCGAAATGGTCGCCGAGGGGCCGCTCGAGGGCTGGACGGAAGGGGCCGTGCGGTGAACGGCAGCCAAGGCGACGGCTTCGTCGAGGTGATCGCGCGCGAGGTGGAGGCCGACCCCGGCAATCTGGCGTTGCGCGAGGACTTCGTGACGCTGCTGCTGGAGCAGGACCCGGGCCGTGCCGCCACCGAACTGGACGCGTTCGAGGCTCTCGGCGGTGACCCGGCGCGGATCCGTCTGCTGCGTGCCCGGCTGATGGCGGCGCGGTTGCGAACCTCGAACCCGCCGCCGCCCGCCGAGACCGCGCCGACGACACCGCCAGTGGGGCCGGTTCCGGCCCCGGCAGACGAGGACCGTCAGGACAGCGGCGCTGCGGTGTCAGCGTCGCTGTGGGACGCCGAGCGCCCGGCGGTGACGCTCGCCGACGTCGCGGGTCTCGCCGAGGTCAAACAGCACCTGGACACCGCGTTCCTGGCGCCGCTGCGCAATCCCGAGCTGGCGGCGGCGTTCGGGCAGAAGCCGGGCGGGTCGCTGCTGATGTACGGCCCGCCCGGGTGCGGCAAGACGTTCATCGCCAGGGCGATCGCCGGCGATCTCGGCGCGTCCTTCATCCACGTGACCCTCGCGGACCTGCTCAGCAAGTGGATCGGGGAGAGCGAGAAGGCGATCCAGAGCGTGTTCCGCCATGCGCGCGCGGCAGCTCCGTGCGTGATCTTCTTCGACGAGTTCGACGCGCTCGGCGGACGGCGCACCTCCGGCGGCGGCGGGTCGCAGGCGATGCGGATGCTCGTCACCCAGTTGCTGGAGGAACTCGACGGCGTGGCCGGCGCCAACGACGGTGTCTACTTCCTGGCCGCGACGAACCGGCCGTGGGACATCGACCCCGCGCTGCGCCGGCCGGGCCGGATCGACAAGACGGTGCTGGTGCTGCCACCGGACGCGGTGGCCAGGGCGGCGATCGTCCAGGGCGTGCTGGCGGGCAAGCCCGCCGATGATGTCGACGTCGTGGCCGTCGCGGCGGCGACCGAGGGGTTCTCCGGTGCCGACCTCGCGCACCTGACGAACACCGTGCTGCAGCAGGCGATGGTCGAGTCGATGAGCCGCGGTGAGCTGGTGCCGGTCACCACCGGCGCGGTGCTGGCCGCGGCCGGCGGCGTCATCCCGTCCACGGCGTCCTGGTTCGACCAGGTGGCGCCGGTGCTGGAGTACGGCGTCGACGACGGCACCTTCGACCAACTCCGGGCGTACCGGGTCAAGCGAGGCAGGCGATGAGCGACTTCGGCCGCACGGCCACCGACGACGGCGATGCCGTGGAGCGGGACCTGGACCTGGCCTGGGAACTCCTCGGAGCGCAGCCGACGCATCCCAAGGTGGCCGAGCTGGCGCTGCGAGTGCTCGCGGCCCAGCCGGAGCGGAGCAGCGCGTCGATGGTGCTCGGCTATCACCATGAGACCCGCGGTGATGCCGGCGAGGCGCGGCGTCACTACCTTCGGATCGCCGGTCGCCGCGACAGCCAGTTCATCTGGGCGGCGCGTGCGCTTCGGCGTGTGGCGTTGGCTGAGCACGATCATCCCGAGGCGCTGCGGTGGGCGCGCACCGTACTGGCCGAGAAGCACGTGGACTGGGACGATTGGATGGTGCTGGGCTCCGCCCAGGCACTGTCCGGTGAGCACGAGGACGGGTGGAGCCAACTCGACGAGGCGGTGGCACTGTGCGCGCGGACGGCGCCGGGCGAGCTCCCCAAGGCGCTGAGGAAACGCGCGGAGTACCTGCTGGGGAGCCTCGCGCCACCCGACCGGTTCATCGCCGCGGCCGAGGAGGCCGTCCGGGCCGACGCGGCGGACTCCTGGGTCGCTGTGCTGCTCGGCTTCGCCTACCTGGCGCGGTACCGGTTCGAGGACGCCGAACAACTCGGTCTGCGGCTGCTGCGCGAGGACCCGACCGACGACCTGGCGCAGAGCCTGGTGAAGGGCGCTCGGGAGATGCTGCGGATCGTGGAGAAGGCGAGCGGCGAGGACATCACCCTGGAGGACATCCAAGGCACCGGCGCGTTCGAGATGGCGTGGCGGCAGATCCGCGACCAGAGGATCGGGATCGACCTGGCTTCCGCGCTGGCGGCGTTGGACGACGTGCTGCCCGCCGACCTGCGCGCCGCACTGCGGCCGGGAGCCGCGGCGGCCGAGCTGGCCGGTAAGAAGGTCGGCTCGATGGTCGCGAAGCACCTGGTGGCTTGGCACGACGGCCAGGCGCCCGGTTCCGGTGCCGCCTGGGGGCTGGCCGAGCCGTTCCGCCTGATGTCGGCGGCCGAGATCCTCGCCATGGACGCCGAGATCGAGGCCGATCCGGCAGCGCACCCGGACTGGCCGGAGAACGAGCTGTGGGAACAGGTGATGACCGACGACGCCGGGGTGTACGTGGTCGCCGTCGCGTTCGGGGCACTGGTCAAGCGCCGGCCGGGACAGCCCGACGAGCCCGTCGCCGAGTCGATGGCCGACTGGATCTGGGACCGGGTGGCCGCTTTCGGCGGCCGGGACCCGCGACCGGCACCCCGCGAGATCGGGGCGGCCGCTCGTCGGCAGCCGCGACGGGCGGCCGCGCAATGGACTGATCGGCGTAACGATCCGTGCTAGTTTGCGCTGCGAACGGTCCACAGTGGATGGGCCGTTTGCCATCCGGTGCGTGGCAAGCGCGCCGACGCCGCACCGGCGGCGAGCCAGAGGAGATCCATGAAGTACGACCGTATCGCGGTGCTGGCCACCAGTTTTGCCGCACTGACCCTGTTCGCCGCCTGTGGTGGCGGGGACGAGAAGGCGGCCGCGCCGCCCGCCGCGTCCGCTCCGGCGGCCCCGGCCCCATCCGCGGCGGAAGCCAGCGCGCCGGCCGAAGCGCCTGCCGGTTCGGCCGAGGTCGTCGCGCCCGGCACCGAGCTGAAGGTCGGCGAGCGCGCGGTGGTGGCGTTCAAGTACGGCACGGACAAGACCGGCACCGTCGCGGTCACCGTGAACGCGATCGAGCTGGGGTCGAACGCGGATCTCGCGTCCTTCGGCGACAAGGCCAAGGGCATGATCCCGGTGTACATCCGGTCGACCGTGGAGAACGTCGGCGGCACCGACCTCGCCAACAGTTCGGTGCGGCTGCGCGCGGTCGGCCCGGACGGGCGCGGCACCGGCGTGATCATCACCGGGGACACCCCGCAGTGTGAGTCGGAGTCCGCGCCGAAGGACTTCACCGCCGCGGGCGCGAAGTACGAAACCTGTGAGCTGCAGGCGATCCGTGAAGGCGGCGAGGTCGGCGGCGCGACCTATTCGGACAGTGACGAGTACAAGGACAAGCCGGTCACCTGGAAGAAGTGAGTCCGGCGAGACGAGCCACGCCGCCGCGGCGAACCGAACAGCCCGGTTCCCGCGGCGGCTCGGCCCGGCCGGCCGAAGTGTGGTCAGGCCACCGGCGTCAGCGGCACCGTGGCCTCCTCCGCACCGCGCTTCTTGCGCAGCGCCCGCCGGACCCCGATCACGGCTTGCACGCCGATCAGCACCCACACGACGTTCGACGTGACCGACGGCCACGCTCCGCTCGACGCCGCCGACACCGCCAGCAGAGCGCCGCCCAGCACGTTGAGCGCCTGGAACAGCGTCGAGTCCGCTGACAGCCGCTGCCGTGAGACGAGGGCATAAGCGGCCGCGGTGCACAGGGTGCCCGCCCATCCGGCCGCCGACGCGGCCAGGGACAACAATTCCTCCATGGACCCGAGTGTGCGGACGGCCGGGGTACAGATCAATCGAACTTCTCTGCCCCCGGTATTAAGCTCAGCTGAATGGACATCGATCCCCGCAAGCTGACGGTGCTGCTCGCCGTGCATCGCGCGGGCGGCGTGCTGGCGGCCGCGGACCACCTGCACCTGACGCCTTCCGCGGTGTCACAGCAGATCGCGCGCCTGGAGGACGCGATCGGCACGGCCGTGCTCGATCGCCAGCCGGGGGGAGCGGTGGTCACCCCGGCGGGCCGTGTGCTGGCCGAGGTGGCGGAGCGGATTGAGGGCGAACTCACAGACGCGCGCAAAGCGCTGGCCGCGCTCAACGAGGACGTCACCGGCACCGTGGTGATCGGTGGGTTCCAGACGATCATCGGTGCGGTGCTGGTGCCGATGCTGCACCGGCTGCGCGAAGACCTGCCCGGGGTCGAGGTGGTGATCCTGGAGGTCGACCCCGAGGACGGCCAGCAGCGGCTGCGCTCGGGCGGGGTGGACCTGCTCACTCTCGAGGCGGACAGCCCGGTCGGGCGCCGCACCTCGCGCGGCACCCGCGATGTGCCGATCCTGGAGGAGCCGTGGATGGCGCTGGTGCCGGCCACGATGCCGACTCCGACCGGCACGGCCGACCTGGAGCACCTGCCGTGGCTGGGCGTGGACGACGGCTCAGCCGCGCACCCGGCGACCTACCGGGCCCGCCGCAGCCTCGCGACCGATCCGGCGACCGTGCACAGCTACGAGAACTACAACGTCGCGAGGTCCATGGTCGCCGGTGGTCTCGGCATCGCCATCGTGCCGGCGCTCGCCACCAGGGAGGACCTCGGCGAGGCCACGAAGGCGGTGAGCCTGCCGGGCCTTGGCACGCGGCGGCTCATCGCGCGCCACCGGACCACGCGGTCAGAGCCGCGCGCGGAGGTGCTGGCGGTGCTGGACGCGATGATCGCCGTGGCCGCCGAATTGGAGTGACGCCCCCCGGGGCCCGATTCCTTTTCGGTTCGTGCGGGGTCTGTCCGTCATGACCACAACGACAAAAGACCCCAACCGCGTTCTGTGGGAGGCGCGGGCGCGCGGTGAGCAGCTCCCAGCGTGGGAGACACTGGCCACGGAACCGGAGGGCATCGAGGCCGAGACGGTGGACGTACCGGCCGGGCTGTGGCTGCGTCCACCGGGTGCCCCGGCCGGACCGGTGATCCTGGCGATCCACGGGGGCGGTTTCGTGGGCGGGTCGGCGACCACGCACCGCCGCATGTTCGGCCATCTGGCACGGGCGGCCGGGGTGGGTACGTTCGCCGTCGAGTACGGCCTCGTGCCCGAGCACGTGTTCCCCGGCCAGCTCGACACCGTCGTGGCGGCCTACCGATGGCTGCTCGACAACGGAGCCGGTCCGATCGGAGTCGCCGGTGATTCCTGCGGCGCGACGCTGGCGGTCGGCCTCGCGGTCCGCGTCCGGGAGGAAGGTCTGCCGAGGCCGGCGTCGTTGGTGCTGATGTCGGCGTGGACCGATCTCGAGGCCGGCGGCGCCTCGTACGACGCGGGCAGCGACCCGTTCTTCACCCGGGATCTGGTTCGCGGGCTGGCGGCCGGCTACCTGGCCGGTGCGGACCCGCGTGACCCGCTGGCGGCGCCGGTGCACGCCGATCTGCGGGGGCTGCCGCCGACTTGTCTTCAGGTCGGTGCGGAAGAGGCGTTGCTGGACGACAGCAGGCGATTGGCCGAGCGGATGCGAGCCCGCGGCGTCGAAGTGCGTCTCGACGAGTTCCCGGACCAGGTCCACACGTTCCAGATGGCGGCCGGTCGCACGACCGTGGCCGATGACGCGATCAGGGAGGCGGGATCGTGGCTGCGGTCGACACTGGTCCGGTGACGGACTTCGAGCGGGCGGCTGCCGCGCTGCGCGGTGAACTGCTGGCGCACAGCTACCGGATGCTCGGGTCGTGGCACGAGGCCGAGGACGCGGTCCAGGAGACCTACCTGCGCGGCTGGCGCGCCTGGACCGGTTTCGAGGAGCGGTCCTCGGTGCGGACGTGGCTGCACCGCATCGCGACCAACGTCTGCCTCAACGCCGCACGGGACCGCGGGCGGCGCGCCCTGCCATCGGGCATCGGCGCGCCCGCCGACGACGTGGACGGACCGCCGGACCCGCTGCCGCCGCAGGCGTGGATCGAACCGTTCCCCGGCGACCGCGCCGATCTGCGCCTGGCGTTGATCGCCGCGATGCAGACGCTGCCGCCCACCCAGCGGGCCGTGCTGCTGCTGCGCGAGGTCCTGGCCTACTCCGCCGCTGACGTCGCCGAGATCATGGACATGTCCGTGGGCGCGGTGAAGAGCAGCCTGCAACGGGCCCGCGCTCGACTGGCCGACGTCGATGTCCAGCCGGACGACATCGTCGAGCCCCACTCCCCACAAGCACGGCGGCTGCTCGACGCATACATCACCGCCTTCCAGACAGCGAACGTCGACGCCCTGACAGCCGCACTCCGCGCCGACGCGACGCTGGAACTGCTGCCCGACCGGGCGTGGTTCGCCGGCGTGGCCCGATGTTCCCCGGTGTTCGCGACCGCGGTGGGCCGCCCTGGTGACTGGCGGATGGACCGGATGGTCGTCAACGGCCAGCCCGCGGTCGCCGCTTATCTGCACGGACAACCATTCGGCATCGCGGCGCTCGACGTGCGCCACGACGGCATCGCCGGCGTGACCGTCTTCGCCGATCCCGCCCTCGTCCGACGCATCACGGTGGGTTTACCACCCCGGCGAGCCGGTCAGGATGCCGCCGGTCCGGTCCAGCCGGATGGCACGTGGCCGATCCGGATGCGCTGCGGATGATCGCCGACCGGTACCGAAACCTTCTTGGTGCCGGTGGCGAAGTCGATCGCGGTGATCTGGTCGGCGCCGCTCTCGGAGATCACGCAGCTGCGGCCGTCGCCGCTGACCGTGGCCCAGTACGGCTTGGCCGCGGGCACGAGCGCGCCCTCGGTCAGGGTGGCGCGGTCGACGACGGTGGCGTAGTCGTCCATCGTCCCGGCGACGCACAGCTTGGTTCCGGCCGGGTTCATCGACATGCCGTGGTGGCGCGAGTCGTTCACCCAGGTGGTCCGGTCCTCGCTGGTGGCCGGGTTCTTCGGCAGTGTCTTGATCCGGGTGATCTTGTCGGCCGCCACGTCGTATTCGGCGAACCCGTTGAAGAACGACAGCTGGAAGTACAGCTTCGACTCGTCCGGGGTGAAGGCCACCGGCCGCACCGAGTCCGACAGGTCCGACCGGCCGAAGGCGTCCAGCCGCTGTCGCATGTCGATCACCTTCACCACCTGGTGGGTGCCGGTGTCGGCCACGGTGATCCGCCGATCGCCCTTGGTGAAGTCCAGCCACGGCGCGTCGAGATTGGTGTTCACCTCACCGATCGACATGTTCCACAGGTAGCGGCCACCGTCGGTGTAGACGTTCTCGTGCGGTTTGTCCCCGGCGCCGAACGAACCGACCTGCGCACCGGTCTCGATGTCGAGCACGTGCACGGTGTTCGAAGTGGACGCCGACACCGCGACCCGCCTGCCGTCGGGGGAGACGGCCATGTGGTCGGAGCGGAAGCCGGAAACCGGGAAGCGCCACCGGAGTGCGCCGGTGGTCAGGTCGATCGAGACCACGTCGGCGAAGCTCGGCCGCGAGGCCACCACCGCGCTGCCGTCCGGTGTGGTGTACATGTCGTCGACGAACTGGTCGTGCCCTTCACCCGGCCCCGACCGGATGCCGAGGAAGAAGGCCAGCTTCACCGGGTCCGTGTAGATCTCCCACAGCCGGTCCTCCTTGTCCGGGATGATGTTCACCCGGCCGATCCGGCCGAAGTTCCCGCTGGACTCGAGCACGTCCGCGGTGCCTTCCCAGTTGTTGCCGACGAACATCACCTCCCGCAGTGCGGTGGGTTCGGCGGCGGTGCCGGTCGCGGGGGCGCTCACCCCGGCGGCGAGCAGGACCGCGAGCGACGCGATGCGGCGGAGTATGCGCATGGGAACACCCTTCGACGCTGAACAGGCGTGTGTGGCCGGCTGTCAACGTCACAGGGAAGCAAACCGCGTGGCACTGGGGTAGGGCGCGCCCACCAACAGATCACGGCCCGGTTGTGCGAGTTCCACAACGACCCGGCCGGTCGCGGCTCCGCGGCGCCAAGTTCTCCGAAACCCGCGATGATCCGCTCCGGCAAGTGGCCCGGCTTTCGCCGGTGGGACACCCAGGGGCCATCCGGTTGCGCGGGCTCAGCGCGGGGGCTCGGAAGGGCGTCCCAGCAGGGCGGCCAGCCGGTCGAGGGGCGCGGCGTTGTCGGGCACGGTCGTCGCGGGCGCGAACGGGGAGCGATCCGGCGGGACGTCGGCGAGCTTGGCGCGGGTGAACCCCAGTGCCCGCTCGACGAGCTCGTCGGGGATCCGGATCTCCTGGCCGGTCGCCCGGGCGAGATCCCAGCCGTGGACGAGGTCCTCGACCACGCGCAAGTGGAGCGCGGCGATGCCGGGCACCAGCCCGGCGGGAACCTGGAACATCCGGTCGAGCACGCCCGGCCCGCGGAACGCGACGAGCAGGTCCTTGGCGGCACCCCGGTAGGCGGCCACGGGGTCGGTGCCGAGCACGTCGTGTGCCCGGGGGTCGAGCGCGCCGGGCACGACGGCCGCTTCGCCGCGCAGGATGCCGGCGAACAGGCGGTTGCCGAGGACCATGTGGCCGACCAGGGCACGGACGTCCCATTCCGGGCAGGGCGTGGCGTTGCCCCACTGGTCGTTCTGGACGGCGGCGACCAGGTCGCCGACCACGTCGAAAACCGCGGCGAGGTCGTCGACGGGGGTGTGGGTGAGGTGGTCGGTCACGGCTGTTGCTCCGTAGCTGTCCGGGATCGCGCAGGCGGTGCGATCATTCACCGGTTGAGACACCGCCGGCCGCCGAAACGGAACGGTCCGGGCCGGATGAGCACCGCCCGGCGCGCGCCGTGCCAGGATGCCGTCGTGAGCCAGGACACGTTGGAGCGCGCCCGGACCGGTGATGAGCAGGCATTTCGCGAACTCGTCGAGCCGCACCGGCACGAGTTGCGCCTGCACTGCTACCGAATCCTCGGTTCCCTCGCCGACGCCGAGGACATGCTGCAGGAGACGTTGCTCGCCGCCTGGCGAGGCCTGGACGGCTTCGCCGGCCGAGCCTCGCTGAGGGCGTGGCTGTACCGCATCGCCACCAATCGCTGCCTCAACGCGCTGCGTGACGCTGGGCGCCGACCGCCACCCCCGCCGTCACCACCGTTCGACCCGCCCGAACCCACGCGCCGCGGCGACGTCACCTGGCTGCAGCCCTACCCGGACGCACTGCTGGACCAGATCGTCGACAGCACCCCGGGGCCCGAGGCGCGCTACGAGTCCAGGGAAGCGGTCGAGCTGGCGTTCATCGCCGGACTGCAACACCTTCCGCCCCGCCAAGCCGCAACGCTCGTACTGCGCGACGTCCTCGGCTATCCCGCCGATGAAGTCGCGGCCATGCTCGGAACCAGCACCACCGCGGTCAAAGGCGCGCTCCAACGCGCCCGCGCGCAACTGCGGCAGCACCGCGCCGCCCCGGAGGACGTGGCCCGCCCCGGCTCGCCACAAGACGGTGACCTGCCCCGACGTTTCGCCGACGCGTTCACCGACGGCGACATCGAGGGCATCATCGCGCTGCTGACCGACGACGCCTGGCTGAACATGCCACCCGCGCCCCACGAATACCAAGGCCGGGCCGCGATCGCCGGCTTCTTCACCGTCTTCGGCGCGTGGCGCGGACGCCGCCGCTTCCGGCTGATCGCCACCCGCGCCAACACCCACCCGGCGTTCGGCTGCTACCTCACCGAACCCGGCCGGCCGGCCGCGCACCCGGCAGGCCTGCTCGTGCTCACCCCACGAGATGACCGGATCCACGCCATCACGTGGTTCCTCGGCACCGACCTGCCGCGCCACTTCGGACTCCCCGCGACCGTCACCTGACCCGGTCGAACCCGCGCCGCCCCGCGGGAATGCGGACGCACCCGGTGCCTCCGAAAGGGAGGCGCCGGGTGCGTCGTGAAGGATCACTGCACGTTCGCGCAGTGGTGGTGCAGCAGCGGGCCACCGGGGTTGTCGAGGGCGATCCAGATGCAACCGCGGGCCACCGGTTGCCAGACCCCGCCCCAGGGGGTGTTGGCCCACACCCAGTGCCACTGGCCGTCGGCGTGGATCAGCGTGCGTCCGGCCATGGTGATGAGCAGGTTCCCCGCCGAGTCGTAGAAGGCGGTGGTGGCTGCCACGTACCGGCGTTCGTGGCAGTAGGTGTGGAAGCCGCCTTCGGACCCCCAGTGGGTGACCGTGAGCTGCACGTTCGCGATCGCGCAGGCCGCTGCCGGAGTGGCCGCCGCCTGGGCGGGCACCGTGCCGATGCCAAGGCAACTCGCGGCCAGCACGAGTGCGGCCAGCATCTTGCGCATGGTTCGCTCCGTTCCGTCGCTCAGCAGAGGTCCAGCCACCAGATCGGACCGGTGAGCCCGGTGATGTCACCGTTGCGGAGCCAGCCCCAGCTGTTCAGCGAGGGCACCCAGGCGTAGGTCTGCCAACCCCAGATCCCGTCGGCCTGGCAATGCGCGTAGATCACCTCCTCGGCGGTCGAGCCGATCGACGTGGGACCGCCGTACTCGCTGAACACGATGTTCTGGCGACCGACCGCGATGTAGCCCGGCTGCGGCGCCGCCCGCGCCGTCGTTTCCACGGCGGTCGTGGGTTCGGCGGCGGCCGAGGCGCCGGTGGCGCCCAGCGCGCCGGCGAACGCGATGCCACCGGTCAGTGCGGCGGTGATGAGGTACTTCCGGAAAACGTGCATTCTTCCTCCCATTTTCGTGCACGTCCTGTTCCCGGGCGGGAACAAAGTCCTACGAGCCGACGTAAAGGGCGTACCAGCGGCCGGAGACCGGGTCGTAGTATTCCTCGCAGTAGTAATAGGTGCCGCTGCCATGGGTGATGTGCCACAGTCCGTATTGATGGCAGACGGCCAGGTCCCTGGTGCTGCCCATGTAGGCCACGCCGGCTTCGGCGACCTGCTCCTGAGTGGCAGCCGGTTCGGCGGACGCGGACAGTGCGGCGCCGGAAGTGCCGACCAGCGCGAGGGCCGCGGTGAATGCGACGAAGGCAAGACGATTCTTGAGATTTCTCATGGTTTTCCCCACTTTGTTCCAGTAACGGGCGGCCAGTGCTCGCGACGATCTTCGTGACCAGCCACCCGCCGATTTCATGATCCCCATCTGTTCGGCGCCCGGACGTCGAGGAAACGAAGTTTTCGCTGGAAGGCGGTCGTCGGCCACCCACAGTGAGTCCCACACTTCGGTAAATGTGGGGTTACCATGAAGTGTGGAAGTTCCGCGGGAGTCGTTCGGTGCGCTGCTGCGGAGGCTGCGTGAGCGCGCGTTCCTGACCCAGGAGCAACTGGCCCAGCGAGCCGGTGTGAGCGCCAAAGCGATCAGCGCACTGGAGCGGGAGGAGCGCCGACATCCTTACCCTCACACAGTTCTCGCCCTGGCGAACGCACTCGGGCTGAGCGACGACGAGCGCGCGTGCCTGGAAGCGCGCGTTCCGCGCCGCGTCCGGAGAAGCACAAAATCCAGCGACTCCGAGCGCGGTACGCACGCACCCGGGAAGCCGGCTCGGATCGTGCCGGGGCAGCTGCCATCACCCGTCCGTGATTTCACTGGGCGGGTAGCGGAACTGACCGCACTCGACGCGGTATTCGACTCAATGGACGAGCCCGGTTCGACAACGGCACCGGCCGGCCGGGCGGTGGTCATTTCGGCGATCAGCGGCACCGCCGGGGTCGGCAAAACCACGTTGGCCGTGATGTGGGCACACCACGTGCGCGCCAAGTTTCCCGACGGGCAGTTGTACGTCAACCTGCGTGGCTACGATCCCGGACCGCCGGCGACACCCGGTGAAGTGCTGGACGGTTTCCTTCGCGCGCTGGACGTGCCTGCCGCGAAGATTCCGCCGTCCCTCGATGACCGGGCAGCGTTGTTCCGTTCCGTGGTGACCGGTCGGTCTTTGCTGATCGTGCTGGACAACGCCAACAGCGTGGAGCAGATACGGCCGTTGCTGCCCGGTTCGTCGTCCTGCATGGTCGTGGTCACCAGCCGCGACAAACTCACCGGTCTCGCGGTGAGCGTGGGGATGCACCGGATATCCATCGACCGGCTGCCGGAGAAGGATGCCGTGGCATTGTTGCGCACCATTGTCGGTCCGGAACGGGCGGACGCGGAACCGGCGGCGGTGGTGCAGCTGGCCCGGTTGTGTGATCGGCTGCCGCTGGCGATCCAGATCGCCGCCCAGCGCGCGGTCACCCGTCCCCATCTCGCTCTCGCCGAGCTGACCGCCGAACTGGTCGATGCCGACCGGCGACTCGAAGTGTTCAGCCTCAGCGCCGACCAGTTCACCGCGATCCGCCCGGTGCTTTCCTGGTCCTATCGGAATCTTCCGGAAGCTCAGGCGCGGCTGCTCCGGCTGCTGGGCCTGCACCCCGGCCCGGACATCAGCACCGACGCCGCCGCTGCCATGGCCGGGCTCGCGCCCGCCGTCGCCCGGCAACTCCTCGACGGTCTGGTCGAGGCGCATCTGATCGAGTCCGCCGACGTGGATCGAATCCAGCTGCACGACCTGCTCCGGGCCTACGCCCGCGAGTGCGCCGAGGTCACGGACACCGTCGCGGAGCGGCACGAGGCGCTGCGCCGCCTGGTCGGCTGGTACCTCCACGCCACCGCGGCCGCGGACCGGCAGCTGCACCCCGGCCGCCAACGGGGAGTGGTGGACGCGACGCCCGTCCCCAGGCATCCCGCCGTTTTCGGTGACTTCGACGCGGCGCTCGAGTGGTGCGAAACCGAGCGGGCCAACCTGGTGGCGGTCGCCCGCGTCGCGGCGGAGACCGGGCTGGGTGCCGCGGCGTGGCAGCTCGCCAACAACCTGTGGAGCTTCTTCTACCTGCGCAAGTACTGGACCGACTGGGTCGCGGTGCACGAGATCGGCCTCGCGGCCGCCCGCGAGCTGCGCGATCCGAAGGGACAGGCCCGCATGCTCAACGGACTCGCGACCGCCTACGTGGGCATGCGCCGGTTCGAGGAGAGCCTGGACCACTTCCGGACCGCCCGCGAACTCTTCCGTGTCGCCGGTGACCGCTGGGGCGAGGGGATGGTCCTGGCGAATCTCGCCGACACCTACCTCGGTCTGTGCCAGTACACCGATGCCGCCGACTATGCCCGCCAGGCGGTGGACGTCATCCGGGAAACCGGAAACCAGTACAGCGAAGGGATCGCCATGGGCAACCTCGGCGAGGCCTACCTCGGCCTGGGTGCCTATTACGACGCTCTCTGCCAGTTCCGCCAGGTGCTGGAGCTCTGCCGCGTCATCCGCCACCGGCACGGCGAAGCCGTCACGCTGATCCACCTCGGCGAGTCCCATCTGGGCCTTGGCGAGTACGAGAAGGCACTCGACCGCCTTTCCGAAGGCCTGGACCTGGCCCGCAAACTCCGCGACCGGCACAGCGAGGCTCTTGCGCTCAGCACTCGTGGCATCGTCCACCACCAGGCCGGGCAGCCCGATGCCGGCCGGCGGAACTGGCAGGCGGCCCTCGATATCTACGAAGACCTTGGCGATCCCCGAGCCGAGGCTCTTCGCGACCGACTTCGCCAACCGCGGACAGACGCACCTCGATCTGACGACGGATGACCTCGCGGCCGCTGACAAGCCGGCACTTGAGGCAGGCGCGCGCCGGCCGCGGCCGACCAACCAGGTGTCGGAGTTCGGCGTTATCGCGGGTAGGTGATTCCGCCCACCGCCGCCGCGTTTTGCATTAAACATTCCTTGAATGCCAAGCCGGGTAACTTCACTCGTCCGGTGGAGGCGGGCAAGGGATGACCTGAGCAGAATGGCGGCGAGACGCGATGGGGCGCCTTATTTGAAAGTAGAACCATTCTGCCGACGGGAGAGCCCCATGCCGCAGTTGCCGCTTGAACGCCACGCTTTGCTGCGGTCCACCGATCTCGACGACATGCGTGAGGTGGCGGGCAGGCTGTTCCGGCCGCACCGGCTCGACCTGCTCGGCGGCGCCGCGCTCGACGCGCGGATCCACCACGCGCGTGTGCGCGACGTGTCGGTGAGCTTCATCGGTTACGGCGCCGACGTCCGCATCGACACGAGTCCACTGGAGACGTTCTTCGCCGTGCAGATCCCGCTGTCCGGCCGGGCGAGCGTCCGCCTAGGCGGCGACCAGGTCCTTTCCGCTCGGGGCACGGCTTCGGTGGTGTCACCGGCGGATCCGATGCGGATGCTCTGGTCGTCGGACTGCACGCAGCTGGTCGTGCGGATCGAGCGTGAGCCGCTCGAGGCCCGCCTGAGCGATCTGCTCGGCGCGCCACTGCGGGAACCGCTGCGGTTCACGCCCGCGATGGACGTCGGCCGGGGGTATGGGCGGAGCTGGTTCCGCGGGCTCGAACTGCTCGTCTCCGAACTGGAGCACGCCGATTCCCTGATCGAGAACCCGCTGGTGGCACACAGGTTCGAATGGACGCTGATGAGCGCGTTGCTGGTGGGCCACGGCAGCAACTACAGCAGCATGCTGCGCGGCGAGGTTCCGGCGGCACCCTCGCGGGCGGTCGGGATCGCGCTCGAGTGGATCGAAAGCCAGCCCAAGTACGCGCACACCACCGCGAGCCTGGCTCGCGAAGCCGATGTCGGCGAACGGTCTCTGCAACTGGGGTTCCGCAAGCACCTCGAGATGAGCCCGATGGAGTACCTCCGGGAGGTGCGGCTCCGGCGCGTGCGTGACCAGTTGCGGGCGGCCCAGCCCGACGCGGTGACGGTGACCGAGGTGGCCGCGGAATGGGGCTTCCTGCACACGGGGCATTTCGCCGCCCGGTACCAGGAGCGCTTCGGTGAAAAGCCGTCCGAGACGCTGCGCCGCCGGTACGAACAACCGCACGCGTTCCTGCCCTTCGTCGATTGACGGATCGGCGCTTTCGTTTTTCGGATTGTGCGGCGGGTGCGAATTCCAGCACGATGGACATTGTCAGCAAAAAAGACTCCGGTAATCATCGCCGGTCGAATGCCGGATGAGGAGAGAAATGTCGGTGGCGATCCGGGCGGAAGGCCTGGTCAAGCGTTTCGGCAAAACCACGGCACTGGCGGGGATCCACCTGTCCGTGCCGCACGGCGAGGTGGCCGGTGTGCTGGGCCCGAACGGGGCGGGCAAAACGACGGCGGTCCGGATACTGGCGACGCTGTCCCGGCCGGACGCGGGTCAGGCGTTCGTCTGCGGCCACGACGTCCGGTGGGCTCCCGGGCGGGTGCGCGAGCTGATCGGGCTCACCGGCCAGTACGCGTCGGTGGACGACGATCTGACCGGAACGCAGAACCTGGTGCTCGTCGGACGCCTGCTCGGCATGTCCGGCGCGACGGCCAGGGCGCGGGCGGCCGAGCTGCTGGAGCGGTTCGAGCTGGAGCCCGCCGCCGGACGGGTGGCCAGGACCTACTCGGGTGGCCTGCGCCGGCGGCTCGACCTGGCGGCCAGCCTGGTCGGGCGGCCGCGGGTGCTGTTCCTCGACGAACCCACCACCGGGCTGGATCCGCACGCGCGCAACGAGGTCTGGCGCATGGTGCGCGGGCTGGCGGCCGAGGGGACCACGGTGCTGCTCACCACGCAGTACCTGGAGGAGGCCGACCGGCTCACCGACCAGCTGACCGTCATCGACCACGGCCGGGTGGTCGCCGCGGGGCACGCCGACGACCTCAAGCGCCGGGTGGGCGGGCAGTCCCTCCGGGTCCGCCCGACGCAGCTCGCGGACCTGAGCACGGTGGCGGGCATCCTGGCCGGGATCACCGGGAGCCCGCCGGCCGAGGATCCCGACACCGGGGTGCTCACCGCGCCGGTCGCGGACCCGATGCAACTGGCCACTTTGGTCCGCATGCTGGACCGGGCCGGGATCACCGCGGCCGAGATCGCCCTGCGCCTGCCCAGCCTCGACGAGGTTTTCCTGGCGCTGACGGGAAAACCCGCGGGGGTACCGGAACGGGAGGAAAGCCCGGCATGACCGCCATCGGAACCGTCCGCCCGGCGGGCGCGGCGCGGCACTGGCTCGTGCTCGGCAGGCGGCGGCTGCTCAAGATCGCCCACAACCCGGAGAACCTGGTCGACGTGACCGTGCAGCCGGTGCTGTTCCTGGTCATGTTCGGCCTGCTGTTCGGCGGCGCGATCAGCGGCGGTACCCAGGCCTACCTGCAGGTGCTGGTACCGGGGCTGCTGGCGCCGAGCGTGGTGCTGGCCAGCATGTCCGCCGGTGCCGGGCTGAACGCGGACGTCCGCACCGGGGTGTTCGACCGGTTCCGCAGCCTGCCGATCGCCAGGGCCGCGCCACTGGCCGGGACCGTGCTCGCCGACGTGGTGCGGTACCTGCTCGCCTTCGCGGTACTGCTCGTCACCGGTGTGGTCATGGGTTTCCGGGTGCAGACCGGACCGCTCGCGGTGCTGGCCGCCGCCGGGCTGCTGGTGCTCACCGGTTTCTGCTTCTGCTGGATCGCGGTGTTCATCGGCATGCTCTCGCGCGGCCCCGAGTCCGTGCCGGGCGTGGTCACCGCGTTGTACCTGCCGCTGGTGTTCGGCAGCAACGTGTTCGTGCCCGACGCGAGCCTGCCGGACTGGTTGCGGGCGTGGTCCGGGCTCAACCCGGTGAGCCTGCTCGCGAACACCCTGCGCGGCCTGCTGACCGGTGGTCCCGTGCTCTCCCCGCTGCTGGGCACGCTCGCCTGGCTCACCGGCATCGTCGCCGTGTTCTTCCCGCTGGCCATGCGCGCCTACCGCCGGCGCGCGGAGTGACCCCGGCCCGCGGCCCCACCTCCCGCTCTTTCGCGGCACACGGAAGGACACCACCACCATGACCACCGCCATTCTCGGCACCGGGTCCTACCTCCCGGAAACGGTGCTCACCAGCGCGGAACTCGGCAAGCGCCTCGGCGTCGGCGAACAGTGGATCTACGACAAGACCCGCATCACCGAGCGCCGGGTCGCCGCACCGGAGGAAGCGACCTCGGACCTGGCCACGCGGGCGGCGCAGAGCGCGCTCGAAGCGGCCGGGCTGACGGCGGCGGACGTGGATCTGCTGATCGTCGCCACCTCGACCCCCGATCAGCCGATCCCCGCCACGGCCTGTGCGGTGCAGGCCAATCTCGGCGCGGTCCGCGCGGCCGCCTTCGACGTCGACTCGGTGTGCACCGGGTTCATCTACGCCCTGGTCACCGCGCACGCCATGATCACCGCGGATCCCTTGCCGCGCAACGCACTCGTGATCGGCGCCGACACCTACTCGCGCATCCTGAACTACCGGGACCGGCACACCTGCGTGCTCTTCGGTGACGGCGCCGGCGCGGTCGTGCTGGGCAAACGCGGCAACGGGCGCGGCTGGCTGGCCAGCACGCTCAGCTCCGACGGCACGCAGGCCGAGCTGGTCCGGATCCCCGATGGTGGCAGTCGCCGCCCGATCACCGCGCAGTCGATCGCCGAAGGGCAGCACTACTTCACCATGTACGGCAGACAGGTCAGGGAACTCGCCGCCCGCGTGCTGCCGGACCTGATGGCCGACGTGGCGAAGTCGGCCGATCTCACCCTGCCGGAGATCGATCTCATCGTGCCCCACCAGGCCAACGGCATGATGCTGAAGGATCTGGCCGAGGCGCTGGACCTGCGGCCGGGGCAGATGCACCTGACCGTCGGCCGGTACGGCAACACCGGCGCGGCCTCGGTGCCGATCACCCTCGACGACGCGGTGCGCGCCGGTCGCGTCGAGGAGGACGACGCCGTGCTGCTCGTCGCCTTCGGGGGCGGTATGAGCTGGGGCGGCGCCGCGCTGCGGTGGGCGCCGCGCCGGAGAGCGGGTGGGCTCCGGTGAGGTTCGCGCAGCACGGTGGCGGACGGCCCGCCCGGCACCGGGTCGACTTCCACGAGGACGTGCGCATCCCGTCGAGCGTGCCGGGACTGACCCTCGGTGGTGACCTGTACCTGCCGGAGACCGTGCACCGGGTGCCGGCGCTGGTCACCCTGCACACCGGGCGGAAGGACGGCATCGGCGGCCTGGCCGCCCGGCGGTACCTGCGTTACTTCGCCGAACGCGGGTACGCCGTGCTCTACGTGGACTGCTTCGGGATCGGCGGTTCCGAGGGCGTTCCCCGGCCGATCCTGAGTCCCGGTGAGGTCGACGACGGGGTCGCGGTGGTGGAGTGGGCCGCCGCGCAACCGTGGTGCACCGGCAGCGTCGGCATGTGGGGGCTCTCGCACGGCGGCATGACCACGCTCGCGGTGGCCAGCAGGCGGCCCGCGCCGTTGCGGGCCATCTTCCCGGTGATGGGCTGGACCGACGCCGAGCGGGATCTCGTGCACCCCGCCGGCCTCCGCGGCGGCATCGGGATGTTCGGGCACCTGAGCCTGTACAACATCTTCTGCTCCCTGCTGCCGCCGATCCGCGCGCACGACCGGGAGAAGTACGAAACCCTGTGGAAGGAACGGCTGGAGCGGTTCGAGCCGTGGTTCGTGGATTCGTGGCGGCACCCACCCGGCCACGAGGTGTGGACGCGGCGGCGGTTCGATCCGGGGCGGATCAACGTGCCCGCGTTCTGCGTGGCCGGCTGGCGCGATCTGTTCTGCGACTCGATGATCGACGCCTACCAGCGGATCGACGCACCGAAGCGGCTGCTGGTCGGCCCGTGGCTGCACTCGTTCCCCGACGCGTCCGCGGTCGAACCCGTGCCGTCGATCGCGATGGCCTGCCGGTGGTGGGACACCTGGCTGCACGGCGAGCCTTCCCGGCGTGAACCGGCGGAGTCGGTCACGGTCTTCCTGCAGGGGCCGGCGGGCGGCTGGATGCGCTCGGCGCGATGGCCGCCCACCGGGAACACGGAACAGGTCTTCGCCGCGGCGGGCCCCGGCCGCCTGCTCCGGTCGTGCCCGGCGGGGGCGGCCCCGTCGGTGGCGACCGTCAGCCGCGAAGGCGATCCGACGGTGGGCGCGCTGAGCGGGCTGACCAAGCACCCCATCGACAAGTTCGGCTATCCGCTGGACCAGCACGAGGACGACAGCAGGGCGCTGTCGTTCACCGGTTCCGCGCTGCCGAGGTCCGCCGTCCTGGCCGGCCGCCCCGAGGTGAACCTGGTGCTGGACCCCGGAACGACCGCGGCTCGTTGTGTGGTCAAGCTGACCGACGTCGATCCGGAAGGCCGCTCGATGCTCGTGTCGATGGGCGCGGTCGACCTCGGTGAGTTCCCGCCGGACGATCCGGCGGCCCCGCGGGTGGTACCGGTCCGCCTCGATCCGACGTTCTACCGCCTGGCCGCGGGGCACCGGATCCGGCTGGTGCTCGCGGAATCGGACGTCCCGCGGCACTGGCCCGCCGCGCCGGGCAGGCTCGTCGTCCGCGTGGCGCGCGCGTTCGGTGACCTGACCGGTCCGGCCGGGAACGCGGTGACCACCGTGCGGTTGCCCGTCTGCGCGCCGGACACCTTCCACGAGGTGGTCATGCCGGCCTCGCGGAAACCCGGTTCACGCGCGGACGCCGGGGAGAACCGCTGGGAACTCGCCCGTGACGAACTCACCGGCTCGATGCGGATGTCACTGGCGAAGCAGGACCGGGTCGACCAGATCGACGGGGCCCGCGGCTCGCTGACCATGGCGACGCGAATCGACTTCGGGGTCAGCGAGCACGACGCGGCGGGCGCGCGGATGACGGCCTCCGGGGTCAAGACCGTGCGGACCACCGACGGCGACCACGTCGCGGTGCGGGCCGCCATCGAGATGAACGACGCCGACGCCACCGTCCGCGCCGAGGTACTCCTGAACGGGAATCCGTTCTTCTCAAGGGAATGGAAACTGAATTGACCACTTTGGAGCGTCCGCTCAACTTCCTGGAGCTGGCCCATCTCGACCGCGTTGTCATCATGGCGGCCGAGTACGACGGCGAGCTGGACACCGACCGGCTGGAACGGGCGTTCCAGCTGCTCTGCGCCGCCTATCCCGTGCTGCGGGCCAGGATTCGCGGCGGCGACCACGAACCGGCGCTGTGCGTCCCGCGCGACCACCAGCCCGCCCTGCGGGTGCTGGCGGACGAGCCGGGCGTGCTGGCGAAGATCGCCGGACTGCCGTGGGACGCGCACCGGGCCGTCGCCGACCTGGTGGTCGCCCGCGGTGAGAAGCACGGATTCCTGGCGCTGCGCATGGATCATTCGATCACCGACGCGAACGCCTGGCTGGGCATGTTCCGCGAACTGCTGCGGGTGTTCGCGGCGGTCGCCGAGGGCAGCGAGGCCGAACTGCGCTTGCCGCCGGGGGACCGGTTGCCGTCACCGCCCGCCGAACTGTTCCACCAGCGGCTGGGCCTGATCCCGTACGACCGGCGCCTGTTCCACTCGGCCGAGCGGTCCGCGCTCGCCCCCGACGGGCCCGGTGAGCTCTTCAGCGGCCGGATCGATCTCGACGAGGGGCAGACGAGCTGGCTGAAACTGGCCGCCCGCCGGTACGGCACCACCGTGCACGGCGTGGTCTGCGGCGCGATCCTGCTCGCCCAGCGGGCGCTCGCCGGTGGCCCGGATCCCGCGCGGATGTACTGCGTTTCCCCGGTGGACTTCCGCGGCCGGGTGGAGCCGCCGGTGGGTGACCTGGAGACCACGAACTACATGCTCTCCTACGTGGCCGAGGTCGAGGTGTCCACGCGGATGAGCCCGGTGACGATCGGCCGGGCGATCAAGGCGCAGATGGACGACATCCTGGCCGCGGCCGAAGGGGTGCGCAGTACCACCCCGCCGGACTGCCACCTCGGCCGCAACCTGTCCTACGCGCTGGTCAGCAACCTGGGCGTGATCAACCGGTTCCCCGAGCCGGCCGGCCTGTCGATCACCGACTTCCAGGTGCTGAACACGGTCGGCAACACGCTGTTCCCCGGTTACTACGTCTCCACCTTCGGCGGCAGGCTGACCGTGCTCTACGTGCTCACCGCCAAGTTCTTCGACCGGGTCGAGGTGGACCGGCTCACCCGCGAGATCCACGACCAGCTGCTCATCGTCGGCGCTTCGTCCTGAGTGGACAAACGACAGGGAAGGGAACCGCCCGGTGAAGATCCTGCTCATCACGCACGGCAGTCACGGTGACGTCCGGCCGTTCGTCGCGCTGGCGATGGGCCTGCGCGAGGCCGGGCACGAGGTGGTGCTGGCCGGCCCGGTGTCCTCGGTTTCGGTCGCCCGGCCCCACTGCGACCACGTCCACCCGCTGGACGACGGGACCAACAACCTGGTGCACGACCGGAACGCCTGGGAGGCGGTGGAAACGAACTTCCGCGGGCTGCGCGGGAAGAAGCTCGGCCTGGCTTTCCTGCGGCAGAACCGGGCCGCGATGGCGAAGGTGTTCGAAGACCTCGCGGTGCTGACCGGGGACCTGGCCACGGCCGGGGACATCGACCTGGTGGTGCACCAGGTCAACGTGCCGGGCCAGGCGATCGCGGAGAAGCTCGGGGTGCCCGCGGTACCGGTCTGCCTGCAGCCGTTCTGGGTGCCCACGGCCACCTTCGCCGACCCGATCCTGCCGTTCCGGCCACCCCGGTTCCTCAACCGCGCGTCCTACCTGTCCACGAAGCTGTTCGTCCGCGGGTTCACCGGGGGCACGGCGAACTGGCGGACGGAACGACTCGGCCTGCCGCGCCGCCGGTTCGCCCAGGACGTGTTCCGCCGCCCCGACGGCTCGTCCGCGCCGACGTTGCAGGCGTTCAGCCGGTACGTGCTGCCGTCCCCGGTGCGTTATCCGGATTCGGTGCACACCACGGGGTTCTTCTTCCTCCCGGCGGCATCGGACTGGACGCCGCCGCGGCCACTGGCCGAGTTCCTCGCGGTGGGAGAACCGCCGGTGTATCTCGGGTTCGGCAGCATGGTGGGCAGCGATCCCGCCAGGACCGGGCGGATCGTGGCCGAAGCCGTCCGGCTGGCGAAGGTGCGCGCGGTGGTGGCCGTCGGCCGGGGCGGGATCCGGCCCGGCGGCTCCGACGAGCGCGTGTTCCACCTCGAGCACGCTCCGCACGACTGGCTGTTCCCCCGGATGGCGGCCGTCGTGCATCACGGTGGGGCCGGCACGGCCGGGGCGGCGCTGGCAGCCGGCCGTCCCCAGGTGGTCTGCCCGTTCATGTTCGACCAGCCGTACTTCGGGCGGCGACTGCACGAGATCGGCGTGGCGCCACCGCCGCGGCCACTGCGCCACCTGACCTCGCGCGGCCTGGCCACCGCGATCCACGAGGCCGTGCACAACCGCGCGTTCACCGCGAGGGCAAGGGAACTGGGCCACTGGGTCCGCGCGGAGGACGGGGTGCGCGAGGCGGTCAAGGTCCTGGAGTCGGTGACCTGACCGGTGCTCGCGGGTGGATCGCGGCCCGGCGCGGATCCGGCACCGGCACGGCCGCGAGCAGCGCGCGGGTGTAAGCGTGGCCGGGGTGGTCGATGACCTCGGCCACCGGTCCCTGTTCGACGATCCGGCCATCGCGCAGCACGGCGGCGCGGTGTGACATGTGCCGGACCACGTCGATGTCGTGGGAGATGAACAGGTAGCTCAGGCCGAGCTGCCGTTGCAGGTCCAGCAGCAGGTTGAGCAGCTGCGCCTGCACGGAGAGGTCGAGCGCGCTGGTCGGTTCGTCGCACACCACCAGGTCCGGTTCCAGCACGAGCGCGCGGGCGATCGCGATGCGCTGGCGCTGGCCGCCGGAGAACGCCGCCGGGTAACGACCGGCGGCGTCCGGTGGCACACCCGCGCGCGCGAGCACGTCGGCGACCCGGGCGTCGGCCTCCTTCCGGCCGAGCCCGCGCACCACCCGCAGCGGTTCGGCCAGTGTCCGGCCGATCGTGCGCGACGGGTTGAGCGAGCCGTACGGATCCTGGAACACGGCCTGAACGCGCGGGCCGAGCCGGCGCCGCTGCCGGGGTGTGGCGTGGGTGATGTCGTTGCCACCGAACAGGATTCGCCCGGCGGCGGGCCGTACGAGTCCGAGGATCGCGTTGCCGATGGTCGATTTCCCCGAGCCGGACTCACCGACGAGGCCGAGCGTCTCACTCCGGTCGAGCCACAGGTCCACGCCGTCGACCGCCACCACGCCCGGATTCCGGCCACGTCCGCGGTATTCCACCCGGAGCCCGCTGACCTCGAGCAACCGTCCGGTCATGCTGAGCCTCTTCCGCCGAGCTTCGTGTGGTGGACGCACCTGGTGTGGTGCCCGGCGCTCGGTTCGAGCATCGGGACGGGCGCTGCCGAGCACTCGGGCGTGGCGAGCCGGCAGCGCGGGGCGAAGTGGCAGCCCCGCGGCCAGGCCGCGGGCTCGGGCACCATGCCGGGAATCGTGGCCAGCCGCTCTCCCGGCCGGGTTCGGCGGGTCACCGCACCGAGCAGGCCCGCGGTGTAGGGGTGTCGCGGCCGGTCGAACAGTTCGGCCACCTCACCCGACTCGACGAAGTGCCCGGCGTACATGACGTACGCGCGGTGGCACATCGCGGCCACCACGCCCCAGTCGTGGCTGATCAGCAGGATCGCCATGCCGTGCTCGGCCTGGAGGCCGCGGAGCAGGCCGAGCACCTCGGCCTGCACGGTGACGTCCAGTGCGGTGGTCGGCTCGTCGGCGATGAGCAGGTCCGGCGCCCCGGCGAGCGCCATGGCGATCGCGACTCGCTGCGCCATCCCGCCGGAGAGCTCGTGGGGATAGCGGTCGGCCACCGCTCGCGGGTCCGGGAAGTCCACCGACCGCAGCAGGTCGAGCGAATGCGTCCGTACCGCGCGGCGGGAACCGCCGTGGTGGCGCCGCACCAGCTCACCGAGCTGCCTGCCCGCGGTGTACACCGGGTCGAGACCGGAGACGGGTTCCTGGGAGACCAGCGCGATCCTCGACCCGCGCAACCGGCGCGTCTCGCGCTGGCCGAGCCGGGTCAATTCGGTGCCGTCGAAGAAGATGTTCCCGGCGCTGACCCGCGCGCCGACGGGGAGCAGGCCCAGCACGGCGCGTGCGGTGATCGACTTGCCGCAGCCGGATTCCCCGATCAGGCCGACCGTTTCCCCCGCGTCGATCCGCAGGTCCAGCCGTTCGGCGACGACCGTGTCCGGGGCAAGCGTGATCGAAACGTCCTGAATGGACAGCAAGGATCGGGGTGCGGGACCGGGCCACGGCGGCCGGACCTCGCGGGGCGGCCGGACCCGCGCCGGGGTGCGCCCGCTCCGGGCCGCGGTCGCGTCGCGCACGGTGTCGCCGAGCAGGCCGAACGCGAGAATGGCCAGTCCGAGCGCGACGCCGGGCGGGATGAGCAGCCACGGCTGCCGGTCGATCACGGCGGCGGCCTCGGCGATGGTGTTTCCCCAGGTGGCCGTCGGCGGCTGCGCGCCGAACCCGAGATAGCTCAGGCCCGCGTCGATGAGCAGCGCGCCACCGGCGAGCAGCGAGATCTGCACGATGATCGGCCCCGACACCCTCGGCAGCACGTGCTTGACGACGATGTGCCGGTTCGGCAGCCCGCTCACCCTGGCCGCGGCGATGTACAGCTCCTCCCGCACGGCGAGCGTGGCCCCCCGGACCACCCTGGCCAGGCCGGGGGAGACCAGCACGCCGAGCGCGACCATGCCGATGAGCTGCCTGCCGTCGACGGCCGCGAGCACGGCCAGCAGCGTCACGATCACCGGGATCGCCAGCATCATGTCCAGCACCCAGGTGGCCACCCGGTCGAGCCAGCCGTCGAGGTAACCCGCGGCCACCCCGGTGCTCACCCCGACCAGGAGCACGGTGAGCACCACGACCGCGGCGTTGAGCAGGCTGACCTGGCCGCCGTACATCAGCCGGGTGAGCACGTCCCGGCCGAGGCTGTCGGTGCCCAGCGGGTGGGCCGTGGTCGGGCCGGCCAGCACCTGGTCCAGATCGGTGGCCGCCGGTCCGTACGGGGCCAGCACGGGCGCCAGCACCGAAGCGAGCACGAGCGCGAGCAGATAACCGGCGGACACGGCGGCGATCGGCCGCCGCAGCACGGTCCGCCACAGCTTCGGCGCACCGGCCCGGCCCGGCACGGCGGCGGTGTCGAGCACCTGCTCCGGAACGACGGTCACGGCACGCGCACCTTGGGGTTGAGCCAGCCGTAGGCCAGGTCCACCACCAGGTTGACCACCACCACGACCAGCGTGAACACCACCACCACCCCTTGGATCATCACCAGGTCGCGCTGGGTGGTGGCCTGCACCGCGAGCCCGCCGAGTCCCGGCATGGCGAACACGGCCTCGACAAAAACCGTGCCGCTGAGCAGGCCGATGAAGGTCAGCCCGACCAGGGTGAGCACCGGGATCGCGGCGTTGCGCAGCGCGTGCCGGAAAACGATCGAGGCTTCGCTGGCCCCGTTGGCGCGCAGAGCGCTGACGAAGTCCCGCGAGAGCGCTTCGAGCATGGCGTCCCGCGTCTGCTTCGCGAACACCGCGGTGCCCGGCAGCGCCAGGGTGATCACCGGGAGCACCAGGCTGCGGGCCCAGTCCCCGGTGGAGACCGAGGCGGGCACATACCCGGTGGCGGGCAGCAGCTGCACGGTCACCGCGAACAGCGTGACCAGGATCAGCGCGAGCCAGAAGTTCGGCAGCGCGTAGCCGAGCAGCGAGAGCACGTCCACCAGCCGGCCCAGCCTGCCGCCGCGGACCGCGCTGAGCACACCGAGCGCCACGCCGAGCAATGCGGTCGCCGTGGTGGCGCACAGGATCAGCGAGAGGGTGACCGGCAGCCGGTTGCCCACCTCTTCGGCCACCGAGAGGCCGCTGATCGGCGACGAACCGAGGTCGCCGCGCACCGCGTTGCCGAGCCAATCCCAGTACCGCACGAGCACCGGCTCGTCGAGGCCGAGTTGCTCGCGCAGTTTCGCGTACGCCTCCGGGGTGTAGCGGTCGCCGAGGATGGTGCGCGCGGCGTCTCCCGGCGCGGCGGACTGCAGCAGGAAGGTCAGCAGGGAGATGACGAGCACGAGGACGGCCGAGATGAGCAGCCGCCGTCCGATCAGCCGTGCCATGCCGGCTCTTTCGGCTGACGGCGCTGGGCCGCGATGAAGTCGCGGTACCAGTAGTAGGAGTCCTTCGGCGTGCGGGCCAGCGTGTCGTAGTCGACGTGGATCAGGCCGAATCGTGGCTCGTAGCCGAAGTTCCATTCGAGATTGTCCAGCAGCGACCAGACGTGGTAGCCGCGGATGTCCATGCCCGCGTCCATCGCCTCGCGGATCTGGGCGAGGCACCGGCTGAGGTAGTCGATGCGCAGTGGGTCCCGCACCGCGCCGTGTTCGACCGCGTCGGGCAGGGGCAGGCCGTTTTCGGTGATGTGCACCGGGGGCAGCCGCGGGTAGTTCGCCGCCAGCCACCGCAGGAGTACGCCGAACCGGTCCGGCAGCACCGGCCAGCCGAGCATGTTCTGCTCCGCACCGGGAAAATCGGCACGCGCGTAGCCGAACAGCCCTGTCGGCCCGGCGGCGATCCTGGCCGGTGCGTACCAGTTCACGCCGAGGAAGTCGATCGGCGTGGTGATGAGGTCGCGGTCGGCTGCCGAGCACTCCACCACCGGGCGGCCGTCGAACAGCGGATAGCGGCCGGTCAGCAGGGGATCGAGGAACAGCCGTTCTTCGTGCGCCTCGGCACGAGCGGTGGCCGTGAGGTCGGCGGGCCGGTCGCCGGCGGGCTCGACACCGGCCAGGTTGAGCGCGATCCCGATCTGCCCGCGCACCCCGGCGCCGCGCAGCCCCCGTACCGCGAGGCCGTGCGCGAGGAGCAGGTGGTGTGCCACCACCAGGCTGTCTTCGCCCAGCGGCCCGTCCGGGCGGGACGAGCCGAGCGCGCTGGCCAGCATCACCGACAGCGGCTCGTTCACCGTGATCCACTGCGCCACCCGGTCGCCGAACCGCCTGCCCATGCCCTCCGCGTAGTCGGCGAACCACCCGGCCATCGCCCGGTTCAGCCAGCCGCCCCGGTCTTCCACCGCCTGGGGGTGGTCCCAGTGGTACAGGGTGAGCACGGGCTCGATGCCGCGGAACAGCAAGCCGTCGACCAGCCGCTGGTAGAAGTCCAGCCCGGCCTGGTTCCAGGCGGCCCGGCCGTCCGGCTGGACCCGCGGCCAGGACACCGAGAACCGGTAGCTGGTCAGGCCGAGGCGTCCCATCAGGTCCAGGTCCTCGTCCAGCCGGTGGTAGTGGTCGCAGGCCACGTCGCCGGTGGAGCCACCGGCGAAACCGCCGTGGCGGTGGGCCAGCGTGTCCCACACCGACGCGCCCTTGCCGTCGGCGTCCCAGGCACCTTCGATCTGGTAGGCGGCGGTGGCCGCACCCCAGCGGAACTCCGCCGGGAAGCGTTGTGCTTCGGCAGCCATGTGCTCCTCTTTCAGTCGGCCGGACGCCAGGAGGTCAAGCTGGGCAACGCCTGTCCCGGCGTGTCGCCGACGCTGACCCCGGCGCGGGAGAACAGGAAGACCGGGCTGAGACAGACCGGGATGAACCAGCCGAGTTCCACCACCCGCCGGACGATCTGCCGGTCGAGCTCCGCTCTGGCGGCCTCGTCGGCCCCGGCTGCCTGCCGGTCGAGGTCTTCGAGCAGCGGATCGGTGCTGTGGAAGGGATTCAGCCCGATCGCGTCGCGCAGCCACAACCCCCGGCCCATGAAGTACACCGGCAGCACACCCCAGCCCATGATGGAGGCCGGGTACCTGGTCAGTTCCATGTTCGCCGCGGTGGGTTCCTTGGCGGTGATCTCCACCTTGACCCCGATCCGGTCGAGGTCGGCCGCGACGGCTTGCACGAGGTCCGCGGTGGACGCCGAATTCGACGGGATCAGCACCGGCAGGGCGAAGCCGGCCGGATACCCGGCTTCGGCAAGCAACTGCTTGGCGCGCAACGGATCGTGGGAGTAGAAGCTGGTTTCGTTGTAGCCGTCCCCGCCCGGCGCGGCCGGTTGCTCGGTGGGCACGCCGTATTCCCCGAGCAGCGCCTTGGTGATCTTCGCGCGGTCGACCGCGAAGTTGAGCGCCTGCCGGACCCGGACGTCGCCCAGCGGCGGGCTCAGCGTACCCGCGCGGTCGTTGAGCTGGAGGCCCATCACCAGGTTGGGGCTGGACGCCACCCGCAGGCCCGCCGACTTCGCGCCGTCGACGATCGCGTAGGTGCCGGTGATGACGTCCACCTGGCCGGTCCTGATCGCGGCCAGCGCGGTGTTCTCGTTGGGCAGCACCTTGATGGTGACCTTGTCGTAGTGGACCGCCGCCGGGTTCCAGTACCCGGGGTTCCGCGCGTAGGTGTAGTGATCGCCGGCGACCGTCTCGCCGGGTACCAGCTGGTAGGGACCGGCGCCGAAGGTCAGCGCGGGCAGATCCGCCGCCCGTGCGATGCCTGCCGGGCTGATCAGGCTGCCCGCGAACAGGTCCTGGGTGAACACCGCGGGCAGCTGGGGGTGCGGTTCGGCCAGTGCCAGCCGCACGGTCAGCTCGTCGACCACCTCCACCGAGGAGATCGCCGCCAGGAAGGCCGACGCCTGGCCGGCGGCGTCGCGGAAGTACTGGATGTTCGCCTTGACCGCCTCCGCGTCGACCGGGGTGCCGTCACTGAACCGCGTCTGTGGCCGGAGCACGATCTCGAAGGAGGTGTTGCCACTGCCGAGATAACGCCACGACAGGGCCAGCGCAGGCTGGTAGCTGCCATCAGGGGCTCGATTGATCAGCGGTTCGTACGCGGCGTTGGTGAACAGCAAGGATTCCCCGCCGGCCTTGGCCGGATCGAGGCTGACCGGCGGCGTGCTCTGGCCGACCCGGAGTTCGCCGGACCGGGTGCTGCCCGTGTCCGGGCCGCCACCGCACCCGCCGGTCAGGAAGCCCGCGGTGAACAGCAGTCCGGCGGTGTGGAACGCGCGTCTGGACAGGAGCGGGGGCACTGCGCTCATGGTTGCCCGCCCTCAACCGTGCCAGCGGCGGTCGGTGAGGGGTTCCCCGTCGAGGGTGACCCGGCCCGTGGCGTCGAAACCGGTGGGGGTGGCGGTCACGGTGGCGTCCACGGTGACCTGCTCGCCGGTTTCGATCTCGATCGTCGCGGTGATGTTGCCGGAGACGGTCGAGTCCTCCGGTTCGGCGCGCCGGGCGGTGGCGACCATCAATTGCTTGACCCGCAACTGGTGCTTGCGCCGGTGGGTGTTGTTGCCGGGCTCGGCCGTGTTCTCACTGGCGAGGCGCAGCGAAACGCTGTCGTTGAGCAGATCGGTGGTGATCTCCCACACCGCCTGCTCGGTGCCGGCCACCTGGAGTGCGGGCTCGGCGGCCAGTTCCCCGGTGTCGTTCTCCGGTAACGGATAGCTGATCTCGTTGGTGTCCGTTGTGGACAGCAGGGGCAGGGTCAGCGCGGTCACCACCGGCCACTCCGGGGTGTCCGGTGACTTCGGCCAGACCCGCGGGAAGTCGCCGGGCGCGATGGCCAGGCGCAGCCGGTGGCCGGCGGGGATCTCGTAGGTGGTCGGCGTGAGCCCGATCTCGGCCGTCCCGGCGCCGTCCGCGCCCAGGGTCAGCAGCCCGGCGCAGACCATGATGGACCGCTGCGCGTGGTCGACCTCGGTCAGCTTGACCGACACCCGCGGCCACGGCGATTCCAGCTCGACCAGCACGCGGCCGCTGATCAGCAGCGGCTCGGTCAGCGGCGGCGAGGTGTAGCACAGGCTGCCGGTGTCGTCGTCGTGCTGGTCGAGCGGAAGTCCGAACGCCCCGGCCGGGGTCGACCAGAGACCGCTGAGCAGGCCGACCGCCGGATCGGGTTCCCCGGGGCCGACTCTGTCCCAAGTGGACAGGTTGTCCACCAGCTCGGTACCGCGTGGCGGCCACTGCCCGGTGCTGATCCAGCGGGGCCGCCGCCCCTGCACGTGCACGCTGACCGATGGCGTTTCGGCGTCGGTGGAGGGAATGTCGCGCAACCACCTGTCCCACCAGGACAGTGCCAGGCCGGGGAAGTCGATCGGCGTGGTCGGGCACTCGTGCGGCATGACGTGCATCCACGGACCGGCCACGAGTCGCTTGGGACCGCGCATCCCCTCGTAGGCCCGGATCATGCCGTCGACGAACAGGTCGCGCCAGCCCGCGACGCACAGCGCGGGCACCTCGATGGCCGAGGTGTCGATCCCGCGTGCCGCCCATGCGGGATCCCCTGGCCCGCGGCGGTGAAGGTCGAGCAGGTACGGCGGAGCAGTCAGCCGCCGTCGCCATCGCGCCTGCTCGGCGGTGTCGGCGAAGTCGTCCAGCGGCGGCAGCAGCTGGCTGAACAGCGTGCCCAGCCCCCAGGAACCGAGCGGGGAGAAGGCGCCGCGCGCTCCTCCCGGGTGGACGAAGTCCCGTTCGGGATCCATCGTGCCCTGCACGGCGATGATCGCCCGCAATCCGGCCGGCCGCCGTCCCGCCGTGCGCATCGCCGTCATCGCCCCGTACGAGCCGCCCCACATGCCCGCCGTGCTGTCGCACCACGGTTGCCGGATGGCCCAGTCGAGTGCGGCGAGCGCGTCGTCGACCTCGTCCGGGTCGAACGGCGGCCGCTGCGTGCCGTCGGACGAACCGGTGCCGAGCATGTCGACCAGCAGCGCCGCGTAACCGTGCGCGGCGAACCACCGCTCCAGCGGCGAGCCGTTCATCGCGGCCACGTCCCGGCGGTACGGCAGCACGGTGATCAGCACCGGTACCGGTCCGGTGCCGGCGGGCAGGAACAAATCGGCCGAGAGCGTCAGATCACGTTCGCCGACGGGGATCCGGAGGTCACGGTGCACCGTGACCTCGAACCGCCGGTCTGCTTCCTCACGTACGGGCATCGTCGCCTCCGCAGGTGCCCGTGAATGGGCGGCCCGAGTCCGGTTGGGTACTAAATCAAGTACTTCGGTACCAGCGTCGGTACCATAGGCACGCGCGCGGCGCTGTCGCAAGCCCTTCTGGGTCCTTTTTCGCCGTCCTATTTCGCCAATGCGGACAACACGAGATCACTCAGCTCCGCGTAGGCCGCTCCGGCGGACAGTCCCGCGCGGTCGAGCAGTTCGCCGTGCTGGATCCCGTCGATGAGCAGGCTCACCGCCGCGCCGACGAATTCGGCGTTGGCCGCGCGGAAACCACCGATCGCCACACCGTCCTGAATGGACTCACGGACCCAGTGCGCCGCGGCGAGCGAGTTCTTCGCGTACAGCTCCGCGGTCGCCGGGGTGCTGACCATGTCCGCGTGGCACTCCGGCGACATCCGCTGCAACTCCGCGCCGAGGCCGGACAGGTACGCCGCGATCCGCTGGGCCGGATCGCCGATCGCGCCCGCCTTGTTCTCGACCCGCGTGGTCACGTCGCGGAAGAACCGCCGGACGGCGGCCACCACCAGTTGCTCCTTGCTCGACGCGACCGCGTACAGGGTCGACTTCGAACAGGCCAGCCGTGCTGCGAGGTCGTCCACCGTGAGCCGGGCGAAGCCTTCGGCGAGGATGAGTCCTTCCAGTCGCTCGATCAACTCCTCCCGGCGCGCCTCCGGCAGCCGGCGAGTCTTCGTTCCGCGTGCTCCCGGAGGCGTCATCCACGGTGGCTTCATGCTCATGGTGGGTAGCTTCGCATATCGATCACGTGCAAACTGACAAGGGTACGACGGTACCATCTTCGGTACCCAGAATCGGTAACAAGAACCTCACGGCCGATTCGGTCAGGGCAGCAGGCCATATCGGCGCGCGGTCACCACCGCCTCCAGCCGGGAATGGGCGGCCAGTTTTCGCATGACGCTGCGCAGATAGCTCTTCACCGTCTCCAGCTTGATGTCGAGATCGGCGGCCACCTGCGCGTTGGTCCAGCCCAGCGCGACGCACGCGAGCACGTCGAGTTCCCTGGCGGACAGCGCCGGCGCGGTGTCCGGCGAACCGGTCCCGGCGGCGGGGGAGAGCTTCCGGCACACGTCCTCGATGCGTTCGCGGACAGCGTGCTGGCGCACGTCGTTCGCCAGCACGCGGAGTTCGGCATAGGCCTCGCGCACCAGTTCCCACTGGGGTGTCACGGGCGCGGTCACCGCGTGCTCGCCGAGCCAGTCGAGGCGGCGCGTGATCTCGTCGCGCACGGCCAGGCTCTGCTCCAGATCCCGCGCCGACTCCAGCGCGGCTTGGATCACCCTGTCGCCCAGCGGCAGCCCGTTGCGTTGCGCGCCATAGAGGACACCGCGCACGGTCCGCCCGACCAGCACCGGCACGGCCACCATCGCGTGCAGTCCCTCGGCGGCGATGATGTGGTCGTAGTGGTGGCTGATCCCGGTGGCACCGGCGTAGTCGTCGACCACCATCGGCCGCCGCAGCGCGGCGACCCGGCCACCGAGGCCGAGGCCGAGGTCGAGCGCCACCCCGCGCAGCGCGCCCGTGGTCGAACCGGCGAACTGGGTCAGCCACACCTGCCGGTTCGCGTTGATCCCGCCGCCGAAGGCCAGCGGCAGTTCGGTCGCATCACGCAATCGGGTCAGTGTCCGCTGGATCTGCGGGCGATCGTCCGCCGCCGTTTGCCGGTCCATTTCCGCCTCCCAAAAAGGGCGGGTCGCTGCCCCTACCCTCAACCGGGGGTAGCCCGTTGATCTGTGCTTGGGGACTATTTGCTCAACGATACGTCGGAAATCACGCATCGAGCACCATTCGCGTACCGGCCAACCTGGAGTCCCGATGACGAGTCCACGGCAGCACACCACCGGCCTGGTTGCCGCCTACGACCGGCCGGACGCCGGCACGGCCGAGGCGCTGTGCGACACCCACCCGGCGGACGCGATCGCGTTCACCGTGGTCGAGCCGGACCTGACCAGCCACGACCACACCTTCGGCGAACTGCGCGACCGGTCCGCCCGGCTGGCGACCGGGCTCGCCGCACTCGGGGTCGGGCGTGGGGACCGGGTGGCCACGCTGATGGGCAAGTCCGCCGAACTCGTCGTCTCGGTGCTGGCCGTCTGGCGGCTCGGCGCGGTCCACGTGCCGCTGTTCACCGCGTTCGGCCCCGGCGCGATCGCCGTCCGGATCACCGGCACCAAGGTGGTGCTGACCGAGCCGGGACAGCTGGCCAAGCTCCGGCCGAGCGCGGAGCTGCCCGCCGATCCCGGCAGGCGGATCGTCAGCACCGGCGTCGGCAGTGGCTCCGGCGAGGTGTTCGAACTCCGCGAACTGCTCACCGCCCCGCCCCAGGCCGGCCCGGAGCGCGTCGGCGGGGACGGGACGATCATCGAGCTGTTCACCTCGGGCACCACCGGCGCGCCGAAGGGGGTCCCGGTGCCGTTGCGGGCGCTGGCGGCCATTCGGTCGTACCAGGAATACGGCCTCGACCACAGCGGGTCCGATGTGTTCTGGAACGCGGCCGATCCGGGCTGGGCCTACGGTCTCTACCACGCCGTGCTCGGGCCGATGACGCTCGGCAGGCGCAGTCTGCTGGTGCGGGGCGGTTTCTCCCCGGAACAGACCTATTCGGTGCTGGGCGGCTTCGGCGTCACGAATTTCACCGCGGGTCCCACCGTCTACCGCGCCCTGCGCAACAGCGGTGTGCCCGCGCCGGCGGGCCTGGCGCTGCGGCACTGCTCGTCGGCGGGGGAGCCGCTCGGCGCGGACGTGGTCGCCTGGGCGGAACGGGAGCTCGGCGTGCCGATCAGGGACCACTATGGACAGACCGAACTCGGCATGACGATCGCCGCCGCGTGGCATCCGGGCCTCCGCACCGATGTTCCGGCGGGATCGATGGGACGCGAGCTACCCGGCTGGCACCTCGACGTGCTGCGGCCGGACGCGGACGAGATCGCACCGCCCGGCGAGCCGGGCAGGCTCGCCGTCGATCTCGCCGCCAGCCCGCTGATGTGGTTCACCGGCTACCGGGACGCCCCGGCCCGCACGGCGGAGCGGTTCACCGCGGACCGGCGCTGGTACCTGACCGGTGACACGGCGTCGAAGGACGCCGACGGCTATTTCCGGTTCGGCTCGCGCGACGACGACGTGATCCTGATGGCCGGTTACCGCATCGGCCCGGCGGAAGTGGAAAGCGTGCTGCAGCACCACGGCAAAGTGGCCGAGGCCGCGGTGATCGGGGTGCCGGACGAGATCCGTGGTGAGGTGCTGGTCGCCTACGTCGTGCCCCGCACCGGGGTCGAAGCGGACGAGAACCTCGGCGAGGAGCTGCGCCTGCTGGTGAAGAACCGGCTCGCCGCGCACGTGTACCCGCGCGAGGTCCACTTCGTCGAGTCGTTGCCGAAGACACCCAGCGGCAAGCTCCAGCGCTTCGTGCTGCGGCGCGAGCGTGAGCGGCTGCGCAACGGCAGCTCGTAACACCTGCTCGTCTCGCGAACACACGCACCCGGACGGCACCGGCCGCACCGGTCCCCTTGTTTCGCCGTTGTTCGAATAAAACCGCCAGGAGGCAACGATGCCTAGGTCGCGCCCGCTCAATCGCAAGCCCGATCCAGGTCCGGCGGGACCGTCACGGGGAATTCGGACATCTCGGCGAGCCTTTGTCCTGGGCGCCGCCGCGGTGACCGCCTCGGCGGCCGCCGGGCTGCACGCGGGGCCGGCACGCGCCGCCGGCCCTGCCCCGGTCGGCACCGGGGCGCGGGTGATCTCCGAGACCTATCTCGGCGAGCGCACCCTCGACCTGGTCATCGAGTCACCGGCGCTGACCGGGACCGCGGCGGTCCGCCTGTTGCTCCCGCCGGGCTGGACGCCCGGCACGCAGCAGACCTGGCCCGTGCTCTACCTGCTGCACGGTGCCGGTGACGACTACACGTCGTGGACCCGGTCGACCGATGTGGCGGCGCTGGTCAAGCACAGCGACCTGCTGGTGGTCATGCCGACCGCGGGCCGCAACGGGTTCTATTCGGATTGGCTGAAGCCCGGCCTGAACGACGCCTCACGCTGGGAAACCTTCCACCTCGGGGAAATGGTGCCGATCCTGGAGACCGGTTACGGGGCGGGGAAGGACCGGGCCATCGCGGGACTGTCCATGGGCGGTTTCGGTGCGATGTCCTACGCCGCACGCCATCCGGGCATGTTCCGCGCGGCCGCCGCCTACAGCGGGCTGGTGCACACCACCTACCAGTCCCCGCGTGGGCCCAGCCTCATCCACGGCGTGCTGGTCAAGGAAGGTTACGACCCGTACGCGTTGTGGGGTGACCCGTTCGTCCACCAGCACATCTGGGCCGCGCACAACCCGTTCGACCAAGCGGCCGCGCTGACCGGCATGCCGCTCTACGTCGCCTGCGGGAACGGGAAGCCCGGCCCGCTGGACCCGCCGGGCACGCTGCCCGACCTGCTCATCGAGCCGTTGTGCGGTGAGGAAAGCGCCGCGTTCGTGGACAAGCTCCGGCAACTCGGGGCGGACGTCACCGCCGACCTCTACGGCCCGGGCACCCATTCGTGGCCGTGGTGGCAGCGGGGACTGCACCGCTCTTTGCCCATGCTCACCAACGCCGTCGGGCTCTAGTGCCTTCGGTCCTGGCTGGATGGTCCTGGCCCTGGCCCGCCGTCGGCGGGCCAGGCGCCTGGTCATCACAGCGACCCCTGGGCGTGCCCACCGGATGATCACGCTCGACACCGGCCACGAGCTGTGGGCCGTTTCAGTCCTCCGCGTCGCGCACCACGAGAGCGATCTGCACCCGGTTCTCGACCGCGAGTTTGGTGAACAGGTTGCCGGTGTAGGCCTTCACCGTCGCGACGCTGATGTTCAGCCGTTCGGCGATCTCCGGATTGCCCAGCCCATCGGCGATGGCCCGCGCCGTGTCCAGTTCCCGTTCGGTCAAAGTGGACAGTTTCGCCCGTGCGGACTCGCGGGAGGAACGGCGGGTGCCGGTGGTCCGCGACCCGGTGGCGGCGGCGATGACCCGCGCCGTGGCCGCCGGGGACAGCACGGGATTGCCCTCGGCGACCATGCGCACCGCGTCGACGATCCGCGGCGGCGGGGTGTCTTTGAACACGAACCCGAGCGCCCCGGCCTCCAGTGCGCCGAGCACCAGCTCGTCGGAATCGAAGGTGGTCAGCATGAGGACCTTCGGGGGCGACGGGCGGGTGAGCAGTTCCCGGGTGGCGCTGAGCCCGTCGCGGCCGGGCATGCGCACGTCCATCAGCACCACGTCCGGCCGGTGCTGGTCCACCACGGTGAGCGCCGACTCCCCGTCGGCCGCCTCGGCGACCACGGTCAGGTCCGGTTCACCGTCGACGACCAGCCGCAGGGCCATCCGCACCAGCTGGTCGTCGTCGACGATGACCACCCGCGTCGGCTCGCGCGCGCTGTCCACTCAGCCTCCCCTGGGGTGGTTCCGGTTCGGCCAGGGTAGTCGCGCGGTGAGCAGGTAGCCGCCGCCGGGCGCCGGCCGGTGGTCCAGGGTGCCGCCGGCGAGGGCGACGCGTTCGCTCAGGCCGAGCAGGCCGAAGCCGGAGGCCGGTGGCCGGGTGCCTGCCGTGGTGGCGGGTGAATTGCGGACGCCGACGCGCAGTTCGTCCCCGGCCGTTCCGTCCAGGGTGACCAGCACCTGTGCCCCGGGGGCGTGCTTGGCGGCGTTGGTCAGTCCTTCTTGGACGATGCGGTAACCGGTCCGCCCGATGACCGCGGACGGTTCGCCCACCACGGTGTCGGTGAGCGTGACGTCCATTCCGGACCCGCGGGAGTCGGCGATCAGGTCGGGCACGCGGTCGAACGAGGGCTGCGGTGGTTCCGGGCGGTCGGGATCGCCCCGGAGCACGCCGAGCACGTCCCGCAGTTCTTCCAGCGCCTGGCGGGAACCGTCCGCGATCCCACGGACCAGCGTGCGGTTTTCCTCGGCGGTGAGGTCGTCGGTGTGGTCCAGTACACCGGCCTGCATGGCGACCAGGGAAATCCGGTGCGCGAGCACGTCGTGCATCTCGCGGGCGATCCGGTTCCGTTCCTGGGCGCGGGCCTGCGCGGCTCGTGCGGCCTGTTCGCGTTCCGCGCTTTCGGCCCGTTCCAGCAGGGACCGCACTTCGACACGCCGGGCGCCGATGGCCGCGCCGATGGCCACCGCGATACCCGCGCTCAGTGCCGGGAAAACGAGCTGGAGCCACAGCGGAATCGGTGGAGCCTCGATCGGGTGGATGCCGGAGAGCACCTGCGAAGCGGTCACGAAGGCCAGCACCACCACGCCGATCTCGACCGGACGGCGGCGGGTGGAGATCGAGCACAGGGTCAGCAGCGCCGCGCCGGCGGCCAGCGTCGACGCGCCCGAGGCGACCGTGACCACCATGGCCACGGCGAACGGGAACCGCCGCCGCCACGGCAGCAGCGCCAGGCAGGCGAGGGCGACCAGCGGATCGCCGGTGACCAGCCAGGAACACGTGTTCTCCGCGCACCCCGGCGGCACCAGCGCGGCGGTGGAAAACCAGAAGGGGAGGCCCAGCAGCGCGGCCACCACCAGCCGCCAAGCCTGCCCCTGCCACCTCGCTGATCGTGGCGCCGAGTTTGTGTTCACCCGGTCATTGTCGCGAAATCCCGATGCCGGCGCAGGAGCCTTGTGGCCAGAGCACCCCCGACCAAAGTCGCAGCACCGCATTCGACTTCGGTCCAATGCGGTCCAGCCGTTGGATCGATGTGCGGCGAGTGCCGAGTGGACAGACTCGTTCCGACCCACCTTCGACACAGGAGGACAGGAAATGCGCAGTACCTTGTCGCTTGCCCTCGCCGCGACCGCCGTGGTGGCGACCGCCGTTCCGGCTGCCTCGGCGGCAGCGGCGGAAACCTTGACGTGGGGCGCGTGCCCGGAGGGCGTCGCCGCGCCACGGCTCGAGTGCTCGACCCTCGAAGTCCCGCTGGACCATCGGAATCCCGGCGGCGAGCGGATCGAGATCGCGATCTCCCGGCTGAAGAGCGAGAATCCCGCGCAACGCCGCGGGGTCCTGCTGACCAATCCAGGCGGCCCCGGCGGCGAGGGGCTCGGCTACCCCGCCCTGCTCGCGAGTTCCGGACTGCCCAAGGAAGTGCTGGATTCCTACGACATCATCGGGTTCGACCCGCGCGGTGTCGGCCGCAGCACGCCGGTGACCTGTGAGCTGACCCCGGAGCAGCAGGCACGTGGTGCTTTCGCGCCGTACGCGTACACCCCGGACGATGTCACCCGCGAGGCCGGGTACGCCCGCACCATCGCCGAGCAGTGCGCCACCTCGCCGACCGCGGCGATGTTGCCGCACACCACCACCGCGAACACCGCGCGCGACATGGAGCGCATCCGGGAGGCGCTGGGTGAGCCGAAGATCTCGTTCCTCGGCGCCTCGTACGGAACCTACCTCGGTGCCGTGTACGCGACGATGTTCCCGGAACGCGGCGACCGGATCGTGCTCGACAGCAATCTGGGCCCCGGCGGATACGACGTCACGGCCATGCGCGGGTTCGCCCGCGGCCTGGAGGACCGGTTCCCGGACTTCGCGGCCTACGCCGCCGCGCACCCCGAGTACGGCTTGGGCACCACCCCGGAACAGGTGACCGCCAAGTACTTCGACCTGGCCGAGCGGCTGGACGCGACGCCGGTCCAGGGCGTGAACGGGATGGCGTTCCGCGGTCTCACGTTCGAATACCTCTACAGCGACGCGGCCCTGCCCGCGCTGGCCAAGACCTGGCAGGCGATCGAGACGAACCAGCCGGTGCCGGTGCCCCTCCCGTCTTCGACCGACCGCGACAGCTCCATGTCCTCCCGGCTGTACGTGATCTGCGGTGATTCCCGCTGGCCGGATTCGATCCGGGACTACCAGCGCGCGGTCACGGTCGACCGGGTGAAGCACCCGATGCTGGGCGGGTCCACGGCCAACATCGGGCCGTGTGCCTTCTGGCCGGACGAGCGCACCGAACCGCCGGTGCGCATCGGGAACAGGGGCCCGTCGAACGTGCTGCTGCTGCAGAACGAACGCGACCCGGGCACGCCGCTGGCCGGCGCCCGCGAGCTGCGGCGCGCACTCGGGCAGAGGGCCACGATGGTGACCGCCGACCAGGGCGGGCACGGGCTCTACCCGTGGGACGACAACCAGTGCGCCAACGACGCGGCGACGAAGTTCCTGACCACCGGCCAGCGTCCCGCGCGCGACCTCGCCTGCGCGGCGGAGCCGGGCCAGTGAGCGGGAGGACGGCCATGTTCGGTGAAATGCGGAGTCGCCGGGCCGCCCGGCGAGTCAAGTCCGGTGACGGGCACGCGCTGCAACGGTTCCGCTGGTGGCAGCTGCTCGGCCGGGCCCTGTTCTACCTCCGGCTGGGCGACGGCGACGGCGGGCACACCGTCTACGCGGTCGACGTCCGGCACAACCGGACCGACTCCTCCGGCTTCGCCAACGCCGATCTGTACGTCGACGGCAGGCACCACGCCCGGTCCCGGTTCCCCGCTGCCTTCCCAGTCCCCGGCGGCACGATCGAAGTGAAGAAGAGCGCCTTCGGGCTCAAGCGGTGCCACTACGTCACCGCCGACGGGACCGCGCGTCAGCTGAGCCCAGACCGCGTCTCGGCCGAAGGGCGCCGCGCGCACCTCGACCGCGCCCACCCCGCGCTCAGCCGCGGGATCAGCGTCTTCTCGTCGATCGTGCTCGTGGTCTCCTTGGCCGTCCTCGTCATGCAACTCCTGGAGAAACTGACCCAGCCCGCACCGATCGCCGCGAACATCGGGACCTTCACCTCGCCCGTGGACCTGCCGGTGTGGCTCAACATCGCGGTCGGGGCCGTTACCGCGCTGGCCAGCACGGAACGAGCGCTGCGGCTGCGCTACAACTGGCTACTCGACGGCGGTGCGGGCTGACCTTGCTCCTGACCGTCAACTCCACGTCGGTCAGCGAGGTGATGGCCGAGCCGGCCGCCTTCGAAGCCCGGCGGAGGTTCCACCATGGGTGAGGTGCACTTTCGCGCTGCGCCGAGGTGCCCGGGTGATCGCCACCGCCGGGCCGCCGCCCCGGAAGAGGCCGGCACCCAGGTGACCGGCTACGGCGACGGCATGACTGAACGCGTCGCCGCACTGGCGAGGCCGCGTTGACCGGCACCTTCCGGCGGCCGGTGCGCCCGTCCGGAGCAGGCCGGTCCGGCCGGTGGCTCACTGCCGACCTCGATCGAGCTGACCGTGGACCTCGCCCGCGTCCTCACCGGCCGAGCTGGGCGCCCAGCCCGAGATGCGCTGCGACCGCCCCATCCGGCCGCCTCGACGAGGGCATGCACGTGGCGGTCCGCTGGGATCCGTACTTCCGCGACTACATGACGATCGCCGAGATCATCCACTTCGCCACCCAGCACTTCAACTTCCGAACTCTTGGAGTGAGTCTGCTTCGGCACCCCCGGACGCCTCTGACAGTCAGGTAGCTACGTCGGGTCTTGCTGCGAACCCGAGCAACGGGTGCACGGCCTGATCCGGCGGGGCCAGGCCGCGGTCGTGTGTTTCGCACCGACATTCCGGCCGGCCTGCTCGCCAGCGTCCTGCACGGCACGGCGATCGACGTCGCGCCAGGGCGGCTCGAACCGACAGGCGCACCACGGTTCGTAGCCGAGACGACCTTGGCCGTGGTGTGGTCCGCCCCCGCCATATCTGGTTGCATCGTCGAACCATCTGGTTGTATGGTCGAACCATGCAGAGCGAGGAGACGGACGCGGCGCAGGAGGCCCTGATGCGGTTCGTCCGCAACTTCGGCCTCCATCAGCCCGACCGCACGCCGTGCGGGCAGCCGCTGCCGGTCTCGGAAGCTCATGCCATGGTGGAAATCGCCCGTGAGGGGCGGCTCCGTCAGGTGGAGCTGGCTCGCCGGTTGCGGTTGGAGAAGAGCACCGTCAGCCGTCTGGTCGCCAACCTGACCGGCCGGGGTTGGGTGCACCGGGAGGCGGCCGACGGCGATGGCCGCGGCGTGCTGCTCGTGCTCACCGACGCGGGTGCCACCGCGGCTGCCCGGCAGGCTGATGCGCGCCGGGACAGGCTCGCCGCCCTGCTTGATCGTGTACCCGATGACCAGCGCGCCGCCGTGGTGCACGCGCTCCAGATCCTCGCGGAGGCCACTGTTGAACCGTCCTGACCGTCCCCAGGTCCGTAGAGCCCTGCTCCTGGTGGCCGCCGCTGGCGTCGCGCTGGGCAGCGGCTGCGCCGCCGACCCGTCGACACCGGCGCCCTCCGGCCGCCAGGCCGAGGTCGCCGAGCGGGGCGCGTCCGTCATGCCGTTCGACCTGGAACGCACCACCCATCAGTTCACCAAGACCGACACCGGCGGCGTGCAGACGGTGGTCGCCGACGACCCGCGCGACGCCGCCCAGATCACCCTCATCCAGCAACACCTGACCGCGGAGGTCGACCGCTTCCGACGCGGCGACTTCACCGACCCCGCCCGCATCCACGGCAACGAGATGCCCGGCCTGGAGGCGCTCCGCGCACACGGCGGGCGCATCACCATCGACTACGCAAACACCCCCGATGGCGCACGCGCCACCTACACCGCCGCGGACGCCGACCTTCGCAACGCCCTGCACACCTGGTTCGACGCCCAAGTCGGCGACCACGGCACGCATGCCACCAGCTGAACCGGCAGCCCGGAGGTGTCCAGCACCGACCCGTTCCACGCAACCACAGGAGAGTCGTGACCTACATCGTGCGAGCCGAAACGCCCTCGGTTGAGCTGTACCAGCACCTGCGGGTCGCCACGGGCCTGAGCCTGAAATCAACCGCGGCGGCAACGGCCGGCCTGGTCGGCACGTGGCACGCGGTCGTCGCCCACCACGGTGACCGTCCGGTGGGCATGGGGCGCGTCGTCGGTGACGGCGGCACCGCTTTCCAGATCGTCGACATGTGCGTCCTACCTGAACACCAGGGGCGCGGGCTCGGCAAGCAGATCATGACCGCCCTGATGGAAGACCTGCGGCAACGAGCACCGCGCACGGCCTACATCTCACTCATCGCCGACGGCGACGCACGCCACCTCTACGCGAGGTACGGCTTCGCGGAAACCGCACCGGACTCGGTCGGTATGGCTCTCCGACTCTGACCTGATCGGGGAGACCGGCACCGGAGAGGCCTTCGATCAGGGCTGCGCTGCTTCCGGGGCACCGAGGACGGAGAGGTCAGCGGAATTGGTCGTCAGCGCGACGTCCGGCCGCGGGGTGAGTCGTCGTCTCGCAGGCCCATGCGCAGATGTTCGATGTGGTTGCGGCCTCCCTCGGTCATGTCCAGCATCATGAGGGCTGGGCTCCACAGATCACGCCTCGCGAAGTTGGTCTTCGGTGGACCCGGGCGCCGGTGACCGCCACCATCGTGGTGTCCCACTCGCGGTAGCCGTCGTGTCGAGGTCAGCAGGATCCCGACATCCCCGCCCGGATCGGGCCGCTCCTCAACCGCGCCAGCGCCCTTATCAGGGCAGTCCAGGCGCCTGTGGTTGCCGGCTGGCGCTCAGGCAGGAACGGCTCAGTGGCGCTCTTCCAGCCCGATGGATTCCCGCGCGGCCTTGATCGCGGCTCGCAGCTCCGGGTCCTCACGCGCCCCGGAGGCCATGAGCGCAACCAGCGCCGCGGCGATGGCGTTCAGCTTCTCCTGGGATGCTTCCTCGGCGCGACGGCCGGCGTTCTCGATGAGTACGACCAGCAGCAGGGTGAAGATGCTGGCAACCGTGTGGATGGCCGTCTGCCATTCCTTGAGATCAGCCCACAACGGCACGCTGACGCCCCAGCACAGCACGATTCCGGCGCATACGAAGAAGAAGGGGGCCTGACTCGCGCGCAGGTGGACCCATTCGACGAAACGTTCGAACGGCGAGCGGCGATGGCCGCTCGTTTCGGCTCTGGCAGGGTTCCGCTCCATCGCCGAAGCCTAGTTGGCCCACTGGCGGCAGGACAGATCCTGCCGCTGTGTACCGCGATGAGAACGTCGGCGAGCGCCTCCGTGACCAGCGTTTCCGTTGTGGCGGCGGTCCGATCGGCACGGGACTGCGGGTTCCAGTCATCTGGCCGGACCGCCACCCGGGCACTGCAAAGCCTCGGTGAGGTTCGGGTGGATGTCGAACATGCCGTCCAGCCCGGTGATCGTCAGCGGCCACAGCACCGGTCGGCTGTTGGCGACCAGACACAGCCCCGCTCCCGCCGCCACCGCGGCCTCCGCGGCCGTGACCATGACATTGAGCCCGGCAACTCCGAAGAAGCCCACGCCGGTGAGGTCGACGACCAGCGGTACGGAGGGGTGCCGCAGGTGGGCGCGGAGAGCATCCCGCAGCAGGGGGCCGCTGCACAGGTCCACCTCACCGCGTACCGCGAGCACGACGGTGCCGGGGAGGACCCGCTTGGCCGTGATGGTCAGGAGCTCCGCCTCCGCGCGCCGGCCCGGCGGAACATCGGCAGGGGGAAGGGCTGTGGACGGGAAGCCTTCGGTCATTGCGTCTTCTCCTCGATCGGGGCGCCGGCGCGTCAGGTCCGGTCTTTCGGTGCGCACGTCGGTGGCCCAGCCGAGCTTTCGCCGATCATGTGACAGATCGAGTTGATCGACCAGGTCACGTGGTGCGGGAACGACACCCGCACCAGCCCGGCCCAGAAGAACGCGGTCAGCGCACCCCACCAGGACCAGGAGGGAATCAACACGAAGATCTGCTCACCGACCGTCCGGCCAGGAATGATCAGCGGCTTCGTGCGAGACTGTCCTATCGGGACTTTGCAGAGGAGTGCGAGAGGAACGCTCACTGGCCAACGTGCAACATTGTCCTCAATGGACATATGTCGTGCGGCGCCGGATGGAGCGCTACACCATCTAGAGTACGAGCTCGCGTGGCCTCGGCAGCGCGAGACGGCGGATCAACGCCGTCACCACCGCGCCGAAGCCCAGCCACACGATCGCCGCGCAGCCGTAGTTGAGCAGAACCTGGAACTTGGCGTTGGTCGGCGTGAACAGGCCGTCGAATCCCAGCGACACCGCGGCGGCGAAGCCGCGCACGAACGACGCGACCCCGTTGGCGGGATTCGCCTCGCCCAGCACCATGACGATGTGCGCGGCGAGCACCGCCGCGAACAGGCCACAGACAGCCTGCACGACGGTGCAGGCGATCCGGACGGTGCGCGCCCGGCCGGATCGCGGGTTCGGGTACTGCTCTCGGTTCGTCATGATCCTGGTATCCCTTGTTGCGGGGGAAGCCCCGCGGCGCGCGGGCCGCCACCATCGCGACCGGGCTGGTGAGCGGGTCATCGGCTGGCCCGCCAGAAGCCGGACCTGCGGCTGCCACTGGTGACCGCGTAGTAGACCAGGAGCAGCACCGCGGCTCCCAGGATGGCGATGATCCAGGTGGAGAGGTCGAAGAACCCGCCGGTGGTGTCGATCTGGAACAGGGTGGAGGCTGCCCAGCCGCCGAGCACGATCCAGGCGATGCTCATACTCACGAGTACTCCCTAATGCGCCGGACCGCGGGAATTTCTGGTTCGCGGCCGGACAATCCACCGTGGACCCCGGTGGAGCTGCCCGGATGGGTGTACAGCGACCGCCGGCGAGAAGCTTCGGCTGGGATCGTTCGCGGGAACAGGCTCACCACCTCCTTGGCGCGTCTACGATTCGACGCGTGCGTCGCCAAGGTCCAGGGCGGTGCCCGAGCCACCTCGGTCCGCTCGCGTCGACATCCGCTGGCATCGACGGAGCGGCGGGTACCGGGTGGTGCGGCTCAGCGTAGACCTCCACCGGGCCACTGGACAGGGCTGATGCGCGACCGGTACCTGCTTGCCCCATCCGGCTGTCACACTGACCGGATGGCCTTCGGCTACGTCTTCGCCGTGCTGGCGGCCCTGGCGTCGGGTAGCGGCTCGATCCTGGAATCGATCGGAATCCGGCGTGCGGGCGTGTACGGCGGCACCTCCTTCGACCTGGGCGCCCTCCGGCGCCAGCCGGTCTATTTCCTCGGTCTCGGTGTGGACGTGCTGGGATTCCTGTGCGCCGCGGCGGCCCTGCATCGGCTGCCGCTGTTCCTGGTGCAGTCGCTGCTCGCGTTCAGCGTGGGCGTGACCGCCACCATCGCCGCGTTCATGGGCACCCGCATGGCCGCGTTCGGCTGGGCCGCACTGGGCATCGGCGCAACCGGCCTGATCCTGCTGGGGGTGTCGGCCGACCCGGCCCCGGCACGGGTCCTGCCGCCCGGCTGGCGCTGGATCCTGCTGGGCATGGTCCTGCCGGTGGCGGCGATCGCCTACTGGGCCAAGCGCCGCGACCGCGCCTGGACGGCGCCGGTGCTGGCACTCGGCGCCGGTCTGAGCTTCAGCGTCGTCGGCATCTCGGCCCGGACCCTGCACCTCCCGGACGCGGCCTGGCGGCTCGTCCTGGAGCCGTCGGCGCCGTCGATCGTCCTCAATGGACTTACCGCGGCGGTGGTGTTCGCCATGGCCCTGCAACAGGGCGGCCCGACCGCGGTCACCGCGGTCATGTTCACCACCAACACCACACTGTCCTCGCTCATCGGTTTGGCCTATCTGGACGACCGGGTGCGCGACGGCTTCACCGGCCCGGCGGTCGCGGGATTCGCCTTGGCCGTCGCCGGCGCGATCGGCACCGCCCACTACGCGTCGCTCGCAGGGCGAAGTGGGTCCTCGCCCCGCTCCGCCAGGTAGCGTGGCACGGCACGTCCCCAGAGACAGGAGGCGCGCCCGGCGGCGCGGCTGACCATCGCCGTGGCCTGGTGCTGCCGGCAACAGGGAAGGCGCCGGGCTGGAGGAACTGCAGCTCACCGTGGGGAGGGGCCCTGCCTGGCGGCGTTCGCGGCGGCGGTGTTCTCGTTCCCGCTTCAGGTCGGGGTGGTGCGACTCGGTTCGCTGGACCTCTACCGCGACCGGCCGGGCTGGTCGACCCGGTTCCAGCTGACCGACGCGCTGATGCTGGCCGATCTGGCCACCCACACCATCAGCGAGACGCTGCCCGGCCCGGATGATCTCTGGCTCGCCGATGACGAAGATGCCGGACCTCGGAGATCCGCTACGCGGTTTCTCGGACTCGTCAGCGCTTTAGCCGCGGGTCAGGCGAGTGGCGGCATGGTGGGTGGGGGACCGGGCGGAGTCGTTCGCAGTGAGCGGCCGTCCGCGCGGCCGGTCAGCCATGCCAGCAGATCGGCCGCGTCGCCGGAGACGGTGCACGATTCGCCGTTGCCGAAGCGGATTGTCCGGCCGGGCAGGTCAAGGGTGATCGCCGGTGCGTCCGGGCGCTGTTTCATCGAGTCGATGACCGAGGCGAGTTGGGTGCGCACGAAGTCGGCTGGCCAGTGTTCCGGCCGGTAGCTCGCCGCGAGGTCGACGTGGTGGTACTCGACCTCGCGGCGCATGCTCGGCACGACCCGCCGCACCGGTGACTCGCCGACTCCCAGCCATTCGCCGGGCGCGTCCCAGCGGTCAGGCGGGTGCTGGGCGACAGCGGGGAAGAACCGGTCGAACGCCTCGTTCACGTCGCGGCGGATCACCGAAGGTGGCCTGGTGGCGCCAGTTTCGATGTCCTGGGCCCGGCTTTGCTCGCTCTCGTACTGTCGCCCGACGACGCCGTCGCGGGCTGCGACGAGCAGTCCGGTGCGAGAGTCGGCCGAGCGGGCCAGATGGCTGAGGACATGTGCCCGCGTCCAGTCCGGCAGCCGTGACGGCGCGGTGATGTCGGTGTCGGTCAGCGTTTCGATCGTGCTGAGCAACCGCTCGACCCCGCCTCGGACGAGCAGTACCTGGTCACGAATCTCGTACTGCTCCATACCGGGGACCGTAGCCTATTACCGCGCCGGCCGCGTTTCGGCGGAAACGGCTCAGCGGTCGACCTCGCCACGGACGAACATCTCCACCGCAACGTGCGCCTCGGCATCGGAATACTGCACAGGCGGCGATTTCAGGAAATAGGCGGACGCTGACAACAGCGGCCCCGATACCCCGGTCGAGGGCTATCTGGCTCATCGTGACGTCCGGAGCGGCCGAGCCGTTGCCGAAGGGAGGCGACCGAGGGTGGTGGACCGATCTGCGCGACCTGGGCGATGGCGCCGATATCGATCCCCATCCCAGTGTTGTCGTGCAAAACGGCGGTGGTCGGCTTGGTCGGGTCCCTGTGCAGCGCTTCGCAGTGGCGGGTTCGATCTACCTGACGGTGATCCAGCAGGAAGCGGACCGCCAGTAGTCGCTCGGCGGGCGGGTCCCCGTGCGGTTGATGCCGTCGGTCAACGGGGCGAAGCGGCGGCGACCGGCGGGGCGGGTCTCGTCCCGCGGAACAAGCTGACGCTCGGCACGGTGCGGGCGAGACACTCTGAACCGCCCGGGTGCGTTTCCGGGCCGAGGTCTTCAAGTTTCGCCACATCTTCGCTACGGTGATCCTGGGAGCGCTCCCAAAACCATGAACGACCTGCCCGCGGAGCGACTCATCTCCATTCAGCGGCCCTGCCCACCTGCTGAACGCTCCCGAAGGACACGGCGGCGGGCTGAACGTCACCTGCACAAAGGAGTGCTGATGTCAGGAAGAATCGGAGAACGCCGCACCGCGCTCGCCGCGTTGGTCGCCGCGGGGTCCATCGCGTGCACGGTCCTGACGGCAGCGGCGGGCGGGCCGTGGGTGAGTGACGCGAACGCGGCGGCCGCGTTCACCTGCCGGGTCGACTACACGGCCAACGACTGGGGTAGTGGGTTCGGCGCCGGTGTGACCATCTCCAACCTCGGTTCATCGGCGGTCGACGGCTGGACGCTGACCTACACCTACACCGGCAATCAGACCCTTCAACACGGCTGGGGCGGCAACTGGTCCCAGTCGGGCACGAAGGTCACCGTCACCAACACGAGCTGGAACGGCACCATCCCGACAGGCGGCAATGTCAAGCCGGAGGCGACCTTCTCCTACAACGGCAGCAATGCCAAGCCAACGGACTTCGCCGTCAACGGTGCCGCATGCACCGGCACCGTTCCGCCGGTCGACGATCCCGCACCGGCGCTGCGCGTCTCCGGCAACAAGATCGTCACCGCGGACGACACGCCGTACCGGCTGCTGGGGGTGAGCCGCTCCAGCGGCGAGTTCGCCTGCGTGCAGGGCAAGGGCATGTGGGACGGCGGTCCGGTGGACCAGGCGTCGGTGAACGCGATGAAGACCTGGAACATCCACGCGGTGCGGGTCCCGTTGAACGAGGAGTGCTGGCTGGGCGTCAACGGCTCACCCGGCGGCGTCACCTACCAGCAGGCCGTCAAGGACTACGTGGACCTGCTGGTGAAGAACGGCATCAACGTGATCCTCGACCTGCACTGGACGTGGGGCGCCTACGCGAACGGGCCGGAGTGGCATTGCAAGGACGAGCACGCGGTGTGCCAGAAACCGATGCCGGACGCCCGATACGCCCCGCAGTTCTGGACCGGCGTCGCCACCGCGTTCAAGGGCAACAACGCCGTCGTCTTCGACCTGTTCAACGAGCCGTACCCGGAGATCGCCAGCGACTGGAACAAGACCCTCGGCTGGCAGTGCTGGCGGGATGGGGGCACCTGCACCGGCCTGCCCTACGAAACCGCCGGCATGCAGGACCTGGTCAACGCGGTGCGAGCCACCGGCGCGACCAACATGCTCATGCTGGGCGGCCTGGAGTGGGCCAACGACATGCGGGAGTGGCTGGCCCACAAGCCGGTCGACCCGTTGAACAACATCGCGGCGTCCTGGCACGCCTACAGCTTCAACGCCTGCGCCACCGAATCCTGCTGGGACAGCCAGATCGCCCCACTCGCCCAGCAGGTCCCGGTCGTAGTCGGTGAGTTCGGCCAGGACAACTGCGGCTTCGACTACATGCAGCGGTTGGTGGACTGGGCCGACGCGCACGACCTGGGTTACCTCGCGTGGACCTGGAACCCGTGGGGGTGCAGCACAGGTGCCGTGCTGATCAAGGACTGGAACGGCACACCCGAGCCCGGTGTCGGCGAGGGCTTCAAGGCCCACCTGCTCGGCCAGGACCCCTACGACAGTGCCCGCTGATCACTCCCGAGCACCAGGAGCAGCGGCTGCTGTGTTGTCCACTCCGACGGGCCGGGGTTCACCGTGCGGCGTCCACTTCGGACTGTAGTTCCCTGATGAACTCCGCTGCCGCCTGCTCGGGCGTGGTGCGTCCGAAGAGGACGTTCTCGGTGTGCCGCTTGATGATCGTTTCGATGGTGCTGGCCCCCTTCGGCGTCACCCGCGGCGGGTCGCTGACCGGGAGGGCGTCGAGGAAGTCGGCTGCGGCCTTGTCGGTTTCCTTGAGCAGGCCGTTGATCGTCCCCCGGATCTTCTGGTTGGCTGGCACGCCGCGTTCGGTTTGCAGGATCTTGGCCGCTTCCTCGTTGCTGGCGAGGAAGTTCACGAACGCGGCCGCTTCGGCGGGGTGCTGGGAACGGGACGAGACCGACCAGAACATCGACGGCTTGTAGTACGCGGCAGGCGCTTTGGCCTGAGCTTCGCCCGGCATCCTGAGCAGCTTCAGCTTCGAGCCGCTCGCTGTGGTCAGCGCGGTCAGCTGCGTGTTCCACCACATGCCGAACGTCGCGGTGTTGGTCGCGGTGGCGGACTGGTTCAGCCCGGCGGCGGCCTTCTCGACGCTCACCGGCGGTGGCGGCGACGTCCCGGCGTTGGCGTTGTCGCGCAGGTAGGTCCAGTAGTCCTGCAGGACCTTGGGCGGGATGGCGACCTTGCCCTGGTCGTCGAACACGGACGCGCCGGCCTGACGGGCCCAGATGTGCAGTCCGCCCGCGTCGTTGAAGCCCCCGGACTGGAGGCCCCACACGCTGCCGCCGCCTGCCTTGGAGACCTGCTCGCCCGCTTTGCGCAGGTCCTCCCAGGTCCACTTGGTGTCGTCGGGCAGCGCGACCCCGTACCGGGCCAGCAGGTCCGTGTTCGCCACGATCGAGTAAGCGGCCAGGCCGACCGGCAGCCCGTACTGCTTGCCGTCGATCGCGCCGGTGGCGAGCGCCTTGGCGTCGTAGCCTGCGGTGTCGAGGTGTTTGCGGGCCTCGTTGAAGTCCAGCAGCGCGCCGCGCTCGGCGTAGGAGGCGAGGTAGAGCTCGTCCATCTGGATGATGTCCGGCGCGTCGTTGGCCGCCACCGTGGTGGCGAGGCTGTCCCAGTACCCGTTCCACTCCTTGAACTCGCCACGCACGGTGATGTTCGGGTGCTGTTGCTGGAACAGGTCGATGACCTGCTGCGTCCGCTTGTGCCGGTCGTCCGAGCCCCACCAGGTGAAGCGGAGGGTCACCGGCTCGGCCGAGAGTTCCGCGTCGGCGCCGGATCCGGACGAGCAGGCCGCCGTCAGGGTCGCGGTCAGTGCCAGCAGCACCGGTAACACGGTGCGGCGGATCGCCTTGTTCAGCATGGGAAAGAGGCTCCTTTCCGGCTACTTGCCGCCGGTTGTGGTGATTCCCCTGACGAGGTAGCGCTGGCCGATCAGGAAAGCCAGGAAGATCGGGACCAGCGACACCACGTTCATCGCGAACATCGAGCCCCACGAGGTCGAGACGGTGGCGTCGACGAACGAGCGCAGTGCGACGGGCACGGTGTACATCTCCGGGTCCGTCAGGTAGATGAGCTGGCTGAAGAAGTCGTTCCACGTCCAGATGAAGGTGAAGATCGTGGTGGTGGCCAGCGCTGGTTTCATCAGCGGCAGGATGATCCGCAGGAAGATCCGGGGATGGCCGCAGCCGTCGATGCGGGCCGCCTCGTCCAGTTCCCGCGGCAGGCCGCGGATGAACTGCACCATCAGGAAGATGAAGAACGCGTCCGTGGCGAGGAACTTCGGCACGATCAGCGGCAGCACCGTGTTCACCCAGTCCAGCTGGGAGAACAGGATGTACTGCGGCACGATGATCACGTGGATCGGCAGCATGATCGTGCCGAGCATGATCCCGAACCACCACCGCTTGCCGCTGAATTCCAGCCGGGCGAAGGCGTAGGCGGCCATGGAGCACGACACCAGGTTGCCGATGATGCAGCCCAGCACCACGATCGTGGAGTTGACCAGGTAGGTCCCGAACGCCGGGGTCAGCGCGTTCCAGCCGCCCGCGTAGTTCTCGGTGCGCAGCGATTCCAGCAGCAGGCCGGGACTGCGGAAGATCTCGTCGTCGGGCCGCAGGGAGCTGACGACCATCCACAGCACCGGGTACAGCATCACGAACCCGAGCAGCACCAGGCCGGCGTGCTTGGCGAACGCGGACAGCCGCCCGCGGTACCGGATCGGGTGCGGCAGCTCAGTCGTCATAGAACACCCAGTACTTCGCGGCCCAGAAGTTGATGGCGGTGAACGCGCCGATGATCAGCAGCAGGAACCACGCCAGCGCGGCGGCGTAGCCCATGTCGAACCGGCTGAAACCCTGCTGGTACAGGTAAAGCGTGTAGAACATGGTGGAGTCCGACGGCCCGCCGGTGCCGTTGGAGACCACGAACGCCTGGGTGAACGACTGGAAGGCGTGGATGATCTGCAGCACCAGGTTGAAGAAGATGATCGGCGACAGCAGCGGCAGGGTGATGTGCCGGAAACGGGACCACCCGCGCACCCCGTCGATCGCGGCGGCCTCGTAGTACACGCCAGGGATCTGGCGCAACCCGGCCAGGAAGATGATCATCGGCGCGCCGAACGTCCACACGTTGAGCACGATGAGCGTCGACAACGCCGTGTCCGGGTCGGAGATCCAGCCCTTGCCCTCGATGCCGAAGAACCCGAGCACCCGGTTCACCAGGCCGTCCGCGCCGAAGATCTGGGTCCACAGCACGGCGATCGCGACGCTCGACCCGAGCAGCGACGGCAGGTAGAACGCCGAGCGGTAGAACGCCAGTCCGCGCAACCCGCGGTCGAGCAGCATCGCGACACCCAGCGCGAACGCCAGTTGCAGCGGTACCGAAACCAGCACGTAGGTGAAGGTCACGCCGAGTGCGTTGTGCAGCCGTTCGTCGCTGAAGACGCGGGTGAAGTTGTCCAGCCCGATGAACTCCGGTGGCTGGATCAGGTTGTATTCGGTGAAGCCGAGGCCGAACGAGGCCGCGACCGGGCCGAGGGTGATGATCACCAGTCCGGCGAACCAGGGCAGCAGGAACCAGAAGGCGGCTTTGTTGTCACGCTTGCGGTCCGTGGTGCTGTCCCGCCGCAGCCGGCGGAGCTCGTCGAGGGCGCTCATGTCACCCGCACTAGGGCGGCGAGTTGCCCTGCGGACGAACGGCCGATCGAAGAAACCATGATCACAACTCCGTGAACCGGGAACTTCGGGAAAGCGCTTTCCAGCCTGACATCGACGTTACATCCCCGTCAAGTCGCTGGGTCAGACGCGGTGACGGGTGAAGCGCTGGTTGGGATTTCCGGTGTAGGTCCACTGGGAGATGCGGCCGCCGTCGGTGGTGGAGTATTCCCAGACGTCCATGGCCAGGCCGGATTCCCGGTTGACGAGGCTGATCACGTCACCGCCGTGGTCGACCACGCGCCACTGCTGGCCGGCGGCGCTGGTTTCGGCCTGCTGGATGACGTCCGCGCCGGTCGTGGTGCCCGTTGGCTGGAGGAACAGGCCACTGTGCCGGGCTTTGACGCGGACGTGGCTGTCACCGGTGTCGATGAATTCGAACTGCTGGTGAGGACCGCTGTTGGTGGTCCGCTGGACGAGCCGTGCGCCGGCGGCGGTGGAGGCGTCGGCGATCTCGGCGGCTTTGCCGCTGTGCTGGGCCACCAGGGTGCAGGGGCCGGGACCGCCGGGCGAGTTGCCCAGCTGGGCTTCCCACTTGGTGTTGGGCCCGGCCGCGTCGGCGGGGAGGCGGTCTCGTGCGGCGGTGTCGTCGTACATGGTCCAGCGGGCCCAGTCGACCACGGTGTTCGGGAAGCGGTTGTCGCTCCAGAAGCTGGTGTGGCTGCCGCCGACGAAGGTGAGGAACGCCTTGGGCCAGGTCATCTCCGTGTACGCCTGCCGGGCCGAGGAGTACTGCGTGGTCGAGTCCTTGTCGCCGTGGACGAACAGGACCTTGGCCGATACCGATGCGGCGGGGTTGCCCATGTCCTGGCAGGACTGTGGGTTGGCGGAGATGATCCGGCTGTCCGGCCAGGAGGTCAGCAGGCCGTGGGTGATCATGCCGCCGAGGGAGTGACCCGAGACGCCGACGCCGAGGCCGGTGTTGATGTGCCCGGTCAGCGGTCCGCTCGCGTTGAGCGCGAGGGTGTTGGTGAGGATCTGCGAGACGTCCTTGGCGGTGTTGCCGTTGTTGACGTCGGGGAAGCTGTGGTTGAAGTGCGGGGCGGGGACGATGAAGCCCGCGGCGGCCAGGGCCCGGATGATGAACAGCGAGTTCTGCGGGCTGCTTCCGAAGCCGTGGGTGAAGTTGTAGACGGGGAAGACGCCATTGGCGACCGGGGCGTTGGTCATCGGGTTGCCGCCGGGGGTGCCGGTGGCGGGGTAGTAGACGTAGGTGGTGCACGGCCGGCTGCCGCGGGTCCAGTCGTACCGGCGCACGCCGACCGCGAACGGTGTGGCCGGTGCCGTGCCCAGCGGCCCGGCGGCGAGTACCTGCCCCGTGCCGAGCAGGGACAGGCCCGCGGCCGCCGCTCCGGCCGCGCTCAGGCCGAGGAAGGTTCGTCGTTGCATGGTCATGGATGACTCCTTGGGTGTGGTGCGGTGCGGGGTGGGCAGCTCGCGGCAAGTGCCTGTTACGCGGCGGCACCGGCATCGAGGTAGTCGATGTTGGGCAGACCGGCCGCCGTGGTCGGCTCCAGCCGGATGGTGTTGCCGCCGGTGTTCAGCGCGACGGTGACGGTTTTGGTCGACCAGGTCGTCCAGGAACCGGTGGACTCGAAGGAAACCGTCCCGACCGTGACCCCGTTGACGACCAGGTTCGCCGGTCGCGCACCACCGTCGCCGGCGCCGTTGGCGAACCGGATCCCCAGCGTCGCTGTGCCCGCTGTCGTCGGGGTGACGGTGAACTGGGCGTAGGCGCCCACGGCGTTGTTGCCGTTGCAGAACCCGCTGCCGGAAAAGCCGGCTTGGTTCGAGTCGATCGTGCCCTGGCATACCGCCGGTGCGGTCTCCGCCTCGTAACGCTGGCCCGTCGGCGGTTCGCCGCTGTCGGAGGTCTTGACGAGTGAGAGTTGGTCGACGGTGACGCCGCCCGAACCGGATGCCCGCACGGTGACGGTGGCGGCCCCGCCGGGTAGCTCGATGCCGGTGAGTTCGCGCTTGGTCCAGCCGCTCGACGACGGGATGCCCAGGGTGCGCTGACTGCCGTTCGCGCCGGTGAGCACGACCTGTCCGGCACTGCCCCGCGCGTGCGAGGACAGCGTGTAGGTGCCTGCGGGCACCGACCCGATCCGCTGCTCGACGCCGCCGCTGTTGCTCACCTGGAGGGCGAAGCGAGATCCGTTCACACCACCGTTGACGTTGGTCACCGAACCGCCGAGGTTCTTCCATCCCCGTACATTGGAGACGATGACGCGGTCGGCCTGGATGTCCGGGTTGAGGAGGTAGTTGTTCGCCGGCCCGACGCGCCACTCGCCGGTCGTGACGTTGAACTGCCACTGGCTCACCGAGTGGAACTGCGGCCGCGCGCCGCTCTTGGTGATCGGCACCCACTGGTTGTAGCCGATACCGTTCCAGGCGAAGTCGGCCCAGCGGTCGCCGGCGTAGATCACCGTGTTCTGCTTGGTGCCCTTGACCGTCACGAAGAACCCGGTCTGGGTCACGTGGCTGTAGTCCATTTCGGTACCGGGAAGAACGAACTCACCAGTGTAGGCACCCTGGATGTTGGTGCTGGTCGACTCATTGACGTAGTTGACCGAGGTGTTCCAGCCGTGCAGGTCCGATGCCGCGTGGTAGTACTTGCCGTCGAGCTTGAACATGGCGTTGCCCTCGCGGCCGTCGCCGCGGCGGATTTCCACGCCTGGTTCGATCCGCAGCGAGTCGGACTCCCGGAACTTGGCCACGAAACCGCGCGAACGTCCTTCGCGGTTGGAGAAGATCAGGTAGTCCTTCCCGTCCTCGTCGGTGAAGACCGTCTGGTCTCCCGTGCCGGTCGTCGGCGAGTTGGTGATCTGGGTCTGGAAGTAGCCGTAGTCGAAGGTGTCGGTCGGCGAGTCGCCCTGGAGCAGCAGAATTCCATGCCCGCCTCCGACATAGGCCTGCACGGCGAGCACGTACTTGCCGGTGTTCTCGTTGTACGAGACCCCCAGCCGACCGACCCAGCCCGCCTGACCGAGGGTGGCGCCGTTCTGGATCCCGGTCGAGCGCGTCGCGACGCGGTTCTCGAACTTCCAGTTCACCAGGTCCTTGGATGAGTACACGGGGATCGAGACGAAAGAGACCTGGTTGTCGTATTTCTGTGTCGGGTTGGCCCGATAGCTCTCGGCGCCGACGTAGTGCACGCCGTACCAGTAGTAGGTGTCGCCGAACTTGAAGACCCCGCCGCCCTGCGAGTAAATGGGGTTGCCGCTGGTGTCGTTCCAGAAGGTGTTGTTGGTGATGGTCTGGAACGTGCCCTCGTCAGCGGCTTTCAGCCCGTCAGCGGCGGTCATCAGTGCCGTTTTCGCGGCGGCGACCTCCGACGTGGTGGCCGACGTGTTGCCTGCGACATCGGCTGCGGTGGTCAGTGCCTTGGCGAAGGGCGCCCAGGAGTCAGCCGTGTACTTCGCCGGATCGCGGGTCTGGTAGTCGGACACCAGGAACTCGAGGCCGCGTTCCAGCACCGGTTCGGCGGCGGCGCCCTGGTCCTGGAGCTGGGATGCCGGGGTCTCCGCCGCGGTGCTCGTCGCGGGCGGTACGGCCAACGCTACGGACAACAATGCGGTGGCGGCCAACTTCCGGTACCGGATCAGATTGCCCGAGCTCTTGTTCAGGGCGGCACGAGTGACGAACTTCGTGGTTCTCACAGCGTCATCTCCCGGGGTAGGTGATGTCCGGCCGCGGTGGTGGGGTCATGCCTGCGCCGAGGAAGTAGTCGACGTGGTGGGACTGCATGTATCCCTTGAGCGTCATGGCGTTGCGGTAGGCGGGGTTGTGCGCGAGCGTGTACAGCCTGGTGCTGGTCGGCTGGTTCGTGGTGAAGATGATCAGCTGGTTGTAGCTCGCGTTGGTGTAGACGGCTTCTTCACGCCAGTCACCGAGGATGTCGCCGTAGAAGGTGGGCTGGACGTCCTGGCTCGCGTCGACCGCGCCGTGGTTCGAGGTGGTGAGCAGCCGTTGCAGGCTGTTGGTGGGCTTGGGGTTGTCCGGGTCCCACTTCTCGAACTTGCCGTCGTTGAGCAGTTCCATCGTGATGTCGCCGTCCCACCACAGGCCCAGTTGCGGCCACGGCCTCAGTGACGTGTTCGGTTCGGTGAGCTGGTTCGCCGGTCCGTTGTAGAGGCCGGAGAAGGACCAGACCTCCATGCCGGGGAATCGCGGGTCGATGTCGCCCGCCATGCCGCGTCCCACGTCGGCGGTGCCGGCCGCGGTGTGCCGCCAGATGATGGAGCCGTTGGTGGCGTCGTAGTAGTACTCGCGCAGGCCGTTGGGATTGTCCTGCTGGACGCCGTAGCCTTGCAGGCCCGGCCGGCCGGGGTCCATTTTGGCGATGTGGAAGCGGTCGCCGTGGATGACTCCGCTGGGCGCCAGCGAGTAGCGCAGGGTGCCGTTTCCGTTGAGCACGAAACCGATCTCGGCGACTTCGTCGGTCCCGTCGCCGTCGACGTCGATGATGCGGGTGTTGTGCCCGTCGGGCAGGTTCTGGTTGCCGCGCAGGAACTTCCACTGCTGGGTCAGGGATTGGCCGGTGAACTGCCAGGCGCCCATCATGAGGTTGAATCCGCCGTTGCCGATCCGGTTTTTCATGAAGGCGACCAGGCTGGGCCGTGCACCGTCGAGGTGGCCCACGCCGAAGCGGGCGTACATCGGTCCGTCGGACAGGTAGTCGGCCGGGACCGGAGCGGTGGCGCGGGGCGCTCCGGTCATGCCGTCGAGGATGGCGATGAACTGGCGGTTGTTGTCGCTGTTGGTGAAGGTGGTGCCGTTGCCGAAGCGGACGCCGTTGGCGATGCGCACCGCGACCTCGGCGCGGCCGTCGCTGTCGAGGTCGTGGACGGTCACGCCGTCGTTGTGGCCGACGTCGATGGTGGACGATCCGCCTTCGATGTTGTTCTGGTTGGTGCTGTTCGGTCCCATGTCGACCGACCAGAGGAACTGGCCGTCGCGCCGGTACGCCTCGATCGCCTGGGGTGAGGTCTGGCGGTCCAGCACGTAGTCGTATTCACCGTCGCCGTCGAGGTCGCCGACCCAGACGAACTTCACCGGGCCACCGGCGCGCAGCGGTACGCGGACGACCGGCTCGACGGCCTGGTTGGCGGCCAGGGTGAAGACGCCGCTCGGTGGCTGCTCCGCGCCGTTGACGACGGGCCGTACCCGATAGCTGTTCGACCGGGTCGAGTCCACCGTCGAGTCGGTGAAGTTGGTACCACCGGTGAGTATCGCGGAGTTGAGCCTGACCTCCGGGCCGCCGCCCGTGGACCGGTACACGTTGAACCCGATGCCGTCCGGGTCGAGCCCCAGCAGCCGCCAGGAAACGAGCACGCTGTTGTTGCCGGATCGCACGGCCACGACGCCGCGGCCGAGGTTCTCCATCGGCCTGGCGGCCGCCGGCGCGACACCGTCCGCCGGCGTCGCGGCGCCCACGTCGACCGCGAACACCGTTGCCGTGGCGGACAGCAGGACGGCCGCGGCCACGGACAGCGAAACCTTGATGGACTGTTGCATGGATCCTCCCTGTGTTGCAGGGGTTTTCGCCGTGGCCTACGCGCTGAGCCAGGGGGAGCGGCCTTCCCGCGCGAGGAGATACTGTGAACGTGCACAGGTCATTCCCGTGCGATCCAGTCTGATGGAACCGCATGTTTTAGATCGTTTCAATACGGCGTTCGCATGATTCGTGTGAACGTGCACAGAGGCCTTAGGGCTTGACTGCGGCCGTCTCGAGCTGCCATGGTGGACGGAGTGGGAGCGCTCCCATCTGCGCTGCCGCAATGAATCGTGGGCGAGAACTCCCGCCGGAGCGGGGTCGCCTGCGTCTGTCCACAGTTGACGGTGAATGATGCCCGGTAGCCGCGTTTCCCGTGCGGTCTCGCCGATCAGGCCGACTCGCGGACGACGAGTTCGGTCGGCAGGATCACCGTGGCCGTCCCTTCGCCGTCGATCTGGGCCAGCACCTGACGCACCATCATCTCGCTGATGCGGTCCCACGGCTGCCGGATCGTGGTCAGCCGGGGGCGGGTGGTGGCCGCGACCGGTGAGTCGTCGAAGCCCCCGACGGCGATGTCGTCGGGCACGCGGAGACCAGCCCGGACGATCGCCGCCAGTGCACCTTCGGCCATCAGGTCCGATGCCACGAACACCGCGTCGACGTCCGGGACACGGGTGAGCAGCCGGTGCATGCACGCCTCGCCACTGTCCCTGCTGTAGTCACCGGTCGCCACCAATCGCCTGTCGTAGGCGATGCCGTGCTCGGCGAGCATTTCGCGGTAGCCAGCCAGCCGCTCCAGCCCGCCGGGGGTGTCGCGGGGACCGGTGATGGTCGCGATCCGCGTGCGGCCGGACTCGATGAGGTGGCGCACCATGTTCTTGGCCCCCTCACGGTCGTCGGCCGCCACATAGGACAGGGCGCCGCGCTGGCCGAGCGGCTTGCCGCAGCACACGAACGGCAGTTCGGCCCGCCGGAGAAGGTCGATCATCGGGTTGCCGCGGTGCGAGGAGAACAGCAGCACGCCGTCGACGTGGTGTGCCGAGAGGAACGGGGCGACGCGGCGGCGTTCGGCCTCGTTGCCCGCGGTGATCAGGACGAGCGGGAGATCCTGCTCGGCCAGCGCCCTGGTGCAGCCCCGCAGCAGGGTGGTGAAGTTGGGGTCCTCGAAGAACCGGTCCTGCGTCTCCGAGAGCAGGAACGCCACCGAGCCGGCGCGCTGGGTCACCAGGCTGCGTGCCGCCCGGTTCGCCACGTAGCCGAGCTTGCGGATCGCGGCGCCGACCGCCTCCTGGGCGGCCGGGCTGACGTTGTGCCCGCCCTGCAGGACACGCGAGACGGTGCCGCGGGAAACGCCGGAGTGCGCGGCGACGTCATGGATGGTCGGCGGGCGCTTCGTCCGCGCTCGCGTACGCCGCTGTGGCGCGGTGTCGGTCATCGGCCCACTTCCGCTGCGACTCCGAATCGTGCACGCTCACAGTAAGGACACCCGCTCGGCACTTTCAATAGCCGGTATTTGCCGTTGGCGCTTGAAAGTGGGCGACCGTCTTCGCTGTGCACGATCACAAAACAGGGCGCGGACAGAGCGGCACCGGCCGACCAGGTCGGCGGACAAGGGCCGCGGGACGTCAGGCGCCCTGAGTGCCCTGCTGGTCGATCGGGTAGAGACCGAGCACGCCGTCGGGGTCGGCGGGGTTGGCTCCCCGCACGTCACCGACATACAGCGTGATCCGTGCCTTGTAGCGGTCGAGAGCGGTGCGATCGCTCATGAAGGTGCCGAGGCCGAGCGGGTTCATGTTCGGGTAGTCGAAGATAGCCCTGGTGCCGGCGGGCGGGGCGACGTCGGTGCGGGCGCTCCAGGTGCCGATGTCGTGCTGCTGCGCGTCGCGGGACAGCAGCCAGCTCATGTACAGCTTCGCCGCTGCCTTGTGCGGTGCCTGCTTGAGGATCGCCGCGGTCTGCGGCCAGGCGACCCACGGGCTTTGCGCCGGGTAGGTCTGGTGCGCCAGGCCGTCGCGCCCACCGGAGGTGCCGAAGCTCGCGACGTATCCGTTGGTGCCGACGAGATCCGAGGAGTCCTGCGTGCCGCGGACGAATTTCGGGCGCTGTGCGAGCAGCTTGTTCAGGTAGTCGAAGCCGTACTTGTCGGTGAGTTGCTTGAAGTAGTAGAGGACCGCGTCGTCGTCGTTCGGGTAGGTGAAGACGAGCTTGTCCTTGAATTCCGGCTTGAGGAAGTCCGCGGCTTCCACCGGGGCGTTGCTGCCGAGCGCGGTGGCGGTGACGTTGGAGAAGGCGAAGAAGAACGCGCCGGTGTAGTAGCCGTCGGGGTCCTTGACCTGGTTGTAGACGCGGTCCCAGCCGACCGGCCGGTACTGCTCGAGGACGCCTTCGCGCTTCCAGCGCGGGTAGTCGTCGATGGTCTGCAGGTGCACGACGTCGGCGACGACCTTGCCCTCGGCGACCTGGTTGTCGACACGGGCGTCGTGGTTCTTGCTGAAGTCCACGATCACGTTCGCCTTGATCTTCGGGAACTTCTTCATGAACGCGTCACGCAGGTAGTCGGCCTGTCCGGGCTTGTCGCCGCCGGCGTAGACGACCAGATCGCCGCCTTCGGCCACCGCCTGCTCGTAGAGTTTCTGCAACTGCGCCTCTTCTCGGCTGCTCGTGTCGTTCGTGACGGGGGTCGCGGCCGCGGTGGCTCCGCTCGCCGCCAGCATGCTCGCGGTCAGCACCGCGAGGACCGCTTTGCGGTGGGACCTCATACTCAGCTCCTTCTGTGTCAGTCGGTCATCCCCAGCGCATCTCGCCCTTGGCGACCTCGGCACCGTCCACGGCCCTGCCGAGTTCGTCTTCGAACGCGAGCAGGTAGTCGCGGGTGGCGGTGAGGGCGGACGCGTCGGCTGGGCTGACGGTGACCGGGCACGACCAGGTCCGGGTCGAGGGCGGCCAGCCCGCCGCGGAGCTCGAAGCGGTGGCCTTCCAGCGCGAGGTCGCCGGTCAGCGGGGTCAGTTCGACGAGGCGGGTGGGCAGGTTCGCGCCCAGCGTCGCCCACGCCTTGAGCTTGCCCTCGTAGGAGTGCCGGATGTGCTCGATCACGTGCGGGGTGGCCACGAGCCTCGCGTTCGGAAAGGCGTCGGCGAGGACCTCGGCACCGAAGTAGAAATCCGGGTCGCCGTGGCTGACGAACACCGTAGTCAGCTGCTTGCCGGAGTCCAGTACCGCCGCGGCGAGCCGGTGGCCGTCGGCGCGGGTGAACCCGGCGTCCACCAGCAGCGCGTCGTGCCCGCCGGTGATCAGGGTGGCGGTCTTGTTCTTGCTGCCGGCGGGAAGGTCCAGGTCGAAGACGGTGAAGTCGATGGTGGTCACGTTCGTGCTCCCGGCGGGCATCCGCTACTGCAAATTTGAAGTACCAGCGACGCTAGCCAGAGATGTTTCAAATTTCAAGTTCTTACTTCAAATTTCACGTACCTGCTAGGCTGTGGCCGTGAAACCCAGGTGGCTGACCGCGGAGGAGCAGCGGACGTGGCGTGCCTACCGGGACCTCAGCCTGCTGCTGGAGGACACCCTCGACCAGCAGTTACGGCACGATGCGGGGCTCAGCCACCTGTACTACTCGGTGCTGGTGTTCCTCTCCGAGGCGCCCGATCGGCGGCTGCGGATGACCGACCTCGCCGAACAGTTGAAGGTCGCGCGGAGTCGCCTGACCTATGTCATCGGCCGCATGGTCGGCGAGGGCTGGGTGTGTCGCGAAGGCAACTCCGGTGACAAGCGCGGCCAACTCGCCGTGCTCACCGACGTGGGCATGGCCGTGCTCGAGAACGCCGCCCCCGGACACGCCGCCACCGTCCGCGCCACCGTGTTCGACCGGCTCACCCCCGAACAGGTCCACGCGTTCGGTGAAGCCTGCGAGACCATCCTCGCCGGCCTGACGGACCCGGACGGCCCCATCACCAACCCGCCCTGGCGTCGCTGAGCCACCCGTGCCCGCGCGGAGATGAGGAATGGGCGCCGCCCGATCCGGTCGCCGACCTGGCCGAAGATGATCGCCCCCAGTGGCTCCCGGACTGCTGCACCACTACTTCCCGCAGGTCGACGACCTCATCGCAGAAGTCTTCGCCACCGCGGTCGGCCGCGATCTCGACGAGTTGGGAGTCTCACTTTCCCGGTGTCGTGGAGAGACCGAACCCGCGGATGCGGACGACCTCGAACAGTTCGATGACGGGAAGGTTGATGACGAGCGCGTCCCCGTCGCGCCGTACCGGTAGTTCACGACGGGCGACCAGTGCGGTGGCGCGTTCGCCACCGGTCGCGTTCCGGATCACGAGGCGGCCCTCGCCAACGGGGACGTGCGGACCGAACGATCGGCGGCGGGCGCCGGTCTGGTTGAGCAGGTGCACCACGTGGCCGTCGTCGTCGCGACCGAGGATCAGCTCGACCTGCTCGGGCAACTCCGCACTCACCTGAACGCCCGCAAGTGGTTCGAGGACGCTCAGGAGGTGATCGCGCACCTCGGTCTTGGCGAATTCGCGGTAGGTGCGGCCGATCGTCCAGGTGATCATCGACGACGTGCCGGCGCCGTATCCGATCGAGGCCACTGCCGGGTCGCCGGTGGCGGTGTGGCCGTAGGACAGCTCGGGCGGGCCCCACGGTGCCTGCGCGAGAATCATGCCCGCCTTGGTGGTGCCGGGTTTCCAGACACAGCGGGCATTGGTGCCGTACACGGGGACAACCGAGCCGCTGAACGCGTTTTCGTCGATGCGTGGCTGTTCGTCGAGAGTGGCGTAGGTGGACCACACCTGATTGCCGGACAGCTCGTCGCCGATCCGGCGCACCGCGGGAAAGGCGGCCAGTTCGGCGCCTCCGGTCGCGGTGAAGCCGCTGTTGCCCGTGCTCAGCAGGTTTCCGCCGCGTTCGACGAACGCCTCGAGCACCGCCGCCGCGTCCCGGCCGATGGCCCCGACGCCCGGCAGCACGATCAGCCGGTAGCCCTCCAGCGGCGCCGAGGTCAGGCCGCTGAACGGGAGCACGTCGAACGGCAGGTGCTTCTGTTGCAGCGCTTGGTAAACCCCGCGGAACTCCTCGACCGTCTCCAGGAACTTCGCATGACCGTCGCGTCCGAACGCCGGGCGCACCAGTGCGATGGTGGCCGCAGGCCGCAGTGTCGCGTAGAGGTCGTGATGGTCGCGGTGGAACCGGGTCACGTGGCGGGCCTGGGAGACGCTCGCCATCGGGAGCCTGCCCGGCGCGCCGAGGATGTAGGTGGAGGGGTTGCCCCCGCGGGCGATCCCCTGCAGCAGGTGCTGGGCCACGTGTTCGGGTTGTTCCGCGCCCATGCGGTAGGTGGCGTCGATGTGCGCCGGTACGTTCACGATCAACGGGGTTTCCGGCTGTGCCGAGACGTGAGCGCTGACCGCTTCGGCCGTCCCGTGCGGCCACAGCTCCTTGCCCGGCATGTGCCGGAACGCGTTGTTGCCCTCGTGGTAGACGACCGAGCCACCGTTGTTGAGCACCAGCGCGAGGTCGCGTTCGCGCGTCGCGAGGTGATCGGTGTACCGGCGTCCCAGCTCGGCCTTGGTGGCCTCGGTGTAGCGCCGCCACAGCCCGAACGTGGCGGACTCCTGGCTGTCCGGCAGCTCCCGGCCGCCGCTGAACTCGGCGAAGCGCCGCGTGCAGGAGGCGCAGTGGCAGACGCCGTGGACGACCTCGCTGTAGTCGCGCTCGTTGAAGTTGAACCAGTTGAAGAAGAACCCGTCGACGGGGTAGCGGTCGAGGATCTCGTCGAGGATTTCGAACGCGCACTGCTGGTAGTACTCGCCGGACAGGCAGGTGCTGTGCAGCGCGTGGTAGATCTGGGGCCGGCCGGTGGCCGAGGCGAACAGCCACCCGGGATGCTCGGCGGCCACCCGCGCGGTGACCTTGGAGAGGTCGAGGCGCGCGATCACCCGCACACCCCGGCGGCCCGCCGCGCTCACCGCGTCGCCCAGCAGATCGCCGGACGGCCGGTCGGTGAGGAAGGGATTCGTCGCGTGGTAGGGGAGATCGGTCGGGTAGAACGCGGAGATGCCGCCGGCGTTGACCAGCCACGTGTCGGCGCCGTGGCGCTCGATGACGTCGAGCGCCGCCTCGACGTCCATGGTGGCGTCGATCTCCTGGAGGTTGGTCTGGAAGACGGTGAACGGCTGTTGCCACCTGCTGGGCATGGGTGATGAGCCTCCTTCAGGCGTTGGCGTGCGCCGGTCGCGGCTCGCGTAGCCGTTGCCGTTCGGCGCGGCGTTTCGCCTGCGCGACGGGGTCGGGGACCGGAGCGGCGAGCAGGAGCTTGCGGGTGTAGGCGTGCTCGGGCTCGGAGGTGACGGTGGCCGCTGGACCGGTTTCGACGATGTCGCCCCGGTACACCACGGCGACGCGATGGCTCACGTGGCGCACGACCGCGAGGTCGTGCGAGACGAACAGGTAGGCCACGCCGGTCCGGCGCTGGATGTCGATGAGCAGGTCGAGGACAAGTGCCTGGGTCGACAGGTCCAGTGCGGAGACCGGTTCGTCGCAGACGATGAGCTTCGGTCGCGGCGCCAGCGCCCGCGCGATCGCGACGCGCTGGCGCTGACCGCCGCTGAACTCGCGGGGAAGGCGTTCCGCCGCGTCACCCGGCAGCCCGACCTGGTCGAGCAACGCCTGGACCCGGGCGCGCGCGTCCTTCGTGCTCACCCCCTGCACCACCAGCGGCTCGCTCAGGATGTCGCCGATGGTCAGTGACGGGTTGAGCGAGGTGTAGGGGTCCTGGAAGACCACCTGGAGGTCACGGGCCAGCGCCCGGCGTTGCTTGGCCGGGGCGTGGGTGATGTCCTCGCCGCCGAACCGGATGGCTCCGCCGCTGGGCGGGGCGAGACCGAGCACGGCCCGGCCGATCGTGGTCTTGCCGGAGCCGGACTCGCCCACCACACCGAGGGTTTCGCCCTCGGCGATGGTGAGGCTGACGCCGTGGAGCACTTCGGCCGGTCGCGCGCGAAACCCCCGGCCGGGGTAGGTGACGCGCAGGTCTTCGACGCCGAGCAGAGGTGCCGTCATCACGGTTCCCTTCGCGCTGTGGCCGCGACCGGAGGGTCGGTGCGCACCGCGCTACCGTCCAGAATGGACTCCAGTAGCGTGCGGGTGTACGGGTGTTCCGGCTCGCGGAAGACGGTCAGCGTGGTGTCGGTCTCGACGACCTCGCCCTCGCGCATGACCACGACGCGGTCACAGCTGTCGGCGACGACGCCGAAGTTGTGCGTCACGAGCAGCACCGCCATCCCGGACTCCCGCCGCAGGTCGCGCAGCAGGTCGAGGATCTCGGCCTGGACGGTCACGTCGAGTGCCGTCGTCGGTTCGTCCGCGATCAGCAGCGCCGGTTCGCTCGCGACCGCTCCGGCGATCAGCACGCGCTGCGCCATACCGCCGGAGATCTGGTGGGGGTAACAGCCGAAGGTGCGTTCCGGGTCTTCGATCCCGACGCGGGTCAGCAAGGCCAGAATGCGCTCTTTGGCCTCCCGGTGCGAGATGCCGCGCGCGGCCCGGATGCCCTCGACCAGTTGGGCTCCCACGGTGAACGAGGGATCGAGGTTGGACATCGGCTCCTGCGGGACGTAGGCGATCGAGCGCCCGCGCACCGCGCACAGCTCGCGTTCACCCAACTCCAGCAGCTCACGCCCGTGCAGCCGGACCGAACCACTGGTGACGACGGCTTCCGCGGGCAGGAGGCCGAGAATCGCGAATGCCGTCTGGGATTTGCCGGAGCCGGATTCTCCCGCCACACCGACGGTTTCACCGGCGGCCACGGTGAGGGAGAGGTGGCTCACCACCTCACGCAGCTCTCCCGACGGCGTGGGATAGGCGATCGTGAGGTCGTGCACGGCCAGCAGGTCGCCGGTGGGTTCGCCGGCCTCCGGTTCCTTCCTGACCGGGGTGGCGACCTTCACCGGCTTCGGGCGGGATCCCTCGAGCGCGTCGCGCAACGCATTGCCCAGCAGCACCAGCGAGGCGGTGAGAAGGCCGAGCAGGAAGCTCGGCCAGGCGAACTGCGACGGGTCGACGTACAGGTTGCGGAACCCGTCCGAGATCATGGCGCCGAAGCTCGGCACGGTGTTCGATCCCACGCCGAGGAACGCCAGCCCGGACTGCACCCCGATGGCCGAGCCCATGAGGAACGCGGCGGCGATGATGATGGGGCCGCGCACGATGACGAGCACGTGGCGGCGGAGGATGCGCCGCGCCGGCAGCCCGGAGACCCGTGCGGCGTCGACGTACAGCTCGTTGCGCACGCCGACGACCAGGTTGCGCACCAGGCGATAGATGGAGGGGGAGAGCAGCACCCCGAAGATCGCCATCGTCACGCGGTAGTCGCCGTTGGTCACCGGCATCAGCACGACCAGCAGCAGGATGCCGGGGAAGGTCATGATCAGGCTGAACACCCATTCGGTGAGACCGCGGATCCGGCGGCTGAAGTAGCCGCCGACGAGTCCGAAGCTCACCCCGACCACGAGCGCCACGGTCGTCGCGACCACCGCCGACACCGCGCTGGTGCGGATCGAGAACAGCAGCCGCGCCCAGATGTCGCGTCCGCTGTGGTCACCGCCCAGCGGGTACCCCGGCGTACCGGTGCCCGCGTTGACCGCGTCGAGCGAGGAGTCGTTGGGTCCGTGCTCGGCCAGCAGGGGCGCGAGCACGCCCATGACCACGATGACGAGCAGCAGCCCGCCGGTGATCAGTGCCTGCGGGTCCGTCCGCAGCCGGCGGGCCGCCGACCGGCGCGGTGCGACCGGCTTCTGTTCCGCTGTCAGGGTTTCGACGCTCAATGGATCCTCGCTTTGGGATTGAGCCAGCCGTTGACCAGGTCGATCACGAGATTGAGGCTGACGACCATCAGGACGCTGAACACGGTGATGCCCATGATGATCGGGACGTCACCCTTGAGCGACGCGTTGAACGCGTACGAGCCGAACCCGGGCAGGGCGAAGACGTTCTCGATGATGAGAGCGGCCCCGAACATCTGCAGGAACTCGAGGGACAGCACGGTGAGCGCCGGTCCGGCGGCGTTGCGCAGCGCGTGGCGGTAGATGACCGAGCGCGTGGGAATGCCCCGTGACCGCAGCGTGCGCACGTAGTCCTTGCGGAGTTCGTCGATCATGCTGCCGCGGATCTGCGCGGTCATGTTGGCGATTCCGTTGACGACGAGCACGATCACCGGGATGGTGATGGTCGCCGCCCACCGCCCGGGGTCCTCCGCGAGTGGCGTGTACCCGGTGGCGGGCAACAGCTTCAGGTTGATCGCCACCGCGAACACCAGCACGATGGCGATCAGCAGGCCGGGCACCAGGTGGCCGATCAGCGACAGGCCCTGCGCGATCCGGTCGGCGACGCCGCCGCGCACGGCGGACAGCACACCGAGCGCCACGCTGACCACGACGCTGATCAGCAGGGCGACGACGATGATCGACAACGTGACGCCGAGCCTGCCGGTCACCGCGTGCACCACGTCCTCACTGGTGAAGTAGGACGTGCCGAAGTCGCCGCGCACGGTGTGCCACAGCCAGTCGAGGTACTGCACGAGCACCGGGCGGTCGAGCCCCATCTGGGCCTTCATCGGCCCGATGAGCTCCGGGGTGGCCGCCGGGCCGAGCACGGCCGCGACCACGCGGTCGAACGACGTGCTCAGCAGCAGGAAGGTGATCAGGGTGACCAGCACGGCGAGCACCAGGCCCGTCGCGAGCCGGCGCGCGATGTAGGTGATCATGCTCCGCTCTCCCGATCAAGCCGGTTCGCCGATCCGTCCAGGAGCAGCCGCAGGGCGGAGTGGTCGAGTTCGCCGTGCCCCGCCGCGACCGCTTCGCTCATGAGCAGGTGCACCAGGCCCGTACCGGGCAATGACACGCCGAGTTCCTCCGCGGCTTCCACCGCGAGCCCCATGTCCTTGCGGTGCAACCTGATCCGGAAGCCCGGCGTGAACTCTTCGGTCACCATCCGCGCGCCGTGCACTTCGAGCACCCGCGACGAGGCGAATCCGCCCATCAGCGCACCACGGACGGCGGCGGGATCCGCGCCGGCGGCCTCGGCGAGGTACAACGCCTCCGCGACAGCCTCGATGGTCAGTCCGACCACCACCTGGTTCGCGATCTTCGCCACCTGACCGGCGCCGGACGGGCCGATGTGCGAGATCCTCGAGCCGAGCGCCTCGAAGATCGGCCGCGCCTTCGCCACGGCGCCGGACTCACCGCCGACCATGATCGAGAGCGTGCCGTCCCGGGCCCCGATCTCACCGCCGGACACCGGTGCGTCGAGGTGGGTGCCGCCGGCCCGGTGCACCTCCTCGGCGAGTTTTCGTTCCGCCGCGGGGGAGATCGAACTCATGTCGATGACCAGCGTGCCCGGCCGCAGCGCACTCAGGACGCCGTCCTCGTCGCGCACGGCCTTCTCGACATCCGGGGTGTCCGGCAGCATGAGGACGACGACCTCGCTGTCGCGGGTCGCCTCGGCCGCGGACGTCGTGTAGTGGACGGTGGTCCCGAGCGCGTCGCGGGCCGCCGGGGTGTCGCGGTGGACGGTCAGCCGATGCCCCGCCGCGGCGAGGTTGGCCGCCATGGGGCGGCCCATCACGCCCGTACCGATGAAGCCGATGTCCACTTCAGACACTCCTCACTGCGTTGTCCAGCACGAGCTTCGCCACCGTCTCCGGTACGGCGGCCGGCGCGAGGTGGCCGACCGACGGCAGGATCTCCAGCCGGGCGTGTGCGATGGCGCGCGCGATGGCGCGTTGTTCCCGAGGCGGCGTCGCCGGGTCTTCGGCGCCGCCGATGACGAGGGTGGGGGCGTCGATCGCGGCGAGGTCGCTCCGGACGTCCGCGTCGGCGAGCACGTCGCACCCCATCGCGTAACCCTCGGGTGGCGTCGACCGCACCATGTCCTCGTGCGCCCGCACCACCTCGGGCCGCAGGCCCCGGAAGTCCCGCGCGAACCACCGCTCCAGCACGGCGGGCACGATCGGGTCCAGGCCGTGCTGCCGGACCGTCGCGGCGCGGTCGATCCAGCTCCGCCGGTCCAGCACGGCGGCACAGCACATCGCGGTCAGGGACCGGACCCGGTCCGGTGCCCTGCTCGCGGCGCGGAGCGCGATCATGCCGCCGATCGAGATCCCGGCGAGGTGCGCGCCGGCCGCACCGTGCCGGTCGAGGACCGCGAACAGGTCGTCGACGAGGTCGTCGAGCAGCGCGGTCGCCGGGGCCGCCGCGGCGGTACCGTGGCCGCGCTGGTCGAACCGCACCACGTCGAAGGATTCCGCCAGTGGCGCAACGACCTCGTCCCACAGGGCGGTCGTGGTGCCGAGCGAGTTCAGCAGGACGATCGTTCCGGCGGCGCCGTCCGGTCCGGTCGCACGATCAACCACCACGTCAGGGGTTTCCTCACTGGCGGACATCGAACGTCCTGATCGTCGAGAGCACGTTCGCGCCGGTGCCCAGGTACTCGACGCCCGGCCTGGTCACCCAGTTGCTGCTGCTGGTGAACAGCGGAGCGAACCAGGCGTTGTCGACCACGTAGGTGTTGATCTGCCGGTAGACCTCGTCGGCCTGGGCGGGGTCCGTCGTGGCCGCTGCTTTGTCCAGCAGTGCGGTCAGTTCTGGGGCCTGGTGCTTGAACGGGTTTGTCGATCCGGCCGCGGCCAGCTTGGAGTTGACCGTTCGCGGTGCCGGTACGGTGGCGGCGATGTTGAAGTACACCGGGTACTCACCGGTCTGCGTGCTGTCCTGCGGCGGTACCGGCTTCCAGTCCGCGGTGATGCCGATGTCGGCGAGCGACTGCGTGATCGTCGGCTGCACCATCTGGGACATCACGTTGGCCGGGATGGTGAGGGTGAATCCGCCCGCGTAGCCTGCCTCGGCCAGCAAACGGCGGGCGCCTTCGGGATCGAAGGGATACCGGTCGTTGAGTTCCGGGAGGTACGCCGGTGACTTCGGGTTGAAGATCTGGGTGGTGGGCTGACCGAGACCGCCGAGGATCTTGTCGACGATCTTCTGGCGGTCGAACGCCATGTTGATCGCGCGCCGCACCCGGACGTCGGACAGCGCCGGTGCCAGCTTTCCGCCCCGGTCGGCCAGGACGAATTCCCCGACCGCGAGCCCGTCGACGCGCTTGAGGGTCAGTCCGGCGTTCTGGGTGGCCTGCGCCTGGTTCGCGTCGACGGAGCCGGCGTCCACTTCGCCGGACAGCAGCGCGTTGAACAGGGCCGTGCGGTCGGGGAGCACCCGGATCGTGACCGTCCGCGCCGGGTAGGCCGCGGCGTTCCAGTAGTCGCCGCGGCGGTGCAGCACGTACTTGGAGCCGTTGACGGTGGCCTGGCGGTCGAGCGTGTACGGCCCGGAACCCACCGGGTCGAGCGCGGTCTGCGGGGAGTCGAGCGTCGCTGGATCCGCGATGACCCCGTTGCCCTGAGCCAGGGCGCCGAGCAGGTTGGGGTCGGGGTGGGCGAGGTTCAGCACCACCGTGCGGTCGTCGGGTGCCTCGATCGATCGAACAGCGTCGAGGTTGCTCTGCAGTGGTCCGGGGGTGGTCCTGGTGCGTTCGATAGTCGTCTGCACGGCTGCCGCGGTGACCGGGGTTCCGGTGCTGAACGTCATGCCCGCGCGCAGGGTCAAGGTCAGTTCGCGGGCGTCGTCGGAGTACTGCCAGCTTTCCGCGGCATTGGGCTGCAGGACGGCGTTGTTGTCGTTGTAGAGCAGTGTGTCGTAGATCGATGACCAGAGGTACATCTGCTGACCCTCGAGCAACTGCACCGGGTCCAGTGAATTCGGCGGGGCCTGCACGCCGAGCGTGAGCGTGCCGGCGCCCGACGAGCCGGACTCGGGACTGCCGCAGGAGGAGATCGGCAACAGGACCGCGACGACCACCGCGGTCACCGTCCACCGCGCCTTGCGCGAACGAACATGCATTTGACTCACACCTTTGTGATGAACGCGATGGATTCGGCGCTGCCGCGATCCAATCTGGACTGTTGTGCTCCTGGGGTGGCTTCGGCCGGCGACGTGGTGTTCAGGTGCGCCGGTGCCGCGTGTAGATGTCGCGCTCGGTCAGCGCGTTCATCAGGGGCTCGCCGGCGCGGTAACGCCGGGCGTTCTCGACGACGATGCCGATCGAGCGCTGGGTGCGGTCCGGCAGAGCCGGGGTCAGGTGGGGGGTGATCAGGACGTTGGGGGAGTCCCAGAGCGCCGATTCCGGCGGAAGCGGCTCGGGGTCGGCGACGTCGAGTCCCGCGCCCGCGATCTCCCCGGCGTGCAGGGCTTTCACCAGTGCGTCCTGATCGATGACCGGTCCACGCGCCATGTTGATGATGAACGCGGTGCTCTTCATCCTGGCGAACTCGCCGGCCGAGAACAGATGATGGGTGGCGTCGGTCAGCTGGGTCGCGAGCATGATGACATCGGCCTCAGCCACGAGCCGGTCCATGGTGTCGCCGCGGTCGGCCGACAGCATGACGTCCACGTCCGCGGTCCCAGCGCCCGCGCTGCGGCGGTAGACGATCACCCGCATCCCGAACGCCTTGCCGATGCGCGCCATTTCCCTTGCCGTGTGGCCGAATCCGACGATGCCGAGCGTCTTGCCCCACAACGCGAGCTGCTTTTCGTAGCCGGGAGCCGGTCTCCACTGGTGCGCGTCCTGCATCTCGAGGAGCCCCCGCGCGTCGAACGTGAGCGCGAGCGCGAAGTAGAACCCGTGCTGCGCCAGCGCGGGAGCGGACCGGCCCGCGGAGCCGGTGACGAGCAGGCCGCGTTCGAACACCTCGGGCCGCGCGGACCTGGTGAGTCCCGAGTGGTCGCAGTGCACCCACCGCAACCTCGGTGCGCGGAGATGGCGGTCGTCGAGGTCTCCCGCGATCACGGCGACGTCCGCGTGCTCGAGTGCCGCCGCGATCCCGTCGGCGTCCCACGGCTGAACGTGCACGAACTCCGCCGGCGCGAACGCCTGCCGCAACTGCTCGACCTGGCCGTCGTCGAACATGACCGTAGCCAGCACACTGTGGATCTCTCGAGCCGGGTGGTCGCCGTTCATGACCCGGAACTCCTCGGACTCGCGGGTCGCCGCGCGAGCTTCCACCTGGTGCGGAGATCGTGCGCGGCCGACTTGGGCTTGCGGTCACGCGTGAAGACGCCTTTCCGGTTGCCGTCGACGCGGTGGATCCCGGGAGCGGTGGCGAAGTCCGCGAAGTTCCAGACGTGCTCACCGGTGACCGCGTCGACCCGGTCGAACACGCGGTGGCACATCGCCAGAAACGCCTGCTGATAGTCCTCCGTCCACGGAATGTCCCACACCGACCGCAGTCCGGGCATGGCGTCCGCGCCGTATTCGGCCATGATCAGCGGCTTGCCGAACCGCTCGGCCCAGCCGCGCAACTCCTTCTCCAGGTTCCGTTCCGCGCTGGCGAGGTCGCCGTTGTCCAGGTACCACCCGTAGTAGCGGTTGAGGCTCAGCACGTCGAACAGGTCGGCGATCTTGTCGTTCCGGAAGGTCGCGAACATGACGACGCTGTAGGTGATCGGCCGGGTGGGGTCGAGCGACCGGGTGAGCGAGACGAGTGGTTCGAAGTACTTCCGCGCGCCGTCCTCGTGGGAGGCGGGTTCGTTGGCCAGGCACCACATGACCACGCTGGGGTGGTTCTTGTCCCGCGCCACCAGTTCCCGGATGTGCTGGGCGTGCGCGGCCTGCGTCTGGTCGCCGAAGGTCTCCGGGGAGAACGTCGGTTTGGTACCGACGCCGCTCAGCCCGCCCGTCACAGCGAGGTTGAGACCGACGGCCGCGGTCTCGTCGACCACGACGATGCCGTGCCGGTCCGCGAACTCGATCACTTCCTCGGCGTAGGGGTAGTGCGAGGTGCGGAAAGAGTTGGCACCGACCCACCGCAACAGCTGGAAGTCGTGCACCAGGTAGGCGTCGTCGTGGCCCTTGCCCCGGACCGGTGAGTCCTCGTGCTTGCCGAAACCGGTGAAGTAGAAGGGTTCGCCGTTGATCAGGAACTGGGTGCCGCGCACCTCGACGGTCCGGATGCCCACGTCGAGCGGGTAGCTGTCGAGCAGGACATCGCCGTCGAACAGTTCGGCTTCGAGCCGGTAGAGGTACGCGGCCCCCGGTTGCCAGAGGACGGCGTTCTCGACGCGCAGCCTGCCGTTCGCGCCGTCCCCGGCGGCGACCACGGCACCAGCCTCGTCGCGCAGGCGGACCCGGACCTCGGCGGCCGTCGACGTCTCGACGCTGTAGTCCACGGTGCCCGCGGTACCGTCCACATCGGTCACGACGGTGATGTCGGTGATCCGGGTCCGCGGCACGCTGTACAGCCAGACCGATCTGGCCAGGCCCGCGTAGTTGTAGAAGTCGTGCAGGTACTTCTGGCTGCGGCGGCCGTCCTGGGCGACCGTGACGCTGCCCGGCGGGATGGTGACGTTCGTGAGTTCGTTGCTCACCCCGATGGTCAGCCGGAACTCCTCGCCCGCCACGACAAGGTCCGTGACGTCGGCGTCGAACGGCGTGTAGCCGCCCTGGTGCTCGGCGACCAGCGTGTTGCCGGCGTAGACCCGGCCGGCGTGCGTAGCCGCGTCCACCCGCACCAGGATGCGGTCTCCGGCCCAGCCTCGCGGCACGCGGACGGTGCGCTGGTACCACACCCAGCCCACGTGGTCGCGGATCTCCGGATCGACGAACAGGTCGTTGTAGCTCGACGGCACCGCGGCTTCGGTACCGCCGTCGAGCAGTGCGTGCCACGGCTGGGGGACCGCGGGTTTGTCGACGGCGAACCGCCAGAGCCCGTCGAGGTTGACCAGCTCACGGGTGGCGGTGATGCGTGGTTTCAGCATGATCCCCTTCTCAGCTCAGGGAGTTGCGCTTGGCGATGGCACCCAGGAAGCGCGCACTGTCCTTGACCGTGCGCCGCTGGGTTGCCCTGTCGACGGCGATGAGGCCGAATTTCGGCCGGTAGCCGAACATCCACTCGTAGTTGTCCAAGGCCGACCAGTAGAAGTAGCCGCGCACGTCGACGCCGTCGGCCAGGCAACGCTGCAGGCCATCGGTCGCTTGGCGGACGAACTCCACCCGCCGGGTGTCGTCGGCGGTGGCGACGCCGTGTTCGGTGACGAACAGCGGCAGGCCCGCGGTGGCGGCGCGCCGCAGCACGTTCTCCAGCGCCCGCGGGTAGAACTCGTATCCCATCTGGGTGCGCTCGGCGTCCTCCGGCGGAGGCGATGCCCCGACACGCGCCCTGGTGTAGTTCTGCACACCGAGGAAATCGTCGTCCGCGATCGTCGGCAGATAGTCGCCGAAGGTCTCCGCCCACCGTTCGCGTGCGACTTCCTCGGTGCCGGGTGCGGGCTGGTAGTCCTGCAGTGCGAGGGTGATTCCGACCTTTGTGGACGGACTGACCTCCCGGATGGCCTGTCGTGCCAGCACGTGTGCCCGCTTCGCGATGTCCGGCCCGGCTTCGCCGAACGCGAACAGGAACACCTTCGGCCGGTCGGCGCCGAGCAGCGCGCCCGTGATGTCCGCACCGACCGGCGCCTGGTCGGCCGCCTGCCGAGCGGGGAGGTCCTTGATCATCTGGTGGGTCAGCCGGGCGATGTTCGCCTCGTTGATCGTCACCACGTAGGGGATGAGCGAACCCAGTTCTCCCAGCACGACGCGGCAGTGGGCCGCGAACCGGTCAGGGGTCTCCCCGCCCTCCCAGCCGCCGAGGTCCGGCAGCCACTTGGGGCTCGCGAAGTGGTGCAGCGTCACCATCGGGGTCAGCCCGAATTCGTGGCAGGCCGTCAGCACGTCGCGGTAGTGCTCGATCGCCGCCCGGGACACGAAGCCGGGCTCCGGCTCGACCCGCGACCACTCGATGGAGAAGCGGTAGCTGGTGAAGCCGAGTTCCTTCAGCAGCGCGAGGTCCTCGCGGTAGAGCCGGTAGTGGTCGCACGCGTCTCCGCTCGGCTCGGCGAACCGGGAGCCGGGCGCGTGCTCCAGTGCCCAGAGGTCGCTGGCGATGTTGTTGCCCTCCACCTGGTGACCGGCCGTAGCCGCGCCCCAGAGGAAGCCGTCGGGGAACACCATCGGCGAACTCCTAACAAACACGCGTTACCAACGCGCGTTAGTAGACGCTGTCGACGGTTTGCGCAGCAAGGGGTTCGCGCATAACGACTGGGTAACGGCGACGTTCGGGGTGTGTCTCTGAGTAACTAACGCGCGCTATATCTGCATGTCGTGCCACCCTGGCACGACCAGTGAGTGGCGAGAGGTCCATGACGCGATCCAGTAGACGCAGTACCAGCGAGGACGTCGCGCGTGCGGCTGGTGTCTCACGCACCACCGTGAGCTTCGTGCTCAACAACCGGCCAGGTCAGTCCATCCCCGAGGAGACCAGGCAACGCGTGCTGGAGGCGGCCCGGCGCCTTGACTACCGTCCGCACGCGTCGGCGCGCACCCTCGCGGCCGGGCGCAGCGACCTCGTCCTGTTGTCGATCCCGGACACCCGCCTCGGGCCCGGCACCAGCCGCTTCGTCGAGGAACTCACCGCGGCGCTGGCCGAGCACGGACTCACCCTGATCACCCACCTCGCGGGAGCACACGACCGGCTGCCGGACGTGTGCGCGACCGTCAACGCTTCCGCGGTCGTCGGGTTGAGCCCGTTCGACGCCGAGACCGCGGACGCTCTGCACCGGGCCGGCGCCGAGGTCGTGCTGCCGCTCTCCGACCCGCGGGGCGGTGTCGGCGACGCGATGGAGCTGGCCGGCCGGCTACAGGCAGAGCACCTGATCAGCCTCGGGCACCGCCGGCTCGGCTACGCCATGCCGGTCCATCCCGGATTGCGCGTCATGGCCGACGCGCGCTTCGCCGGTGTCACCGGTGCATGCGCCGCGGCCGGTATCGCCGCTCCGGTGGTGGAAGAGATCGGCCTGGAAATCGCCGACGCGAGCCGGGCGGTGACGCGGTGGCGTTCGAGCGGCGTGACGGGCGTGTGCGCCTACAACGACGAGACCGCGATCGCCGTGCTGGCCGGTGTGCGCGACCAGGGCGTCGCCGTTCCCGAAGAGCTGGCCGTCGTCGGCGTCGACGACATCCCCACGGCGAAGCTGGCGGCCCCGCCGCTCAGCACGATCCGCTTCGACGTCCACGAGGCCGGCCGTCGGCGCGCTGAAGCGATCGTGGCCACCCTGTCGGGCCAGAAGGTCGAGCCGTCGTCGGACGCGGGCGGGCCGCTGCTCGTGCGACGCAGCTCCACCTGACACCGGAGGGTGCCTCGGCGGGTCTCACCGCAGGCCGAGGAGGGCGTCGGCGGTGCCATGGGCGATCCGCTCGCGGGTTCCGGCGGGCAGGGCGAGTTGCCGGAGCCAGTCAGTGGCGTGCTTGTTCTCGGAGAAGGGGTAGTCGACGGAGAAGATGATCCGCTCGTCGCCGAACGTCGCCCGGGCCAGCCGGAGCGGGCCGTCGAAGAAGTAGCCGCTGGTCGTGATCCAGAAATTCTCTCGGAGGTAGTCGTCGATCGGCTTGGCGAGGTCGGCCCGCGGCGCGTACAGCGACATCATTTCTTCGATCCGTTCCCAGTGGAACGGGAGCCCTTCGCCCAGGTGTCCGATGATGATCTTCAGGTCCGGGTGGCGGTCGAATGCCCCGGTGACGATCAGGCGCAGCGCGTGCAGTGACGTTTCGTAGTGCCAGCCGTAGCCTCCGGTCTGGAGCACCTGTCCGATCGACGGGTTCAGGCCCCCGTAGTAGACGTCGGACACTGCTCGCGGTGGCATCCCGGGGTGCAGGTAGAGCGGGACACCGAGGCGCGCCGCGGCGTCGAGTACCGGATCGAAGTCCGGGTGGTCGAGGAACCGTCCCGCGACGGTGCCGCAGATCATCGCCCCGACGAAACCCAGCTGGTCGACGGCGCGCTCAAGTTCGGCCGCGGCCGCTTCGGGAAGGCTGACGGGCAAGGCGGCGAACGCCGAGAAGCGGTCCGGCCGGGCAGCGACGAAACGCTGGTGCATGACGTCGTTGACCGCGCGAGTCTGTTCTGCGGACAGTTCGTTCGCCACTGGTGAGGAGAAGGAGACCACCTGGACGTCGATTCCGGCCGCGTCCATGTCCGCGAGCCTGCGGTCGGTTGTGCCGGTCAGCCGTTCGGACAGTCCGTGCGGCATCCACGAGGTATCCGTGCCGACGAGGTGTTCGGGAGGTACGTAGTGCTCTTCGATGGCGACGATGCGCATGATTGCTCCTTTGAGGACGGAGATGTGCCGGGTGGGTCAGCCGGCGGTGTCCAGCGTGTAGCGCGTGGCCGGGGTAGGCCGGTTTCCGCCGAGCAGCAGGGCGGTTTCGGCACCGGCCAGTGCGTCGATGGCGGTGGTGTCCTCCAGGCCGGGTACGCAGATGGTCTCGCCCGAGCGCAGACCGGACAGGCTCGCGGCGGCGACGTCTTCGGCGGACATGGCTGTCGGCACACCGATTCCGTAACCGCCGTCGAAGTCGGTGGCGACGATTCCGGGGCACACCACCTGCATCCGGACGGAGGTGCCGGCGAGTTCGGTCGCGAGGGTGCGAGTGAACGCCACTGTGGCCGCCTTCGCGGCCGTGTAGAGAGCCCGGGGCGGAATCCGTTCGTCGGTCACCTGTGCGCTGAACGCCAGCAGGGAGGCGACGGTCACGATCGCCCCCTCGTTCGCGGCGAGCATCCCCGGCAGAGCGGCGTGGGCCACCCGGGCCGGGGCGACCGCGTTGAGCGTCAGCAGCCGGTCGACGTCGGCCGGGTCGACGTCGGCGAGCCGCGCGTATCCACCGGCGCCGGCGTTGCTGATCAGCAGCCGCACATCGCCGGTGGCCAGGCGCTCGCTCACCCTCGCCAGACCACCGGGGGTGGCGAGGTCGGCACGCAGCACCTCCACCGCGGCCCCGGTTGCGCGGAGTTCCGCGGCCAGCTCGTTCAGCCGGTCGAGCCGCCGGGCGACGAGGACGAAGTCGTGTTCGCGGGAGAGCAGCCGGGCGTAGGCCGCTCCGATGCCGGACGAAGCGCCGGTGATCAACGCGAGGGTTCGGGTCATGCCCACACCGTAGCCTCAAATGGCTGTCTAATGTCAAGCGTTTGATATGAAGCACATGTTGTATGCTCCGCCGGTGGACGACCCCGTGGAGAAGATGGCCCCGTTGGACGGCCCCCTGGATCGAGTGCTCTGGGCGCTGCGGAGAGCCGAGATGTCCATGCAGGCCTTGAAGGAGCAACGACTGCGGCCGTTGGGCCTGGCTCCGGCGCACTACTCGCTGATGCTGGCGGTTCGGGTGGACCCGGGGCTCACCGGCGCGGAGCTCGCGCGGCGGCTCGGGGTGACCCCGCAGGCGGTGGCGTCCCTGGTGGGCAAGCTGGAGAAACGTGGCCACCTGCGGCGCCGCGCTCATCCGCGGCACCGGCACATCCAGGAGCTGTATCTCACCGGCAGCGGCGAGGAGGAACTGGTCGCGGCGGACGCGGTGATCGCCTCGCTCGAGCACAAGGTCGTTCAGGCGTTGGGTGTCACCGACGCGCGGCAGCTGAAGAACCTGCTGCACCAGGTGGCCGACGTCATGCAGGAAACACCGGCCGCCGACGGAAGCGGGGTTCGTAGCGGTACAGCAGCGCCGGATCGATCCGCGCGTTGACCAGCTCGTCGACATCCGTCCCGGCTTGCGGCAGCTCCCCTACTCGAACACTCCGTAGCCCGCGACGGCGTGTGCCCGGACGCCGTCCATGTCGAGCTCCACGCCGATGCCGGGAGTGTCGGGAAGGGTGATGTAGCCGTCCTTGACGATCGAGCCGCTCCCGTCGGGGGCGTGGACGTAGCTGTCCCACACCGCGCGCTCCTCGAGGGCGTGCCATTCCTGGACGAGGAAGTTGGGGATCGCTCCGCACTGGTGCGACGTGGCCATCGTGCCCAGTGGCGTCGACACCAGGTGCGGTGCGAAGGGAATGTAGTGGAGCTCCGCGAGGTTGGCGATCTTCTTGGCCTCGGCGAGGCCACCGCACTTCGGCACGTCCGGCTCGATGACGTCCACGGCGCCGCGTTCGAGCAACTCGCGGAATCCCCACCGCAGGTAGAGGTTCTCGCCCGCGCAGATCGGCGTGCGGGTTTGCGCGCGTACCCGCACCAGCGCGTCGACGTTCTCCGCCGGCAGCGGCTCCTCGAGCCACATCAGGTGGAACGGCTCGAGCTCCCACGAGATCCGGCATGCGCTCGGCACGTCGTAGCGGGCGTGCAGGTCGATGGCCAGATCGACGTCCGGTCCGATCGCTTCCCGTACGGCTGCCACGCGGTCGACCATCGAGCGCAGTTCGGCGGCGTTGATCGTGTGGTTGAAGGCGTCGAACTTGGCCGGGTGGTGCAGGTCGTCGATGTCGAACTTGATGGCGGTGAAGCCTTCGGCGACCATCCGCTGGGCCCGGTCGACGCACCCGGCGATCGAGCCCGCTGGGTCGTCGCCGTCGCCGCAGTCGGCGTAGAGGCGGATCCGGTCGCGGAACTTCCCGCCGAGCAGCCGGTGGACCGGCTGGCCCGCGGCCTTGCCGGCGAGGTCCCACAGCGCGAGCTCGATCCCGGACAGGGCGATCACGGACACCCCGCCCTGGGGGCCCGCGAAGACCTTGCCGCGGCGCAGCTTCTCCCAGCACCGCTCGACGTTGCGCGGGTCCTCGCCGATCAGGAGGGGCGTCAGGAAGCTGATCATTCCGACGACGGCGCCCGCGCCGGCATCGGGATTGGCCTCGCCGAACCCGCTGACGCCCTCGTCGGTGTCGATCCGCACCAGCGTGGCTTGACCGTGGTAGGCCACCACTGCCGTCGTGACGTTCACGATCCGCATTGCTCTCCCGCCGCCGGGTCATGCAGAGGAACGGACTATTGCGATGCCCACTTGTCATATAAGCTGATGACATGCCAAGGAGACAAGAGTCTCCGGACGCTGTCAAGATCCGGACTCTCCCGGTGCAGGTGGCGGCCCACCTGACCCGGCGCATCGTCAGCGGCGACTTCGAGAACGGCCGGGCCCCGTCGGAGCTCGACATCTCCCAGGAGTTCGGGGTGTCCCGCGTGGTGGCGCGGGAGACGCTCAAGATCCTTGCCTCGCTTGACATCGTCGACGTCGCGCAGGGCCGCCGCGTCGTCGTGCGCCCCCGCGCGGAGTGGGACTACCTGAGCCCGTTGCTGGTCGAGTGGCTGCCCACGGAGATCGTCGGCGAGCTGCTGCAGGAACTGCACCAGATGCGCGTGCTGCTCGAACCCGAACTCGCCGCGATGGCCGCGGCCAGCATCACCGACGAGACGCTGGACCGGCTCAGGGGCGAGATCGACCGCATGTCGGCGCTTGAGGGGGACCCCGAGGCCTATCTCGAGGTCGACCACGAATTCCACATGGAGATCTGCCGCGCGGCCGACAACCGCATCCTCGACCGGATCATGTACTCCGCCCGCTGGCTCGGCACGGCCAGCCGGCGCGTCACCAACGAGGCGCCGGCCGGGCTGCACCGCGCCACCGTCGACCACACGGAGATCTACGAGGCGCTCGTGGCGCGCGACCCGGCGGGTGCCCGCGCGGCGATGCGGAGGCACCTGAGCAACAACTACTCCACGCTCCTCGCGGAGAAGGAGCAGCAGACCAAGCGGGCCGCCCGGCGCCGCTAGCGCACTGCACGACCGAGATCCGGAACCGATGACGAGGACGGACGAGGCATGGCAGCACCCGCGATCCCGCCGATCCGGTCGGGGCTGATCGGCACCGGACTCGCGGTCGAGAAGCTGCACCGGCCGGCGTCACGCGGGCTCGCCGGATCCGAGTCGGAGCGCCGCGTGACGCGCAGCAGCTCCGACGCTGCCACCCACCGTTGCTCGACCGGGCTGTCGACAGCCAGCCAGGACAACGCATCAGCAGTTCGGCGTCCTTCGCCGCATGAACGACCCGCAGCGCGGCGCTCGCCTCGCTGTTCCGCCGGTTGCACCGTCGCCCCGTCGGTACGCGTCCGCTGGATCGGACGTGAGAGGAGTGGTCATGGAAGAGAAAACGGACTGGTCGAGACGCAGGTTCCTCGGGATGAGCGCGCTGGGCGTGCTCGGTCTCGCCGCGTGCGAGAGCGGCCCCGCCGCGCCGCAGGTCGACGTCCAGGTGCCCAAGGTGCTGCTCGACGAGGCGGCCGGGCTCCGCGGCGGGTCGGTGGGGATGCTCTCGCAGAAGCTGTACTCGGAGGCCGCGAATCAGGCGCTGGACAAGTCGCTGCAGGTGTTCGCGCAGGCCACCGGCACCACGGTCCGCAACGACCTGGTCTCCGGTGACGCCGGCGACATGGTCGCGAAGATGGACGCCGAGGTGAAGGCGGGCACCAGCCGCGATCTGGCCTTCATGAGCGACCGGCGGTTCGTCGGCCAGCTCCACAACCTCGGCGCCCTCACCGACGTCACCGACGTGGTCGAGGAGATGCGCGCGCTCTACGGGGAGCCCGCGACGGCGTCGACCACCTTCTGCGTGTTCGACGGGCGCTGGTTCGCGATCCCGTACCACTTCATCGCGACCGGGATGTACCTGCGCAAGGACTGGTACGAGGAGAAGGGTCTCCCGCTCAAGCCGCACTACACCTGGGAGGAGCTGCGCGACAACGCGTTGGCGGTCTCCGACCCGGCGAAGCGGCGCTTCGGCTGGGGGCTCACGGTGAACCGCTCCGGCGACGCCAACGGCTTCATCGCGAACGTCATCAACTGCTACGGCGGGGCGATCGCGGACAACACCGGCGAGAAGGTGGTGTTCAACTCGCCGGAGACCGTCGAGGCCGTCGCGTTCCTCGGCGACATCTACACGAACCCGAAGTACGCACCGATGCTGCCGCCCGGGATCGGAAGCTGGACCGACTCGAGCAACAACGAGAACTGGCTGGCCCAGATCCTGGGGCTCACGCTCAACCAGTTCAGCGTCTACGCCGACTCGAAGACAAAGAAGAACCCGGTCTACGCCAACACGCACCCGTTCAACGGCGCCACCGGACCGGCGATCGACAAGCCACTCGCGTACGGCGAGTCCAACTCGTTCGTCGTGTTCAAGGGGGCGAAGAACCCCGACCTCGCCAAGCTGGTGGCGAAGTTCATGGTCAGCGGGAGCGCACTGCTCGGTGTGGCGAAGGAAGCACCGTGCCTGGTCAACCCCTCGTGGGACAAGGTGTGGGACTCGGACCCGTACTACACCAGCGGTGACCCGGCCTTCCCCGCGCTGCGGGAGCAGACCCGCGCGCCGCTCCCGCTGAAAACCACGACCGGCTATGGGTTCCCCCAGACCCCGAGCCCCGGCGAGCAAGCCGCTACCGCCGCCTATCTGCTGACCGACATGATGCAGTCGGTCATCCAGGGCACCCGGCCGGCCGACGCCGTCGCTTCGACCCACGCCCGGATCGTCCAGGTCTTCGAACAGCAGGGCTATCAGCAGTGACGGTCCCGCGTCCGCGCCCGGCGCCGAACGCGTCATCCTCGCTCACCGCTTCGCAGCGGCTGCTCGGGCGCGACTGGCGCCTCGCCGCGGTGTTCATCGGGCCGACGCTGTTGCTGGTCGCAGGCCTGATCCTGTTCCCGATCATCAGCTCGATCTTCACCAGCGCCACGGAGCGCCACGGTGCGGAGACGGCCTTCGTCGGGCTGGACAACTACACGGCACTCGTCGACGACGCCATGTTCCACAAGGGCGTGCTCAACTCGTTCGTCTTCACCGCGTACGCCGAGATCTTCAAGGTGACCTTCGGTCTCATCGCGGCGTTGATGTTGCACCACATGCGCCGCGGCCGGGCGATCATCGCCGGGGTGATCCTGCTGCCGTGGGTGATACCGACGGTCGTCACGGCCTTCACCTGGCGGTCTTTGCTCGACCCGATCTTCGGCAGCGTCAACGTCCTGCTCACCGACTCCGGGATCGGGCCCGCCCTCGCCGCGATCGGGCTCGTCGACTCCTGGCCCGCGGAGTGGCTGTCCGATCCCGCGCTCGCGATGCCGGCGGTGATCCTGGTCAACGTCTGGAAGGGCGTCCCGTTCTTCACGGTGACGTTCCTCGCCGGGCTCAAGGCCATCGACAGCGGTCTCTACGAGGCGGCGATGGTGGACGGCGCCTCGCCGTGGCAGCGCTTCGTGCACATCACGCTGCCGGGGCTGCGCCACGTCATGATCGTGACGGTGCTGCTGTCGTCGATCTGGACGTTCAACAACTTCGACCTGATCTGGCTGATGACCCAGGGCGGACCGGGGGACGCCACCGCCCCGTACGTGATGGTGGCCTACTCGAAAGCCATCCAGCAGCTGCAGCCGGGCGCGGGCGCCGCGGTCACGCTGGTGATGCTGCCGATCATCGGCATCCTCGTGATGATCCTCGTGCGGATGATGCGCCGCAGCGACCAGCCAGGCTCGGGCGAGACGGGGCGCGGGCGGCTGACGCCCGCTCAGCGCAGGGCACTGCCGTGGGTGATCGTCGCGGTCTCGATGCTCGTGCTGGCCTGGGCGTCGCCGCAGATCGTGTGGAAGGCCGCGCTCGTGCTGGGCGTGTTCGTGATACTCGCGGCCGCTGTCGGACGGGTCGTCTCCGCATTCGCAGCGCGGGGCAACCGGCCGGCCGCCCGCTTGGTCGGCGGCGGCGGCACGGGGGTCGCGCTCGTGGGTCTGCTGGGGTTCGTGCTCGCCCCGCTCTACTGGATGACGGTCACGGCCTTCAAATCCGACGACCAGATCGTCGCGCGCACCGACGATCTCTGGCCGACCCCGTGGAGCACCGAGCAGTTCACCAACCTGTTCACCGGCCGGGCGTTCGGTACCTGGTACGTCAACACGATCCTGGTGTCGGTGGCGTCCACCGTGATCGCCCTGATCTGCGCGGCGCTGGCCGGCTACGCGCTGGCACGGCTGAAGTTCCGGGGTTCGGAGAGCTTCACGGTGACGATCCTGCTCACCTACGTGATGCCGGGCGCGCTGCTGTTCATCCCGCTGTATCAGATGATGAGCGGGATCGGGCTCAACGACTCGTTGTGGTCGCTCGTGCTCGCCTACCCCACCTTCACCCTGCCGTTCGCGACGTGGCTGCTCGTCGGCTACTTCAAGTCGATCCCGGCCGACCTCGAGGAGGCCGCGCTGGTCGATGGCTGCACGCGGTTCGGGGCGTTCATCCGGATCGTGCTGCCGCTGGCCAAGCCGGGCCTGCTCGCGGTCGCGCTGTTCACCCTCACCAACGCGTGGAACGAGTTCCTGTTCGCCTTCGTGTTCATCACCGACGACGGCTACAAGACGCTGCCCGTCGGCATGCAGTCGATGATCTTCGGTGACGTCGTGCCGCAAGGGCAGCTGGCCGCGGCCTCACTGCTGATCAGCATCCCGGTGGTGCTCATGTACGGGTTCGGGCAGCGGTTCCTGACCGAGGGCCTCACCGCGGGGGCGGTGAAGGGATGACCGAGCACAGCCTGCTCGTCGATCATCAGGATCGACACCAATCAGGGGCCGGCCGCCGCCACGGAGAACCGGCCCGCCCCGCCCGCTGATCCAGGACGGCCAGCGCACTGGGACGGGGAGTCGAGCCATGACCGGCTGTGGAGCCGAGCGCCCCCGTCAGGCCGGGCCCCGCTCGGCGCGCCACCGCTCGTACTCGGGCCGGGCCTCGTCCGACAGGGGGTAGTAGCGCCGCAGGTCGCCGCCCTCGGCCAGCCGGATCCGGGAGAACTCCTCCCATTCCGCGTGCTCCTGAGCGACGGCCAGCACGGTGGGTGCGAGCTTGATCGGCACCACGACCGCCCCGTCGTCGTCGGCGACGACGATGTCGCCCGGCTCGACGAGCGTGCCACCGCACGCCACCGGCACGTTGACGGCGGCCGGGACGATGTCGGTCTGGGCGTGGAAGTTCGGCGTGGCGCCTCGGATCCACAGCCCGAGGCCGAGCTGTCTGGCCTGGCCGATGTCGCGCAGGCACCCGTCGATCACCACGCCGGCGCCGCCGCGGCCCTTGAAGTAGGTCAGCATCATTTCGCCGAACACGCCGCTGCTCATGTCGCCGCGCGCGTCGACGACGATCATGTCGCCGGGCTGGGCGTGGTACATGACGTGCCGGTGCAGCTGCTTCTCCGGTTCGGCGTACTCGTCGACGGGGTAGAGGTCCTCCCGCTTCGGCAGGAACTGCAGCGTCAGCGCCGGGCCTGCCACGCGCACGCCGGGGGTCACCGAAACCGGGCCACGGATGAACGCGCTGCGGATGCCCATGCGGCTGAGCTCGGCGCTGGCCGTTGCGCTGCCGATGGCCGCGAGGGCCGCACTGAGTTCGGCAGGCGGGCGAACGATGTCGGGCGTCTCGACCACGTCGGTAGCTCCCTGGGGTCCGCGCTGACCGTGACTGGCAGCGGTTTTCGAGCGTAGTGCGGCAAACCTGCTTTCGCGATGTCCGGCGGCTTGCGCATAGGCCGATGATCGGTATATACCGTTCCTGTGACCGACGCCTTGCGGGAACCCACGTTCCTGATACTCACCGCGCTTGCCGGGGAGCCCCGGCATGGCTACGGGATCCTGCGTGATGTCGAGCAGATCTCCGGGGGGCGGGTGCGGCTGCGGGCGGGCACCCTCTACACCGCGCTCGACCGGCTGACCTCGGACGAGTGGGTGGCCGTCGATCGGGAAGAGGTGGTCGACGGCAGGCTCCGGCGGTACTACCGCCTGACCGACCCGGGGGCGGCCAGGCTGGCGGAGGAGATCGAACGGGTGCGGGCCACTACCGGTGTCGCGGAATCACGTCTGCGTGCACGGCTCATCGGAGGGACGGCGTGAGCGAACTCGAGAAGCGGTACCGGCGGCTGCTGAGCCTCTACCCGCGGGACCACCGCGAACAGCACGGCGACGAGATGCTCGGCGTGCTGATCGCCGACGCGGGTGACCGGACGACCCCAGGCTGGCGGGACACCGCCGACCTGCTGTGGGGCGCGTTCCGGTTGCACGTACGGCGTCTGCTCGCGGCCGACGTGCTGGCGATCGTCAGCCTGCTCGGCCCGATCGCGGTACTGGCGGGTGCGGCCACGAGCCTGCACGAGCTGGCCTGGTGGGTTCAGGCGGGCTCGGTGCCGCCGTTCGAGCAGCTCCCCGACGCACCGGTGTGGTTCGTCTGGCTCGGGGTCGCGATCCTTGCCATGGCGGGGAAACGCAGGGCGGCCGCGATCGGCGCCTGGGTGGCCACCGCCGGGCTGATCGTGGTACTCCAGCTGCCGTTCGCGGGCTGGCAGTGGTTCACGGACAAGGCGGGCTGGGTACTGCTCAGCGCGGTCACGGCCTTCGCGCTCTCCATGTCGGACGGGCGCAAGGCCCGGGGCCTGCCCGCGATCGTCACCATGGCCGCGACGGTCCTGGTGATCGTGGGGCTCGGGGTATTCGGCCACCGGGACGAGATCGCCGAGTACGCGGCGCTCGCCGTCCTGTTCGCCGGCGCGGTGCTGGCCGCCGGCATCAGGTCCGCCACCGGATGGCGGGCCGCGCTGGTGCTCTCGGCGCCGGTCGCGACCGCGTTGCTCGCGCGGCTCGTGCACGCCGTGCACGACGGGCCGATCAACGACACGGTCTCCACGCTGATCTTCTTCGGCGCACCGCTGGTGTTCCTGGTCGCCATCGGCGGGCTGGTGCGCCTGCCCCGGCGCACGAGCGTCAGCTAGCGCGGTCGCGGCTGAGCATCGCGGCCGTATGCCAGCTTGCCGGGCCCGGTTTGCCTTACCATGGTGGCGGTCGCATCGCACCTGGGGGCGGTATGGGACAGCTGCACGTCAGTGCCGAGTTCGACGCCATGGCAAGGAAAATCGACGAGATCGCGCCCGTTCTGCGTGCCGAGGCCGAGAAGTGCGAGGAGCAGCGCGCGCTCACCGAAGACGTGGTGCGGGCGCTGGAGAACACCGGGGTGCTGCGGATCGGCATCCCCAGCGAGCTCGGCGGGTACGAGTTCTCGCCGTCGCAGGTGGTGCGGACCATCGAACAGCTGTCGTACCACGACGCTTCCGTTGGCTGGACGGTGATGGCGGTCCAGTTCGTCACCGGCTCCACCGCGGGTTACCTCGGTGCCGAGGCCGTCGCCGACCTGTACCCGGACGTGCCCGCGGGTCGCCACGCGGTCATCGCCGGGCAGGGCACTCGCCTCGGTACCGCGGTGCGAGCCGACGGCGGTTACCGGATCAGCGGGCGCTGGGGGTTCGCGTCCGGTATCCCGCTGGCCACGCACATCCACACCGCCGCGTTCTGCGCGGAGACCGGTGAGGCGCTGGTCTTCACGTTCCCCAAGGAGCTCGCGACGCTCGTCGACAACTGGGACGTGCTCGGCCTGCGCGCCACGCACAGCATCGACTACGTGTGCGAGGACGTGTTCGTCCCCGCCACGCACGCGTTCGCGGCCACCACCATGGAGAACGTGCACGGTGGCGCGATCTACCGGCTGGGCCTGGTGAACCTCGCCGCGGTCGTGCACAGCGGCTGGGCGCTCGGCGTCGGGCGACGGCTGCTCGACGAGCTGAAAGCCTTGGTGGCGGCCAAGACCGGCACGCACGACGCGGCCGTGGACACCGGGTGGTTCCACGCCGCCTACGCGCAGGCCGAGGCGCGGTTCCGGGCGGCCCGCGCGTGGGCCATGGAGGTGTGGGCGGACAACGAGGCGACGCTGGACCGCGGCGAACACCTGAGCACGGAACAGGAAACCCTCACCCGGCTGATGCTCAACAACACCACCTGGTCCGTGCACGCCGTCGGCGACACCGTGCACCAGTGGGCCGCGACCACCGCCGTCCGGCGGGGCGACCTGCAGCGCTACCTCCGCGACCTCGACACGGGCACCCAGCACATCACGTCCGGACCGGTCGTGCTGCAGAAGTGCGGGGCGTCGCTGGCGGGGCTGGCACCGGGCGCCCACTGGCACTTCCTGGACCTGGTGCCGGACTGACTCAGGGGCGATGGGCCTCCGCCCACGGCAGCAGGCGGCGTTCCACGTACGCGAACCCGTAGAACAACACGATGCTCATGACACCGAGCAACCCCATGGCGGCGAACGCGAGCGCGGTGTCGGCGCTCGCGCCGGACGAGACGATGACGAAGCCGAGCCCCGAACTGGCACCGACGAACTCGGCGATCACCGCACCGATCACGGCCAGTGTGATCGCCGTCTTCAACCCGACGAAGACCTGCGGCAGGGCGTACGGCAGCCGCAGCTTCAGGTACTCCTGGCGGCGGGTGCAGCTCAGCGAGCGCATCAGCTCGACCAGCTCGGCAGGCGTCGACTTCATCCCGGACGCCGTGGAGATGACCACCGGGAAGAAGCACACCAGGAACACCAGGAGGACCTTCGGCGCGGGACCGAAACCCATCCACACCACCAGGATCGGTGCGATGGCGATCTTGGGGACGGCGTTCAGCGCCAGCAGCGGCGGGTAGATCGTGCGCTCCAGGATCGTGGAGCTCACGATGAGCAGCGCGAGCGGAATGCCCACCACGACGGCCAACCCGAAACCCTGGACGGTTTCCAGCAGCGTCACCCAGGCCTGCCCGAGCAGGTAGCCCGGGTACTCGCCGAAGGCGGCCACCACGTCACCGGGGCTGGGCAGCAGGAACTCCTCGATCGCGAACACGACCGTGGCCAGCCACCACGACGCGAGCACCACGAGCAGGCCGAGCATCGGCAACACGACCGCGGCCACGCGGCGGCTCATCCCGTCACCTCCAGCAGGTCGTACAGCTCACCACCCGCCGCGGCCACCCCGGCGGCGCGCGCGGTCCTTGGCCGGGGGAGGTCGACGTCGACGATCTTGCGGAGCCTGCCGGGCCGGGGGGTGAGCACCACGACCCGGTCGGCGAGCACGACCGCCTCATCGACGGAGTGCGTCACGAACACGACCGTCAACGGGCGCTCCCGCCAGATCCGTTGCAACTCGGCGGAAAGCTCGGTCCTCGTCAGCGCGTCGAGCGCGGAGAACGGCTCGTCCATGAGCAGCACGCGCGGGTTCTGGACGAGCGAGCGGCACAGCGACACCCGTTGTTGCATCCCGCCGGACAGCTCGTGCGGCAGCCGTCCGGCGAACTCGGCGAGTCCCGTCAGCTCCAGCAACTCGTGCGCGTGCGCGGTGTGGCGCCGCTGGTCCAGGCCGAGGACCTCGACCGGCAGCAGCACGTTGGCCAGCACCGAGCGCCACGGCAGCAACGCGGGCCGCTGGAACATCACGGAGATGTCGCGGCGGGGCCCGGTCACCGGTTCCCCGGCGACGAGCACCCGCCCGCCCGTCGGCGCGAGCAGCCCGGCGACGATCCGCAACAGCGTCGACTTCCCGCAGCCGGACCGGCCGATCACCGCGACGACCTCGTGCTCGCGCACGTCGAAGTCGATGCCGTCCAGGGCGGGCACGCGCCCGGCCTTCCCGTCGAAGACCCGCGACACCCGCTCCACGACGATCATCGAGCGCCCGGCACCAGGTCGTAGTCGACGATGTCCGCCGACCGCAGCGACCCGTCGGGGATCGCCCGCGCCTCGACGAGCAGGTCGATGACCGTCGCGACCCGGCTCTCCTCGACCGCGCCGAGCGGCCCGGTGAACCCGTCCGGTCTCGTGTACCCGGCCATCAACCGCATCTCGGCGGCGGCCACCTCCGCGTTCTGCGTCGGGTGGTACTTCCGGAGGATCCTGCCCGCCTCCTCGGGGTTCTCGATGGAGTACCGCAGCGCCTCGAGCAGCGCGCCGCTGAACCGCCGCACCAGCTCGGGGTCGCGGTCGGCCAGTTCCCGCGAGGTGACCAGCATGTTGCCGTACAGGTCGGGCAGGAGATCGCCGTAGGGCAGGACGACCGCGCTGCGCCCGTTCGCCGCCGCCTCGATCAGCGGCCGCCCGACGACGAACTGGCCGATCCCGTCGACCTGCCCGGACACCAGCAGCTGCGGCAGGGCGGGCGGCGCGGACGGCACGAACTCGACCGACCCGGGATCGATGCCCGCGGCCCTGGCGTACAAGGGGAACATCAACCCGACGGTGGACCCGGCCGGGTCACCGATCCGCTTGCCCGCCAGGTCGGCGGGCCCGGCGATCCCACCGCCCACGAGCCCGATGATCGCCGCGACGGTGCGCTGGTGGATCGCCGCGACCGCGGTGACCGGGAGCTTTTCCTTGGCCACCGTGATCATCGTGCCGGTGAGGTCACCGATTCCGAAGTGCGCGCGCCCGCCTGCCACCAGCTTGAGCACGTCCACCGTGCCATTGCCGGGGTTGATGGTGACGTCGAGCCCGGCCTCGGCGAAGATCCCCTTCTCCTGTGCGACGAACGCGTACGCGTCCCGACCGAACGTGCTGAACGACGTCAGATAGGTGACCTTGGCGGAACTTTCGGGCCCCGGCTCGTCTCCGCAGGCGACGAGCGCCGAAACCGTAATGATCACAAGGAAAGCTGAACGAATCGACCGCATCGGCGGCCTCCTTCCCCAGGGTGCTCCAACCAAACAGCAATGGTGGAGACCGGGTCAAGGGGGTCGCTTCGGTCCATTGTGGACAAATGCCGGTCGGTCGGCCACCCCGCCACGATCTACATGCGCGAGCGAGGCGAGAAGCGGCTGCAGCGCAAGCTCGCGGACACGACCCGGAAGCTGGACAACATCCTCCGCAAGCCGAAGACGCCGACCCTGCCGATCCGTTCACCCACGGCCTGCGGCAGCGCTACAACGAGCTGAACACCGAACGGCAGGCTCTGCTGGACGTCATCGCGGACCTGGACCGCCAGGATGGCCAAGAGCCCGACCGGCCCAGCGCCGGTCAGCTCGGCCCCCTCGACGCATTGCCGCACCTGGCGATCAATCTGGACCGGGCGCCCAGTGAGCTACTCGACCGCCTGTTCGACCTGACCCAGCTCACCATCCGGGTGCACTACGCCACCGACGAAGCGACGCTCCAAGTCACCTCGCCCGGCGAGCTGGCGAGCGCGGTAACCGAAATCGACCGGACGATAGAGGAGTAGACGCCCGAACAGGCCATCGCAGGCGACAGAACCGCAGGCCAAGGCCTGTGTGCATCCTGCACCTGCCCCAGCGCGGGCGTGCAGTTCATGCTGCACATCAAAGGTGCGATGACTGCCGAGGTCTCCTCGCGCTATGACCTGATCGGCGTGGATCCGAGGGGCATCGGGCGGAGCGTGGCGATCGACTGCGCGTGGCCCATCGGACATATGCTGACAACGGTCGCACCCGGTCGTGGCCGGCGCCTCGTCAGGTGGTCGGCATGTTCCACGTCTGGTTCGGGCCCCCGACACAGTCCCACACCTGTAGTCGGCGACCATTGGTCGCATCACCCTCGGCGAGGTCCAGGCAGCGTTTCGACCACGCGTTCTGGTATTGGTTCGTGCCGGTGCGGATCCATCGCTGGTTGTCGCCGCCCCAGCACGGATGCGTGGTGAGCCTCGCGCCGTTGCCGATGGTCTCCGCGGGCTGGTCGAGGCATTCGTTGCCGATTCTGAGCTTCCCGGCCGCGGTGAAGGTCCAGCGCTGGTTGCTTTCGTTCCGGCAGTCCCAGATCTGCACGGCGGCCGTGGCGTTGTCGCGGTCGACGCACTTGCCTGTCCCGTTCCAGTTGATCGCACCGACGGCCTGGTCCGGCCCGCTGGGCGCGCTTGCCCATGCCTTGCTCAGTCGCCGGAACGTCAGCGACTCGATCCGGACGGTGCCGTTGTTGGCGTACGCCCGGATACCGAGGCTGCGGCTCGACGAGTCGAAGTCGACGTTGTCGGTGACCGAGATCCTGCCGTCGTTGCCGAAGGTTTCCAGTTGCCCGCGATCGACGAGTATTCGCAGCCTTACCCGGTTGTCGATGGGTGGCATGGCGGCGTCGGCCAGGGTCTGCCGGATCCGGTCGTAACCGATCGCCGCGTCACGTGTGCCGTCGTCCCGCCGGTGCAGTTCGAAGCCGAAGTCCGTGGCTGTGGCTCCGGTCAGGTCGTAGGTCGCCTCGATCTCGTAGGTGTCCGCGGCGATGCCGTTGAACGGGTTCGTCGCGATGTCGTTCGAGATCGTCAGATTGCTCCAGGTCTGTGCCGGCTGACGGATCGACGAAATCTCGTGCACGGGGTCGCGGGTCACCCGGAGGCCCTCGCCCGCGAACGTTCGAAGCGCGAGTCGCGCCGGGAACGACGCGTTGCCGGTCCAGGTCGCGCCCTTGTTGCCGGGTTGCCAGAACATCTGGATCACCCGGTCGTCGGGCAGGTTGGTGAAAGTGAGGCCGGCGTAAGCGGTGCCGTCGAAGCTGGTGCGCCCCACGTCGAGGCGTTGTGGTAACGACCAGCCGGCGTCCGGCACGAAGACGCCCGCGCTGTCGAGTGCGCCCACGACGTACTCGCCACTGGCGTCCTGCAGGACCCACTTCGGGTTCGCGGTGTTCCCGTCGACCGGCAGTTGGTAGAGGTCCGGGCACTCGAACAGCCAGTCGGCGCGGAACTCGCCGCCATGGGTCCAGTCGAGCAGGTTCGCCGAACTGTAGAACTTCGCGACGTTGCCGCCTTCGTTGCCCCAGAACACCATCCCCCAGCGCTTGCGTGCGTCGTCCCAGAACACCTTGGGGTCACGGGATTCGAACGGGGTGGAGATCACTTTGGCACCGCCGTTGTACATCCGGAACGTCCTGGCGCCGTCGGTGCTGTAGGCGATGGACACGCCGTTGGTGTTGGTGAAGAGCAGAATGGGCGCGTCGGCACCGGTTTTGAGGCCGGTGACGTTGTTGGTGTCGACCCAGCCGCCACCCGAGAACAGGGTGGCGTCGTGCGTGCCCGGCTCCAAGGCGATCGGCTGTTGTGTCCAGTGCACGAGGTCCGTACTGGTCGCGTGACCCCAGTGCATCGTGTCCCAGTGCAGACCGTGTGGATTGTGTTGGTAGAAGAGGTGGTAGGTCCCGTTGTAGTACAACGGCGCGTTCACGTCGTTCATCCAGCCACCCTGCGAACTGAAGTGGAACTGGCCGCGGAACGGCTCGTTGTAGTCGGTCGCGTCGTAGGGATATTCCGGGTAGGGCGCGGCCTGCGCCGTGGGCCCGGAGATCGCGGAGATCGCGGCGAGGATCGCCACTGCCGACAGGAGAGCGGTGAGGCGCTTGACGGCAAAGCTGCGCATGGGAGTCTCGCTTCACGTCGATGGGAAGGGAACTCGCTTCGGTTGACGGGCATTTCCTCTTACGTCAACGTTGACGTAACGCGCCGCCGGACGCGATGAGGTTCTTGTCGGGCTGGGTTTGCTACAGCGCTTTTGCTACGTCATCGTTGACGCTAGCTTTGTGGCGGAAGTTACGACAAGCCGCCGTTATGCAAGCGTTACTCGGGATGGGCAGGCGTCATGGATTCACGGGGTGCCCGGCGGGAGCCGACCATGCGGGAGGTCGCCGCGCTCGCCAAGGTCAGCACGAAGACGGTGTCGCGCGTGATCAACGACCTGCCCGGGGCCGGCCCCGAGGTGGTCGAACGAGTCCGTGCCGCCGCGCGCACCCTCGGCTACCGGCCCAACCTGTCCGCCAGCAGCCTGCGCCGCTCCGACCGGCGCAGCGCCACCATCGGGGTGCTGCTGGAGGACCTGTCCAACCCGTTCGACTCCGCACTCCTGCGGGCGGTCGAGGACCTGGCGCGGAAGAACGACGTGCTGGTCCTGGCGGGCAGCAGCGAGGACGACACCGGCCTGCAACGCGAAATGCTCACCTCACTGGCCACCCGCCGAGTCGACGGCATGGTCGTCATGGCCGCCGGCGGCCACCAGGACGCGCTGCAGCAGGAACGTGAGCGCGGCATGCGCATGGTGCTGGTCGACCGGCCGCCGACGTTCCAGGGCACCGACAGCGTCACCACGACCAACCGCGACAGCTCGCGGGAAGCCGTGCTCCAGCTCGCGGGCCTCGGCCACCAGCGCATCGCCTTCCTCGGCGACCGGCAGACACTGTGGACGAGCCAGGAGCGCTACACCGGTTACCTGGAAGGGCTCGCCCACGCCGGACTGACCCTGCGGGAAGAACTCGTCCACATCGACCTGTACGGTCCCGACGCCGCGGTAACCGCCACGGCATCCCTGTTCGATCTGAACGAGCCGCCGACCGCGCTGTTCACCGCGCAGAACCTGGTCACCGTCGGCGCGATGCGATCACTGCGCGACCGCGGCCTGCACCGCCGGGTCGCGCTGATCGGCTTCGACGACTTCCCGTTGGCCGACATGCTCGAACCCGGTGTCACGGTCCTGCGCCAGGATGTCCCCGCCCTCGGCCGGAAGGCCGCGGAACTGATCTTCGACCGCATCAAGGGCGACCAGTCCCCGCCGACGCACGCCGTCATCCCGGCCACCCTCATCCGCCGAGGGTCGGGAGAGATCCCACCGCCATCTCGCCGCTCCTGACCAGCGCCGGCTCGGCAAGAACGGAATCGGTCGAGGCTGAAGCCCAGAGGACACGAGCCGCCGCGCGGCGCGGGAAGAACGTCGTGTTGGCCTTGGACAGGTGTTTGATCGCGAACTGGACGTCTTCGGCGCTGGCGGGTTCGCTCGGCTTCTCACGTGGGCTCCGGGGTCGGGGTGACCACCCCAACGAGGCGAAGCCGTCCCGCTGGCGTGCCTGACGATGCTCCGCGGCGAGGAAATGACACGGCTGCTGCGAGAGACCGACCCGACCATCGAAGAGGCCGTGCGGCGGGCCGGTCTCTCGCGGCCGGAGCCGGGCCGGCAATTCGTTCCGGGAATGCGTCGGCGTCACCCCGCGCCGCTGCCGAGCCACCCGCCACGGCGGTGGCCTCTGTGGCGGTGCCCGGTGCGACACTGGAGCGCCCCCAGTCGACCGGGAGAATGATGTTGCGAAACCACTTCGCCGTGCTGGTCGTGCCAGCTGTGCTGATGACCGCGTGCGGCACCGAGCCCCCGACCACCACGCCGCCCGCGCCCGCCACTTCGTCGTCCTCGCCGTTGCCGGAGCTGCGCACGGAACTCGACGCGATCGGCATCCTGCTCGCCGCTTGCATCCCCCGCCTCACAGGCCAGCCGGTCGATCCGGTGGACAACTGCGCCAACCTGATGCCCGACGTGTCCGAGGTGATCGGCAAGGTCGAGCAGCAGGCAGACCGGCTGCCCGAGGCAGCACGCGGCGCGGTCGGCGAGGTTCGCAGGCAGCTCACCGAGATCGCGCCCTGTGAGCCTTGGTTCGCCGCCGGCGGGCAGACCGGCGACGGGCAACTCGACGCGCGCTGCAACCAGGCATGGGACCAGCTCTACGCGAGCTACGCCACCGTGCGGAAGGCCGCCTGAGGAGGGCGCGCCGCCTGCTGATCCGCGAGGCGGTACCGACGTCGTTCGGCCGCCTCGGCGATCGGCGGCTTGGTGTCCACACAGGACAGCCGGAAACCGCCGGACGCCTCTCCGGTGTCAATGCACCCACCGGCAGCCACACGTTCACCTACAACGACCGCGGCGCGCTGCTGACCGGCACCACACCCGCGGGAACCACGAGCGAATACACCTATGACTCCGCCGGTCGCCTTGCCCAGCGCAGCGACACCACCGGCGTCGCGGCCTCCACCTACACCAACGACCGCCTCACCAGCCAAACCGACCCCGCGAGCGGCACCACCCAACCAATCGGATACGACGCGGCGGGCGCTCGACACCGGGCCAGCGGTGGGCGCGGTGCCGGAGGTACCGGCCACCTGGTTCGCGAAGGCTTGCCACGGTTTCCGAGTTTGTGGCCACCCTGGTAAGGGCAGCGTGAACCGGCTGAGTGGAGTAAGTCCCGGAGTTCTGGCTGCCGATGTCTTTAACCATCTGCATGAATCCCTCAGCAGTTGGATTCGTTGACGGGGACCGTCTCGGGGCCGAATGTTCGCAGCGTCGGTTTGTGGGCGTTGATGGCGGCGTGGGCGAGGAGGATGGCGCCGGCGGTCCAGGTGGTCTGCTCCTCGGGCCAGATCGTGTCGGTGCGGTAGTTGTAGCCGGTCCAGTACGCGCCGTTGGCGGTGCGCAGCCGGATGAGGTTGCGCAGCAAGGTGTTCGCGGTATCCGGTTCGCCCGCGACAGCCAGGGTCAAGGCCAGTTCGGCGGTTTCGCCCCCGGTGATCCAAGGTTCGTGGTCGACGCAGCGAACCCCGAAGCCCGGCTCGACGAACCGGCTCCAGTCCTGTGCGAGACGGGTTCGTGCGGCCTCCTCGCGGACGATGCCACCGAGTATGGGGTAGTACCAGTCCATGGCGAGTGGCTTGGGCAGGAAGAGGTGCGGTGCGCCGGTGATCGCATCGGCCAGGCGTTGTTGTGCTGCCTGCCAGTGCGGGCGAGGTGCACCGAGTTCGCCCGCGATCGTGCTGGCCGACCGCAGCGCGTGGTGGATGCTGCAGCAGCCGGTCAGCAGGGTTTCGTCGGCGAGGCGTCCGTCGGGGTGGTAGCGCCAGCGGATGGTGCCGTCGTCTTGTTGCAGGCTCAGGGCGAACTCGATGGCGTTGTCGATGGTGGGCCATAATTCGCCAAGAAAAGAAGTGTCGTTTGTGGACAGATGGTGGTGGAGGGCACCGACAGCGATGTAGGCGGTGAAGTTGGCGTCGCGGCCGCGGTCGCTCGGCGTTCCGGCTCGGTATTCGGCGAACCAGGAGCCGTCGGGGTTCTGGGTGCGTGCGAGCCACCGGTAGGCGGCGGCCGCGGCGCCGTGCAACCCGGCCGCATCCAGGCCCATCGCCGCTTCGACGTGGTCCCACGGGTCGAGTGGACCGTCGGCGAACCAGGGGATCGCGCCGTCGTTCTGCTGGACGGTAACGATGAAATCGGCGGTGGCGGTGAAGTCGATCATTGTGGTTTGCGTGCGTAGACGACCAGGCTCTTGCCCACGACGGCGTCGAGTGCTCGAGCCAGTGCGGGGGTGGGCCACGGGCCGTGGATGATTTCGTGGACCAGCAGATCGTGGTAGTGGCGGACCAGCCGGGTTTCCCGGTCCACGCCGACGAGGCATTTGAGCCACCAGTAGGGCGCGTGCAGGCCGTGGGCGTGGTGGTGGCCGTCGAGTACCAGCCCGGCGCCGGTGATCAGCCGGCGCAGTTCGGTGCGGCGGTAGATGCGGATGTGCCCGCCGGCCACCTGGTGGTAGGGCTTGGACAGCAGCCAGCAGACGCGTTCGGGGAACCAGCGGGGGACGCTCACCGCGAGCCGTCCGCCTGGCACGAGCACGCGGGCGGCCTCGGCGAGCAGGAGTTGGTGCTGGTGGACGTGTTCGAGGATCTCGCTGAGGATCACGTGGGTCATGGACGCGTCGGGAAGGGGCAGGCGGGTTCCGTCGGCGAGGATCGGTGCCGATGGGGCGTCCAGGCCCGTGATGCCCTTGAGCGCTACTTCGTCGAGGTCGACGGCCAGAGCGGTGGCGCCGCGCCGGTGCGCTTCGACGGCGTGGCGCCCGCTGCCGCAGCCGACGTCGAGCACCCGGTCCCCGGGTCCGATGGGGAACCGGGCGAAATCGATGGTCAGCACGCCGACAGCACCGCCGGACGCAGGTGCGAGCGGTAGGCCGCCACCGTGGCTTCGGCGGTGGCACGCCAGGTGAAGCGCGCGGCGCGGGTGACTCCGGCGGCGCCGAGCCTTCGCCGGAGCGCGGTGTCGGACAGCAGGGTTCGCAGGGCTCGCGTCAGCGCGGCGGGATCACCCGGGGCGGCGTGCAGGGCGGCGTGCCCGTCCGGCCCGGTGACTTCGGGCAGCGCCCCGGCGGTGGTACAGACCAGTGGCGTGCCGCAGGCCATGGCTTCCAGCGCGGGCAGGGAGAACCCTTCGTAGCGCGACGGCACGCAGGCCACTTCGGCACTGCTGATCAGGTCGGCGAGTTGCGCATCGGTCAGGCCGCGGTGGAAGCGCACGGGAAGGCCGAGGCGGGCGATCTGCCGGGCGGCCGGGCCGCCGGGGCGGAGCGTGCCCACCACGTGCAGCTCTCCCCGCCACCCGGGCCGCAGCGCCGCCGCCGCGGTGAGCAGGTCGGCGAGGCCCTTGATGGGGGCGTCGGCACTGGCCGTGGTGACGATCCGGCCCGGCACCCGGCCGGTGGACCGGTCCGGCCGGAAGACGGCGGTGTCCACGCCGAGCGGAGTGATGGTGATGCGCTCCGGCGGGATGCCCAGCCAGGCGGACGTGGCGCCGGCGCCGGCCGCCGCGGGGGCGATGAGCTGGGGGATCCGGCGGGCGACGCGCCGCTGCATGTCCAGGAATCGGTACCAGGCAAGGACTTCGCGTTGGCGTTGCGGGCTCGCGCCGTCCAGCTCCCACGCGCGGTCGATGGCTACCGGGTGGTGGATCGTCGCGACCAGCCCAGGCAGGCCGAGCAGCCCGTAACCGAGTCCCTGGTTGTCGTGGATGACGTCGAACGCGTGCCCGCGAAGGTAGTGGCGGGCGCGCAAGGAGAACGCCAGCGGCTCGGTGAACCGCCCGCGTTTGAGTCCGGCGTACTCGATCAACGCGGGCAGCGACCGCAGTTCCCGCGGTTGCGGGGTGCGGAACGGATTCTCGTCCGCGTAGAGATCCAGGCCCGGCAGCGGCGTGAAACGCACCCCGTCACCGAGAACGGGGTAGGGCGGGCCGCCGATGACCTCGACTTCGTGGCCCAGGTCGGCGAGCGCGCGACTGAGGTGGCGGACGTACACGCCCTGGCCACCGCAGGTCGGTTTCCCACGGTAGGACAGCAAAGCCACGCGCAACGGTCGATCGTCAGTCACGGACGGCCTCGGCGGGGTTCACCGCGGCCCGGGATCGCCGAGCCGGTCGCGGATTTCCCGCACCCAGATGCTGTCCGGCCCGAGGACGCGTTCGGCCCGTGGCAGCAGTTCCTGCAGGGACAGGCGCGCCTCGTCCGAGACGCCTTGACGCAGGCGCGACCTCGCTTCGAAATAACTGACCGTGATGGTCTCGGGGTGATCCTCCCCGAACGTGTCGAGCATCTGAGTGAGCAGGCTGCGATAGGAAAAACGTTCGGGGGGGGGGTGCCTGATTTCCTCGGTCCACACCAGAATGTTCAGCCGGGTACGGAGCGTGTCGACGTGGTCCTCGCCCAACACCCGTTCGCGCCGGGCTTCGACTTCGTCCCAGATCGCCAGCGCGGCCTCGGGCTGCTCGGCTTTGGCGGTGGTCAAGGCCAAGTGGTGACGCGCCATGAGCGTTTTCGGGTCGTCCTCACCGAGTTGCCGGGTGTACCGATCGGCGAGGTCGGCGAACAACGCCCGGGCGCCGGGGTGATCTCCGGTTTGGGACGTCCAGTAGCCGAAGTGGTCCTCGACCTCCATCGTGGTGAGATCCTCGGCGCCGAAGGTGTGCCGGGCGTCGTCGACGAGCTCGCGCAGCAGTTCCAGCGCGTGCGTGGCGTCGCCGAGTTCACCGATCGCTCTGGCGTGCCGCGCCCCCGCGCGGAAGGTGAGCGGGTGGGTGGCGCCCAGTTCCCGCCGGATCCGCTTCTCCCAGTCCGACCACAGCCGGACGTTTTCGGCATTGATCAGGGATTGCCGTGCTTCCAGGCAGGCGAAGGCCTCGTCGTGACGGCCTGCCTGCCACAGGTGTTCCGGCTCGGCGCGGCCGGCGTAGCCGTGCACCGGGTCGTCCGGGCGGTGCTGGGTCATCGGGGCGGCCTCCTCGATCGCGTCGGCCAGTGCCGCATGGGCCTGCGGCAGGCTGATCTTCGCGGCCGGCCGAGCCCGCAGGTACTCGGCGAACTTGGCGTGGACCAGGCCGTACTGGTCGGTGCCGTCGATGGCGTGGCCGTGCGTGACGATACCCGTCAGCCGGCTGAGCAGCTCCCGCAAGCGGGACGGCCGCGCGGGGCCGCCGAGGCGCCGTACGGCCCCGTCGAACACGGTGAACGGAATCTTGGCCCCGTCCCGCGCGGTGGCGAGCACGGCCAGCGCCGGCCCCAGTTCTTCCTGCCGGAACAACGTGCCGTCGGTGACAGAATCCAGCGCGGACGCGTAAAAGCCCGCCAGCCCCGCCGGTTCTTCGACCGCGGCCTCCCGGACGGCCACGTCGGCGAGCAGGCTGATCGTCAGCCAGCTACCACCGCTGCGCCGGATCAGCTCGTCCGCCACGTCCGCGGACAGGCCGCGGTTCTGGGCGTAGCGCACCACCGCGTCCGGTTCAGCCGCACCGACCTCGACCACGGCGCACCCGGCAGGCAACTCCGCGCGCTCGCGAGCCGTCACCACCAGCTGAACCCGTGGGAGCGCGGCGAGACCATCGGCGACCCGGCGCATCGGCGGTGCCGTGACGTCGTCCAGGACGATGAGCACCCGCTGGCCCAGCGTCCGAAGCGGTCCGGCCAGCAGGCGCTCCACGGCGTCAGCTCGCTGCCACTCGTCCGTGCCCGCAGTGCGAAACGCCGCTTGTGCCTCGGCGAACCCGGTGACCGTTCCGGCCAGCTGCCGGGCGAGTTCGGTGGCGACCTGCTCGGTCGTGTGAGCCGGCTCGGTGCCCAGCCAGGCGCAGTGGACCCGCCGCTGCTCCGTCCGCCGGGTCAACGCGGTCAGCAGGGCCGTCTTGCCGCACCCGGCCGCTCCGGCGATCCCCACGCTGCGGCCGTCGGCGAGTTCCGCGCGCACCTGCGTCAAGGAGGCGGTCGGCTGGAAATGACGCAGCACCGTGGCCGCGGTGCTGGCGAACACCGTGCCGTCGAGCGCGACCCGGCGCCTGGCCACGGCGGCGTTGTGCGCCAGCCACAGCGTGGGGTCTCCGCTGCCGCGGGTGGCGCCGGTGAAGGCCAGGTGCGCGGTCTGCTGGTGGTGGCACAGCTCGTTCACGGGTTCGCGCACGTCGGCGCAACCGAGCCGGTCGGTCGCCGCGAGACTGCCGTGCTCCATCAGGTAGGTCAGGGACTTGGAGAAACAGCCGCCGAACGCGGGGCCGTCACCGGTCGCGGTGAGCAGCTCGAACCGTCGTTCGCCGCGGCGCAGCACCTCGATCCACTCCTGTCCCGCGGCGTCGGCGGCGCGACCCGACTCGCAGGTGTCCAGCAGCAGGACCAGACCGTCGATGCCCGGATAACGCCGGAAGAGTTCCTTGAACCGCTGGCCGAGCAGGTACGCCGTGCGTGAGTCCGGCAGCTCCGGCGAGTCGGCGGCGAGCAGGTAGTAGTCGTCGCCACTGGTCACGCCGTGACCGGTGAACGCCACGATCAGCGTGGCCTCCTGCCGCGAGGCGGCCTCGAAGGCGTCCTCGATCGCCTTGTCCAGGTCGGCCGCGGACGGATCGTGCAACAGCGACCGGTCCGGCAACGCGGGCGCGCACTGCCCCGGCCGCGGATGCAGCAGCACTTCGTACAGCTCACGGGCCGCGTCGGGCAGGAACGGCAGCGGTGGGCGCGCACCCCAGTTGGAGCCGATCACCAGCAGCAGTCTCCCCGGCATGATCACTACCTTGCTCAACGCGGCTTCCCTGGGCAAGCTGTACCGCGAGGGTCACACCGGGTGAGGGGATGGGGGAGTCGGTGGCGGAAGTTGTGCTCGTCCACGGCATCGGGCAGCAGCAGAAGTCGGCCGAGACCATCGAAAGCCAGTACCTGCCCGGCCTCGCCGGTGGCGTGCGCCTCGGCGGTCGTCCGGCCATCGCCGACCAGCTGTGGCGAGCTGGCCGTCCCGGCGGACTCGAGGCCAGGGTCGCCTTCTACGGCGACTACTTCCTCCGCGCGGACCAGCAAGGAGACGAAACCGAACTGCCGCCGGAAGCAGCCGCGGTCGCCGCACGCCTGACCGTCGAGTGGTCGCGCAACATCGCCGAGCGCGCCAGCGACCCGCGGGAGCGCAAACGAGCCGACGCGGCACTCGAACAAGCCGAAGGGCTGGTCGCCGATCCACAAGGGCTGCGCGCCGGACTGCGGCCGCTGATGAACCTGCTGGCGCGCTTCCGGCCCATCGCGACGCTCGGCGAAGTCACCGCGGGGAAACTGCTGCGCACCGCGATCGTGCAGGTCAGCCGCTACCTCACCGACGACGACCTCCGCGCGGCGGTACAGGCACGCGTCGCCGAACACCTCGGCCCCGAAACACGGGTCCTGATCGGCCACTCGCTGGGCTCGGTCGTCGCCTTCGAAGCCGCACACCGCCTCGGCTTCCGGCTGCCGCTGCTGGTCACCCTCGGCTCACCGCTGGGGCTGCGCAACGTCGTCTACGAGCGCATCCGGCCGCAACCACCGGCAACACCGCCGCAGGTCCGCCGCTGGATCAACGTCGCCGACCGCGACGACCTCGTCGCCGCCGACCTCGACCTGCAACGCCGCTTCACCGGCGCCCACGGCGTCCTCGAAACCACCTACACCGTCGACAACGGCGCCCACCCGCACGAGGCCACCTTCTACCTCACCAAACGCGAAGTCGGCGGCCCAGTCGGCGAAACCCTCGCCGCGCCCGCGCATCGCGACTGACGCGGGCGCACGAGAGCGCGCGCCCGGCGAGGGCGCTGGTAAGGGCGCCGGCGGGGAATTCGGCGCTCTTCACGGCGTCGACGACCGCCTCGCCGTGCTGACGGTCGCACCGGCGCACCCAGCTGGTGCGCACTTTGCCGCGGGTTTCGAAGCGCTGTTCCTCCGCCGGTCCCGCCACCTCCACGAATGCGCAGCGACTGCCCTTCCTCGAGGCGTTCGATGGTGGCGCCGATCGAGGGAAGCGCGGTCTCGTCGCCGACGAGCGGTTGCCACGCGGCACCGGGCTGCCGGTACCAGCCGAGCCTCCCGTCACCGCTGTCGAGCGGCGGCGGCACGACGGGGCTTCGCTGGCCGGGCACCGGGAAGAAAGCCTCAGGACATCAGGCTGCCTCGATCAGCAGCTCGACCAGTTCGACCGGCGTGGTGATCATGCAGTCGTGGCCGGTCGGCAGCTCCCGGACCCGCTCGCCTGCCGGGACGGGGCGCCGGGTGATACCCGCCGGCTCGCCCTCGACGCAGTGGATGTGCGTACGGGGGATCGTGCGCGCGGCCGGGTGGTCCAGCCGGACCGGCTCTCGCAGGCATCGCACCGGCTGGTCTGACAGCATCGAGCGCAACCAGGCGACGTCCTCGGGATCGGTGACGCCGAACAAGCCGAGCGGTGGTGGCTGCTCCGGCATCGGCGGAACCCGCCAGCCGTCGACGGCGAGGTCGATGAGCTGCTTGGTGACGGGAAGGACATCGACCGCGGTTTCGCCGTCTTCGGGAACCATCGCGTCGAGGAACACCAGATGCGCGATCCGCTCCGGGATTCGGTGGGCGACTCCCGAGATGACCATCCCGGCGTAGCTGTGCCCCACGAGCACGACGTCGTCGAGATCCTCGCCTTCGATCAGGCCGGCGACGTCGTCGATGTGGGTGCCGAGCCCGACCTCGGGGCTCAGCAGGTGTGCCTTGTCGCCGTAACCGGTCAGCGACGGGGCGAGCACCCGGTGCCCGGCCGACTCCAGCAGCGGAACCACCCGGTCCCAGCTCCGCCCGCTGTGCCAGGCGCCGTGTACCAACACAAATGTGGCCATGGTCGTGCGGTTCCTCCTCGTGCCTCGGTACCTTTTGGTAACTGAGAACATGCTGATCCACACGACGCGCACCGGGCAATACGGCACTTTCAGGTGCCCCGGTTCTCAGGAGGTAACCATGCAGGACCCGTGCCAGGCCCGCGAAGTCCTCGGAATCGTCGGGGACAAGTGGGCGCTGCTGATCGTGCGCATGCTCAAGGACGGCCCGCGGCGCTTCACCGAGCTCAAGCGGTCCATCGACGGCATCAGCCAGCGCATGCTCACCGTGACGCTGCGCGACCTCGAGCGCGACGGGATCCTGACGCGCACGGTCCGCAACGTCATGCCGCCGCACGTCAGCTACGAGCTGACCACGATGGGCCGGACCTTGCGTGAGGCCACCGCACCGCTGCTCGAGTGGAGCATCACGAACCTGCCGCACATCGACGCCGCCCGCGCGGCGTATGACGACCGCCAGTAGTGCGTTGTCAGGTCATGAGGTGCTGGAACCGGGCCCTGTTGTTGTCTACCGCGCACCTGATACGCCGCATCACGGCGCCGGCGACCCGCGTCGCCGGGCGCGCACGAGGTCCAGGTACTCCTCACCGGCCACGGCGAAGTTCACCCAGCGATCCGGCGCCGCGCCGGCCAGCCGTTCGGCGAGCGCGATCGCCTCTTCCGCGTCAGCGCAGCGCCCGAGTTCGCGCCCCTCGCCGACATGCTCTTCGTCCACCGGGTCCAGGGACGGGAACTCGGCCAGGTCACCGAACCGGTCATCATCAAGGTCCCGCACGGTATGGAGGGAGATCCGGTACTGCCCACTCATCGGGCTGACCGCGATCCACCGCACGGCAGCCACGCCACCGACCTCGGCGACGCCCAGAAACTGCTCGATGCCGCTGCCACGACGCAACGCGCCGATCGTCAGGACGGGCGGGTGCTGCTTGCCCGCTACGTGCCACCGACCGGCGAGACCAACCGGACTCTTCCGGGCGGCAGGGTTGAGCACGGGGAGGATCCGTTCGACGCGGTGATCCGGGAGGTTGCCGAACGCCGTGCCTGGCCCACTTCCGCACCAGAATGTCGGCGTCTTCTACCGGGGCCGGATCACCGGCGGCGAACTCCGGCCCGAGTCGAACGGCGAGACCGCCGAGTCGGTCTGGACGCCGATCCGCGACGTCGCTCACTTGCGAGTCATCGGTGGCACGATGCCGCCGATGAAGGTACACCCCGCTCAGCGAAGCCAAGCGAGATGACGTCAACACCTGGATCCGCACCAGCGGCGAATATGACGCCGTCGTCGACTTCGACCGCGCACTCGCCTCACCCGCCGACCAGGAGCAACTCGACCCGGCCCGAGGGAACTGACTGGCACGTGCGCGGACCTCGACCAGCCTGGCGGTAGCGGGTCAATCCCAGACGACCACGTTGCGGCGCACCGGGGTGCTGTCGCTGTTCGAGGCGAACAGTTCGGGTTTGCGTTCGCGGATGCGTTCGATGTCGGCGAAGACCTCGCGCAGGTGGGTGCGCATGGTGTCGCGGGCGAGGCGGATGTCCCGGGCTGTCACGGCGCGCAGGATCCGCACGTGTTGCCCGGCGAACACCTCGGGCGTGTTGGCCTCGTGCAGCCCCAGCCGCCGGGCGCGGTCGAGGTGCCCCTTCGCCGACACGACCGTCGGCCAGGCCGAGCCGTGTCCGCTGAGGGCGAGCAGGCCCCGGTGGAACATCTCGTCGAGTTCGAAGAAGTCCTCGAGCGCGATGCCCGGCTCTTGCTGCCGCGCCAGGTTGTCTTCCAGTTCCTTGACGATCTCGGGGTCCAGTGACGCCGGAAGGTCTTCCAGTGCGGCGAGTTCGACCGCCTCCCGCAGGAACTGCGCGTCGGCCACCCGCCGCGGGTCGACCCGGGAGACGAACGAGCCCACCTTCGGGAACACCTGCACGAGGCCCTCTTCGGCGAGCAGGATCAGGCTTTCCCGCACCGGGGTGCGGCTCACGCCCAGTGCCGCTGCCAGCTCGTTCTCCGACAGGGGCGACCCCGGGGGCAGTTCCAGCGTCAGCATCCTCCGCCGGAGGGTCTCGTAGACGCGTCGGCGGTTCGTGCGCCCTCGGTCGGTCACCAGCCAACCCTAGCCGACACCCCGGTCCCGCCGGTTGACGTACTTCCCGACCGATGCTTGTATACAAGTACTGGAACACAGGGAAGGTGTCGGACTTGAGCACGATCGAGCGGGCCGAGGTGCTGGTGGCCTCGCCGGGCCGGAACTTCGTCACGCTGCGGCTGACCACCTCCGACGGGGTGACCGGCCTTGGTGACGCGACCCTGAACGGCCGTGAGCTGGCGGTGGCGAGCTACCTGCGCGACCACGTCGTGCCGCTGCTCATCGGCCGCGACCCGGCCCGCATCGAGGACACCTGGCAGTACCTGTACCGCGGGGCCTACTGGCGCCGCGGCCCGGTGACGATGACCGCGATCGCCGCGGTGGACACCGCGCTGTGGGACATCAAGGGCAAGGTCGCCGGACTGCCGGTCTACCAGCTGCTCGGCGGCCGATCCCGCGACGGCGTGCTCGTCTACTCACACGCCAGCGGCACCGACGTCCCGTCGCTGCTGGACGACGTCGCGCGCTTCCGCGACGAGGGCTACCGCGCGATCCGCGCACAGGCCGCCGTGCCCGAGATCGGCGGCAGCTACGGCGTGCGCCGCGGCGCGGTGTACGAGCCGGCCGCCACCTCGCTGCCCGACGAGCAGCCCTGGTCCACCGAGGCGTACCTCGACTTCGCGCCGGCCTACCTGGAAGCCGTGCGCGAAACCCACGGCTTCGGCTTCCACCTCCTGCACGACGTGCACCACCGGCTCACCCCGATCGAGGCGGCGCGCTTCGGCAAGCGGGTCGAGGACTGCCGCCTGTTCTGGATGGAGGATCCGACCCCGGCGGAGAACCAGGAAGCGTTCCGGCTGATCCGGCAGCACACCACCACGCCGGTCGCGGTCGGCGAGAACCTTTCGTCCATTTGGGACGTCCAGCACTTGATCACCGAGCAGCTGATCGACTACGTGCGCACGACCGTGGTGCACGCGGGCGGCATCACGCACCTGCGCCGCATCTTCGACCTGGCCGCCCTGTACCAGGTGCGCACCGGTTCGCACGGCGCGACCGACCTCTCGCCGATCACCCTCGCGGCCGCGGTGCACCTCGACCTCGCCGTGCCGAACTTCGGCATCCAGGAGTACATGCCGCACGTGCCGGAGACCATGGAGGTCTTCCGCGGCGGGGTGTCCTTCGCCGACGGCATGCTGCATCCGTCCGAGGAACCGGGGCTCGGGGTGGACTACGACGACGATGCGGCGGCGCGGTTCCCGTACGAACCCCGCTACCTGCCGGTGGCGCGCCGCCTCGACGGTTCGGTGCACGACTGGTGAGCGCGCGCCTTTCATTGTCCACACTGGATACCGTGGCCGAGCCGAACCGTCCGCTCGTCCGGCCGGGAGACCTCGTGCCGAAGCTTGTCCACTTCGGACTCGGTGCCTTCCATCGCGCCCATCAGGCGGTCTACACCGAAGTCGCGGCCGCGTCGGGGCAGCCGTGGGGGATCGCCGCCGTGGCACCGCGGTCGCCGGAGCCGGTCGACGCCCTGCGTGCCCAGGACGGCCTGTTCTCGGTCACCGATCGCGAGCCAGGTGGAGACCGCACCCGCGTGGTCGGATCGGTGGTCGAGGCGCTGAAGATGGTCCCGGACGCCGCCCGCGTCGACGAATTGCTGACCAGCCCCGAAGTCACCGTGGTGACGCTGACCATCACCGAGAAGGGCTACTGCCGGGACCCCCGCACGGGACGGCTCGACCCCTCGGCTCCCGGAATCGCCGCCGATCTCGCCGGGCGACCCCCGCACAGCGTGCTCGGCAGGCTGGCGACGTCACTGGCGAACCGGTTCCGGTCCAGCGGCGCCCCGGTCAATCTCGTTTCCTGTGACAACGCGGCGGGCAACGGGGTCGCGCTCAAATCCGTGCTCACCGATTTTGTGGCGGCCTCGCCGTGGCCCGACCGCGACGCCGTGCTGGCCTGGGTCGAGGATTCGGTGGCGTTCCCGTCCACGGTCGTCGACCGCATCGTGCCCGCTCCCGCCAAGGCCGACCGGGACACCGCCGAAGCCGCGCTCGGGGTGCGCGACGAGATGGCGGTCGCGGGGGAGCCCTATCGCCAATGGGTCCTCGAGAACACCTTCGTGGCCGCACGGCCGCCATGGGAACTCGATGGCGCGCTGGTCGTTCCCGATGTCACGCCCTACCAGCTGATGAAGCTGCGCCTGCTCAACGGCGCGCATTCCGCGCTGGCGTACTGCGGGCTGGCCGCCGGATGCCGGACGGTCTCCGGCGCCCTCGCCACCACCTGGGGCGAGAAGCTGGTCCGCGGACTCGCCGAGGAAGCCGCGCCCACGCTGCCCGACGCGGACCTCGACGTGCCCGGTTACGCCGACGCGCTGGTCGAACGGTTCGCCAATCCGGCGATCGGACATCGGCTGCGGCAGATCGGCTCGGATGGATCGCTGAAGATCGCCGAGCGCTGGTTCCCCGTGCTGCGCGAACGCGGCGGCGCCGGCGCGGTGCTGGCCACGGCGCTGGCAGCCTGGGCCCACACGACCAGGGAAGGCTTCGGCACCACCGATCCCGCCGCCGCGGAACTCGCCGCCTGCTGGGCGGACGAACCCGGTGACGCGGTGGCGGTGGCCAGGCTGCTGAGGATCGCCGGTGGTGCCGACCTGGCCGACGACCGGGCACTGACCACCGCGGTCGCCGAGCGCCTGCCCGCGGTCCGCGCCGGCCGCATCGACCTGTAGTCCCCGCACCCGTGGAGCAAAGGAGCACACGATGACCGAGAGCACGCCGGTGGCGGAAGGGAGCGCGGCCAGGACGACAAGGGACCTGAGCCGGGCGGCGGTGTCGGGCTGGCTCGGCACGGCCATGGAGTTCATGGACTTCCAGCTCTACTCGCTGGCCGCGGCGATCGTGTTCAACAAGATCTTCTTCCCCGAGGTCAGCCCGGCCATCGGGCTGATCGCCGCGATGGCGACCTACGGGGTCGGTTATGTGGCCCGGCTCGCCGGCGCGGTCTACTTCGGACGGATGGGCGACCGGATCGGGCGCAAGAAGGTCCTGTTCATCACGATCGCGCTGATGGGGGTGTCCACCACGCTGATCGGCGCGCTGCCGTCGTACGCGGTGATCGGCATCGCCGCGCCGATCCTGCTCGTCGCGCTGCGGCTGATCCAGGGTTTCGGCGCGGGCGCGGAGATCGCGGGGGCGACGGTGATGCTGGCCGAGTACGCGCCCGCCCGGCGCCGCGGGCTGATCTCGTCACTGGTGTCGCTCGGCACGAACTCGGGCACGCTCGCCGCGTCCGGTCTGTGGGCCCTGCTGCTGGCGGTGCTGTCCGAGGAGCAGCTCCTGAGCTGGGGCTGGCGGCTGCCGTTCCTGCTGAGCTTCGTCGTGCTGCTGTTCGGGGTGTGGGTCCGCGCCAACCTCAAGGAAAGCCCGGTGTTCGAGGAACGGCCGGACGTCGTCGACGGCGTCGCGCTGTCCCGCAAGGAGATCGAGGAGTCGGGGGCGAGCGCGCTCGAGGAGGGCCTCAAACAGCGCAAGGGCAAGGCGTTCCTGCTGGCGCTGGGCCTGCGCTTCGGGCAGGCGGGCAACTCCGGCCTGGTGCAGACGTTCCTGGTCGGCTACATCGCCACCGAGCTGGCGGTGAACAAGTCCGTGCCGACCGCCGCGATCGTCTACGGCTCCCTGCTCGGGTTCGTCACCATTCCGGTGGTGGGCCTGCTCGGTGACCGGTTCGGCCGCCGTCCGGTCTACTTGGGACTGTCGCTGCTGACCGTGGTGATCGCGGCACCGATGATGCTGACCATCGCCTCCGGCGGCACGGCCGCGCTGACCGTGGCGATGATCGTCGGCCTCAATGTCGGCGTGCTCGGGTTGTTCTCCCTGGAGAGCGTGACGATGGCGGAGCTGTTCGGCTCGCGCACCCGGTTCACCCAGCTCGCCGTGGCCAAGGAGATCGGCGGCATTCTCGCCACCGCGATCGGCCCGGTGCTGGCCGCGTCGCTGACCGCCGTCACCGGGCACTGGTGGCCCGTGGCGGCGATGCTCGCCGCCTACTCGCTCATCACGTTCGTCTCGGCCTACTTCGCGCCCGAGACGCGAGGTCGTGATCTGGTCCGCCTGGAGGACGCCGCATGAAAGCAGCCGTTGTGCACGGGCCGGGTGATCTGCGCGTCGACATCCTGCCGGACCCGGTGCCCGGCACGGGAGAGGTGCTGGTCGCGATGGAATGGGGCGGCATCTGCGGTTCCGACCTGGCGTACTGGCGGCACGGCGCTTCCGGCACCGCGGTTCTCGAACACCCGCTGGTGCTCGGGCACGAGGTTGCCGGGCGGGTGGCGGGAGCCGGTCCCGGGGTGAGCGTCGAGGTGGGCCTGCCGGTCACCGTCCACCCCGCCGAACCCGTCGGCGACACGACCTTGCCGGAGCGGATCGCCGGGCGCACCAACCTGCTGCCGCGCGTGCGCTACTTCGGCTCGGCGGCCCTGAACCCGCACACCGACGGCGGGTTCAGCGAACTGCGGGTCGTGCGTGCCGGGCAGCTGCGGCCACTGCCGGACGGGGTGAGCACCCAGCAGGGCGCACTCGCCGAACCGCTGGCCGTGGCCCTGCACGCGCTCAATCGCGCCGGGACCGTCGGCGGACGCACGGTGCTGGTCAACGGGGCCGGTCCGATCGGCTGCCTGGTCGCGGCCGCGGCGAAGTTCTCCGGTGCCGCCACGGTGATCGTGGCGGATCTCGTGCCGTCGGCGCTGGCGATCGCACGACGGCTCGGCGCCGATCACGTCGTCGATCTCGGTGCGGGTGACGTCCTTCCTGAGGACGTCGAGCTGGTCTTCGAGGCGTCGGGCGCACCCGGCGCCCTCGGGGGCGTGCTGCGGGCCACCGCTCGCGGCGGCACGCTCGTCCAGGTCGGCAATCTGCCGGGGAAACCGGCGACGGCCGTGCTCGGCGACCTGATCACCAGGGAGATCACCTGGGTCGGCTCCTACCGCTTCGTCGACGAAATCACCGACGCCGTGCGCGCGCTGGGCCAAGGGCTGGATGTGTCACCACTGATCACGCACACCTTCGACCTCGATCGCGCCGGTGAGGCGCTGGCCGTCGCGGCCGACCGGACGAGCGGGAGCGGCAAGGTCCTTTTGCGACTGGGAGAGGAGCGGCGATGAACGTGGTGACGCTGGGGGAAACGATGGCACTGCTGTCCACACCGCCCTGGGGCCGGGTGACCGGCGGATCGGCCCTGCCGGTGGGTATCGGGGGAGCGGAGTCCAATGTGGCCATCGGGCTCGCCCGGCTCGGCGTGGGGTCGACGTGGATCAGCCGTGTCGGCGAGGACGCGCTGGGCGAGCTGGTCACCAGGGAGATCCGCGCCGAAGGCGTGCGGGTGCTCGCCGGGACCGACGCCGAAGCACCGACCGGGTTGATGCTCAAGGAGCTGCGTGACGGCAAGCCGCGGCGGGTGCGCTACTACCGGCGTGGCAGCGCCGCCTCGCGACTGTCGCGTTCGGACATCGATCCCGGCGTGATCCAGCGGGCCGACGTGGTGCACCTGACCGGGATCACCGCCGCACTGGGCCCGGGACCACGTGGCGTGCTCCACCACGTCATCGAACTGGCCCGCGACGGCGGGACGCTGGTGTCCTTCGACGTCAACCACCGCGCGACCCTGTGGACCGACGAGGAGGCGAGGCCGGAGCTCGCCGGCCTGGCCGCCGCCGCGGACCTGGTGTTCGCCGGGCCGGAGGAAGCGGCGCTCATCCTTGGCCGTGATCCGTCCGGCGAACCCACTTTCGCCCTCGGCGAGCAGCTGGCGCGTGAGCTGGCGGACACCGGGCGGGGCACCGTCGTGATCAAGCTCGGTGAACTCGGATCCCTGGCACTGGACGATGGCCAGGTGCACCGAGCCGACGCGGTGCCGGTGACCGTGCTCGACCCGGTCGGTGCCGGGGACGCCTTTGTCGCCGGGTACCTCAGCAGCCTGGTCGCCGGGGAACCGGTTTCGGAGCGCCTGCGTACCGGCAACGCCGCGGGCGCGGCGGTGTGCCGGGTCCCCGGCGACTGGGAAGGCCTGCCCTCACGCGAAGATCTGCGCGATCAAACGGCGGTAGAAGTCGTTCGATGAGCCCGCCGGTTTGAACAGCGACAGCCGGAGCTTCCGCTGCTTTGCCGCGACACTGTCCCTGTTGCCCGAGCGGTGCCCCGGCAGGTCTCGGGTCGAGGAGGAACGCGCCGGTCCGGTAGCCGTCGCCACCCCCTGAACGGGTCAATTGCCCGGGCGCTGGTCGCGCTGGGGTTTCGGGAGTGCAACCATCTGGTTCCGGTTGTCCTGATTAGGCCGATGAGTCTAGCTCGCAACGCCGATCGGCGTAACGGTGGAGCCTCGCCGGCCGCCCGGCCGACAGAAGGTGTGCCAGCGATGGCGGAGCGGTTCGATTTCACCCTCGACCCGGTCGAAGTGGACGTACTCGGCCAGGCACTCGGTGTGCCCGCGCGCGTTTTCCCGCTGCGGTTCCCGCTCACCACCGGCGACCCGGCACGGTTGACGGCGCTGGCGGACGAGGTCGAAGCCGGGCTCGCCGGGCGGCGGCTGTCCGTGCGCGGCAGGCTCAACAGCTGGGTGCGCCGGGCGTTCGAGCTGTTCGCCGGGCATCGGGCACTGGTCTCGATCACCGGGATCGACGGGCTCGGCGCGACCATCGCGGTGGCCGGGCTGACCGATGGCGACCAGGCCCTGGGCATCACCCAACTCCCCGACGGCGATCAGCTGGTGTTCTCGTTGTTCTCCGACGAGGAGTTCGTCGAGGTGCTGGCGGGGGTGCTGCCGGTGTTCGCCGGCGCGCCCGGCCCGGTGTTGTCGGTCGAGCGCGGCGCGGACGTGGCGATGTCGGCCATGCGACGGCGGCGTCTGGCCGAGGCCGAGTACGACGACGAGGAAACCGACGCCTTCGGCAACATCGAGCTGCGGGCCAAGGTCCGGCCCGCGCGCTCGGACACCGCGAGCACGCGGGTGCCCGATGAGGATCGGCTCGCCGCGTTGCTGGCAGGCGAACGGCTCGGCGGCGGGCAGATCTCGGTGACCGGCGGGCGGCGCGCGCCGGTGCTGGGGTGGGTCGACACCGCGGCCGGCCGGTACCTGGTGCACGTCGATCCCGGTGCGAACGGCGCGATGTCGGCGCGCTACGTCCCGGCCGGACCAGCCGCGGTCGCCGATGCGGTCGGGGAGGCGGTTGCCCGTGTCTACTGAATCACCCGTGCCGAGAGCTCGAACCCTGCGCGCACTGGCCGAGCAGGGTGGCTTCGCGGTCGACGAGCAGACCGGCGATCGCCTGATCGAGGCGCTCGACGCGGTGGTGCGAATGCTCGAACAGCGTTGGGAACGGTTGCGGTCGATCGAACGGGAACCGCAGCTCGGCACGAGCCCGGCGGCGCGTTACGTGGCCGCCAGGATGGCCGAGACGGCGAACGACGAGCAGGGCCTGCTCACCCGGCTCCAGCGGGCGCGGACCGAGTTCCCCGCCTACGTCGAAGCGATCGAGCTGGCCAAGCGCAACTACGGGGAGCGCGAACTCACGACGCGTGACGTGCTCGGTGCTCCGGATGGTGAGCTCGAAAATGACCGGTGACCACACGTGGACCGAGGAATTCCGGCGACGGCTGGAGCGCGACTCGGTGATCACTCCGCGTCCGCCGGAGTCCGGTGACGGGCTGGAGTTGCGACCGTCCGGTGGTGCGCCGGCGACGGTGTGGGACAACGTCTCGCACGAGGAGATGATCGCGGCGATCTCGACGAACGCGAACCCCGCCGCGGTCGCCGAGGCGGCGGAGGAGTGGATCGGCGTCGGCGACGAGCTGATCCTGCACGAGCGGGCGCTGACCGCGGCGATCGAGGACAGCACGGGGGACTGGCGGGGTGCGGCCGGGGACACCGCCCGACACCAGCTGGCCGAGGTGGGGCGCTGGCTGGACAGTACGGCGCGGGGTGCGCGGTTGACGGGAGGTCAGCAGCGGATCCACGCGGAGGCGCTGGAGGAAACGCGGAAACGCATGGCGGCGAATCCGCCGGTCCGGTTCTCGGCGGCGGAGGCGAATGCGCAGCTGCGGCAGATCACCGATCCGGTCGAATACGCACGGAAAATCGAGGCCGACCGGAAGACCTATGAGGCGCAGCAGGTCGCGCGCGCCGAGGCCGCGCGGATCATGACACAGTTCGACCGATCGCTGGGCGAAACGGTGGCGACACCTGTTTTCGCCGCACCGCCGAAGCTTCCCGGTACCGCTGCCGCTCGTGAGGGCGGTGAGGTCGCGAGGCTGCGGAGCCACGACGCACCGGCCGCCGCCGGTGTCCACAAAGGATCTGATGATCGCATTGGCGCGGCGCCGGACAGCCATCGTGTCGCGGATGTGACCAGCACAGCGGGATTCGCCCCGGCGGCCGCGTCACTGGCCGGTCAGCCGGGTGTGCCGGGCCAGGCGGGTGTGCCGGGCCAGCTGGGGCAGCCAGGTGTACCCGCGCAGCCGAGCATGCCAGGTCAGTCGGGTGTACCAGGTGTGCCAAGCCAGCCGGGTGTGCTGGGTCAGGCGGGTGTCCCGGGTCAGCCGGGTGTGCCGGGTGTGTCCGGTCAGCCGGGCATGCTGGGTCAGCCGGGTGTGCCGGGCGTGCCGGGTGTGTCCGGTCAGCCGGGCGTGCCGGGGCAGCCGACGGGGCCGGATCAGTCCCGTGTGCCAGGCCAGCCAGGTGTGCCGGTGCAGCCGGGCGTGGTGGCTCAGCCGGGTGTGCCGGTGTTGCCCGGCGGGCCACCCGGTCCGCCGGGAGCGCAGCCGTTCACCCAAGCGGCCCATGCCGCTGACGCGTCCGTGAAGCCGGATTCCGCCGCCTCCAGTGCTGCGGCAGGTCGGATTCCCCCGATGCCACCAGGGGAACCGGTGCGGCCGCACGGCCCCGGTGGGATTGTCCAGCCCACTACCGGTCCGAGTCCGGGGTCGGGCGGCGCGGCCCGTGGACGCGTGCGGCGGCGCGGCGACAGTGATGAGCGCCGTTCGCCCGTGCCACAGAACGAAGAACGCGGCGCACCGCCGCCGATGGGCGGGCCGCTCGGGGCGGGGCGCAGGCCGGTCGAGGACGAGGAGTACGGGCTCGCGGACTACCTCGAAGCGGATCCCGAACTCTTCGAGGGTGAACAGGCGATCGCCCCGCCGACCATCGGGGACTGGAAGAACAAGAACTGGAAGTAGCCATGACCGGATTCGAAGTCGTTCCCGACGAACTCACCGCGCACGCCGACCACCTCGACGGGCTGGGCGACCGGTTGGAGACCGCACTGGCCGCCGCGAAGGCGGCGTCGATGCCGGGTGATGCCTACGGTCTGCTCTGCGCCTTCCTGCCACCCGTGGTGAATCCGGTCGGCGAGCGGGGAGTGGCCGCCGTGCAGGCGTCCGGTGAGGCGATGCGGACCACCGCGGCCAACGTGCGCACCGCCGGTGCCGCCTACGCCGTGCGCGAGGAAACCACCGCCAAGCCGTTTCGTGAAGCGATCATCGAGAAAGGACAATGATGACCGGAGCCGATCCCGGCGGCATCACGGCGATGAGCGGTGATCCCGGCGAGGCACTCGCACGCCTCAACGAATGGGCGGGCGGATTCGCCGCCAAGGCCGAGAAGTACGAGGCAGTCGCCAGGCAGACCGAAGAACTGCGACTGAGCGCCACCAGCGCGTCGGGCGCTGTGCGGGTGACCGTGCGCGCGGACGGCAGCGTGACCGATCTCGAGTTCACGCCCAAGGCCCGCACCATCCCGCTGCCCGAACTCGCCTCGCTGATCCTGGCCACCATGCGGGAGGCGCAGTCGGGCATCGCGACACGGGTCGGCGAGGTCATGGCCGGGCAACTCGGCGACGACGATCCGCAGACCAGGGAACTCATGCTGGCCGAACTGCGCGGCCGGTTCCCCGCTCCGGACGAGGAACCGGACGACCACGAGCCGCCCGAGGACCAGGACGGCGAAAACTCGCCTTGGTAGTGCCCTGCCCGCTTAGCCTGAGACGGACCCGGACGTGACCAATCCTCTTGTCGCCACCACTCAGGATTCCACCACCGCGGTGAGCGGCGCGCCGCTGCTGGAATCCGCGTCGGATCTGAAGGCCTCCATCGAAAGCGGGGACTGGGCCGCGGGCGCGCTCGGCGTCGCGGGTGCCGGACTGGACGCGCTCGGCGCGGCCATGGACCCCTTCGGCACCATTCTCTCCCACGGCGTGGGGTGGCTGATGGAACACGTCGGCCCGCTGAAGGACGCGCTGGACGCGCTCGCCGGGGACCCGGCCCAGATCTCGGCGCACGCCGATACGTGGCGGAACGTCGCCGTGGAACTGGGTGCGATCAGCGCCGACCTGACCACGATGGTCACCGCCGACACCGCGGGCTGGACCGGTGCCGCGGCCGACACCTACCGCGCGCGCGGCGCGGACACCACGAAGCTGCTCGCGGCCACGCAGAACGCGGCCGAGGGTGCGGCCGGAGGGGTCCGGACGGCGGGTGAGCTGGTGGCGGCCGTGCGCGGCCTGGTCCGCGACATCATCGCCGAACTGGTCGGCCGGTTGATCAGCTGGGCGTTGCAGGTGCTCGGCACCTTGGGCATCGGCACGGCCTGGGTGGTGCCGCAGGTGGCCCGTGCGGTGGCGAGCACCGCGACGAAGATCGCGGACGTCACCGGCAAGGTGGTCACCGCGCTGGGCGAGCTGGTCCCGCTGCTGAAGCGCACCGGTGACGTCCTGGGCGACGTGTCGGGGGCGCTGCGGCACATCGACGCCGGAGCGAAGACGACACCCCAGGCACTGGACGCCTTGCCGTCGCCGAAGATCGCCGACCTGCCGACGTCCGGCGGCGGTGGCGCGCGGGACGTCCCGTCACCGGACGGCGCGGTGGTGCCGCCGGTCACCGCTGGCGGCACGACGCCCTCATCGGCACCGGGCACGCGCCCGCTGCGGGACCGCGGCAACCCGGCCGAGCACAACATCCCGATCGCGGACCGCACCCTCTGCGCCGATCCGATCGACGTCGCCACCGGCTGGATGGTCCTGGCCCAGTCCGATGCGGAGTTCGCCGGGACCCTGCCGCTCGCGGTTTCGCGCACGCACATCTCGTCGTACCGATTCGGCCGCCTGTTCGGCCCGTCCTGGGCGTCCACTCTGGACCAGCGGCTGGAAGCAGAACCGGACGGATTGCACCTGGCGCTGGCCGACGGCTCGCTGCTGACCTTCCCGGTGCCCGCCGGTACGGGCCCGGTGGTGCCGGACAGCGGGCCGCGCCTGCGCCTGTGGCGGGACGCGAACGGTTACGTGGTCGGCGATCCGGCCACCGACCGGCTGCTGTTCTTCGGCGAGGGGACCGGGCGCACGATGCCGTTGCTGGCCATCGGCGACGCCGACGGCAATCGCGTCGGAATCCGGTACGACGATGCCGGGCTGCCCGTCGAACTGCGGCACTCCGCCGGATACCGGCTGCTGGTGGAGACTTCGGGCGGGCTGGTTACCGCGCTTCGCTTGCCAGGCGCGGAAACCGCGATTGCCAGGTATCACTACGACACGCGGGGACGGCTGGCCGAGGTGGTCGACGCCCAGGGCGTGCCGACGAGGTTCACCTACGACGCCGACGGCCGGATCGTCCGCTGGGAGGATCGCAACGGCCGTTGGTACCGCTACGGTTTCGACGCCACCGGCCGCTGCGTCCGCGCCGAGGGCTCTGGCGGCTACCTGGATTGCGCGCTGGAGTACGACCGGACGAACCTGGTCACCCGGTTCACGGATTCGCTCGGTGCGACCACGCTGTACCAGTTCGACGACCGCCTGCGGGTGGTGGGCGAGGTCGACCCGCTGGGCCATGCGTCCACAGTGGACATGGACGAGTACGGCCGGGTGCGCGGCCGCACGGACGCGCTGGGCCACACCACCACCTACCAGCTCGACGAAGCGGGGAACGTGGTGCGCGTGACGCGGCCCTACGGGGGCGTCGCACTGGCCGAGTACGACGAACGCGACCAGCCGGTGATGCGGACCGGGCCCGACGGGGCGGTCTGGCGCCAGGAGTTCGACACGCGCGGCAAGCTCGTGCGCACCATCGATCCGCTGGGCGCGGTCACCGAATACGAGTACGACGACGCCGGCAATGTCGCCGTGCTCACCGACGCGCTCGGTGGTGTCACCCGGATCGAGCGTAACGCGGCGGGACTGCCGGTCGCCGTCACCGATCCGCTGGGCGCGGTAACCCGGTACGAATACGACGAATTCGGGCGTACCAGCGCGATCATCGATCCGCTCGGCGCGGTGACCAGGATGCGCTGGGCGGCCAACGGGGACCTGCGCGAACGGATCGAGCCGGACGGGTCGACCTGGACATGGAGCGGTACCGCCGAGAGCAACACCGAGCACGCCGTCGACGCGCGCGGCATGGTCACCAGCACCGAGTTCGGCCAGTTCGACCTGCCGATCGCCGAGACCGGGCCGGACGGGCACCGGGTCGCCCGCACCTACGACACCGAACTGCGGCTGGTGGCGGTCACCAACGAGCAGGGCCTGGTGTGGCGCTACACCTACGACGCCGCGGGAAACGTGAGCGGCGAGACCGATTTCAACGGCCGCACCACCCGGTACGGTTACGACGCCGCGAACCGGCTCGTGCTGATCGACCGGGGCGCGGGGGAGACCATCCACCTCGACCGGGATCCGCTGGGCCGCATCGTCTCCCGCCGGGCCGGTACCGAGGTCTCGGTCTTCACCTACGACGGTGCGGACCGGATGATCTCGGCGCGCAACGACACCGCCGAGGTCGTGTTCACCTACGACGCGCTCGGGCGGGTGGTGGCCGAGTCGGTCAACGGCCGCGTGGTGCGCTCCGGCTACGACGCGCTCGGCCGCCGGATCTCGCGCCGAACCCCCTCTGGCGCGGAATCCTCCTTCGGCTACGACGCGGCGGGCCGTCCGGTCGAAGTGCGCACCGGCGGCAGGCTGCTGCGGTTCGGGTACGACGAGTGCGGCCGGGAACTGTCGAGGTGGCTGGACGGCGGCCGATCGGAATTGCGCCAGCACTGGGATCCCCAGAACCGGCTGATCGGGCAGACCCTGTTCAGCGGCGACCGGATCACGCAGCGGCGCGAGTACGCCTACCTCCGCGACGGCCACCTCTCGGCGATCGCCGACGCCATTTCCGGGCCGCGCGCGCTGGAAGTCGACGAGACCGGCCGGGTGCGCACGGTGATCGGGCCCGGCTGCCGGGAGGACTACACCTACGGTCCGTCCGGCGCCATCACGCACGCCCAGTGGCCGGCGCGGCCGGACGTGGCGATCGGGCCACGCCACTACCACGGCACGTTGCTCACCGCCGCTGGGGACACGGTCTACCGGCACGACGCGAACGGCCGCACGGTGCAGCGCCGCTGTCGTGAGCGGACGTGGTCCTACCACTGGAATCCGGACGACCGGCTCACCTCGGTCGGCACGCCGGACGGCTGGTGGTGGGTGTACCAGTACGACGCGCTCGGCCGCCGGATCGCGAAGCAGCGGCTCGACAGCGCCGGCCGGGTCGCCGAGCGCATCGACTTCACCTGGGACGGCCCGGAACTGGCCGAGGAGGTCCGGGCGGGCGTCATCGTGGTGTGGGACATCGAACCCGGCTCCGGGCGGCCGATCGCCCAGCTCGAACGGCACCGGAACGCGCCAGGAGAACGCTTCCACACCATCGTCACCGATCTTGTCGGCTCCCCGGCCGAACTGGTCGACGAGGCGGGTGAAGTGGCGTGGCACCTGCACACCACGCTGTGGGGCAAGGTGCTCGGCGAGCCGGGGCGCGCCTACACCCCGCTGCGCTTCCCCGGCCAGTACCACGACGCGGAAACGGGGCTGCACTACAACTTCTACCGCTACTACGACCCGGACACCGGCCGGTACCTGTCCCACGACCCGCTCGGCCTGGAACCGGCGCCGGATTCGCTGGCCTACGTCGGCAACCCGGCGCACCTGATCGATCCGCTCGGCCTGACCGGGGTGACCCCGTGCCGCGTCGCCGGTGGCGGCAAGCGCCCGCGTGCGGACAGCACCGGCGCTTCCGGGTCGGGCCCGCAGCAACCGAAGAAGGCGAAGGCGAGCTACGACGAAGGCACGCACGGCGCGAAGAACCGGGAGCAGAAGCGGCTGAGCGACCTGTTCGCGAACGAACTCAAGGCACCGGGCGGCCCGGCGAAGCAGAAGGTCAGTGGCGACACCCACCAGTCGGAGCACCCGATCGGTTACGAGGTGCTCGGCAGGGGCAGTGAGGCCAAGCGGGGTGCGGGCGAGCAGCAGAAGCTGCTGGAGAACCACGCCCCGGCCTACCAGGAGGAACTGCGGTCGCACCGGGAGCACATCGGCACCGGCACCAGTTCACGGACCGCGGAGTCCGGTTTCACCGCACAGTCCTATCGGAATTCGCAGCGCAACGCGCTGGAAGCGGGCGACCCGAACACGGCGATCCAGCTCAACCAGCTCGACTACGCGCACCAGAAGACCTTCAAGGACATGACGGGCACGCTCCCGGGAAACATCGCGGACGATTCCTACCACCACATGGTCGACAAGGCCGAAGGCAAGGGTGTCACCTATTCGACGGGCAAGGGCACCAACGAGACCACGCCGCCGCTGAGCGCGCACGACACGAAGGAACTCCACGCCGCTCGTGAGGCCGCCCGTACCGGCAAATTCCCGGAACACAAGACCTACGAACAGGAACTGGCCGAGATCCACGAGCGAACCTACCCGAAGCCCACACAACGCGACTGGGAGGCGCTGGAACGCGGAAACTACGAAAAGCCGGTGTACGACCCGAAGGACACGGACACCGACTGACCTTGGTGTCGAGAACCTGGCCGTGGTGCTCGGCGACACCACCGCGATCACCGTCGCGCGGCTCACGAGTTCGGTGAGGACGGCCGAGTGGCCGGGTGCGTGGCGCGTCCGCCGGTACCACGCCTCTTCGACGCGATCGCCCGGTTCTTCACCGACCGCGTCTTCGGCGAGCAGCGGCGAGCCATCCTCGCCGCGGACCCCGCGGGGGCCGACGACACGGCGCATCGCGAACGCGAGGCCAAGCGCGCCCGGCTGGAGCGAGCCGTGGCCGAGGTCGACAGGCAGCAGCAGTCCCTGCTCGGCCAGGCCCGTCAGGGCGACCCGGCCGATCCATTCACCCAGGCGCTGCGAGGCAGCTACAACGACCTGGAGAAGGACAGAAGGCCGCACTGGCCGACCTGGCCGCGCTCGACGCGGATGCCGACGACGGAGCCGCTCCGCCGAGGCCGGATGAGCAAGCCCTGCTCGACGCCTTGCCCTACCTAGCACTCAACCTGGCCGCGGCACCCCACACGCTGCTCCGCGACCTCTTCGAGGCCACTGATCTGAGCCTCCGGCTCCAAGGCGGGGGAGACACGGTCGCCATCGAGATGCGGCTACCAGCCGATGACCTACCCCAGATCGCCGACACGGCGGAGAGGGTCACCGAGAACATGACATCTGCACACAACACGTCTGGTCAGCGCGCTGACCAGCGAGGAAGTGTAGATGCAGTACGTGCCCCCGGTCCGACTCGCCCCGGAAGCACACGGATTCCAGATCCGCTCAGATTGACCCGTTCTCGCAGGTCAGCCTGACGCCAGCGGCGAGGCCGCTGATGATCGAGGCGCGGGTTCCTCTGAAGATGCCGCGGCGCAGTTCGGCGGCGAAGCCATGAGCCGGTACGTAGCTCCGTGTCGAGCGAGGCCGATGCGGCTGACCAGGCGTTAAGCGCCTACGTATTCGGCTACGTCTCGTTGGCTCGAGTCTGTTGGTCAGCGTGGTGAAGGAGCTGTCGCTGCGGGAGCGCTCGTTTCCGGCAAGGTGGCTCCGCCCATGACCGCCAAGTCCTCCGACTCGATGTCTGGTCACGAACGGGCAGCGACCATGGTTACGGCGATCGTGGTGGCAGCGCCGTTGCCCGAGGTGATGAGGCACACGAGATCAGGCCGGCGCGATGGTTGCTGATCTTCGCCAGCGTCGTCACCCTTGGCCCTGAATGTGCGGATCCGCTTGTTCGTGGCGGGCTTTGACGCCGTCGGTCCACTTCCACATCGCGTCGACGGAGGTGCGTTGAGCGAAATGATGGAGGGGCCGACAAATGTCACCGAGGACGGCCTGCTGGAGCGGGCGCGGCAAGAAGGCACGGCTCACCGCGACCTCCATCACCGCCCGATCTCCCCGGAGACGCTTCGCAAACGCTTGCGGTCGGTGCGGCCCGTCCGTGCTTGCTTGTCGAGACCCTCCGAGCCAAACGTAGGTGAAGGCGAACGTGTTGGCGCTGGAGCTTACCTCTGCCTTTGTTGCTGGGTCTGGTTGAATCTGCGAATGGTGATGCCGCCACGTCAAGACGAAGGTGAGGAGCCGTTGGCTCCCACGTACCCGTTCAATGAGCCGGGCGACGACGTTCGCCTCTACGAGGGGTCACTGTTCGGCCCGGCCGAGCGAGCTGCGCGCGGCCGGGTGCTATTGAGGTGCGGGTCCCGGCTCGAGGTCGTCTGGCGTCTCGATGAGCCTCCGCCACAAGAGCTCGTAGCGCAGGTGCTCTTAGAAGGCGAAATCCGCCTCCGCATCCACCAGGCGTCTGCCGTGCACGAGGTGGCGGGCTTGCGGCGGAACTCGACGGAGGGGCTGGTCCACGGTCAGTCGATGGGGGATGAGTCGGCCCCATTGCGCCGGGTGCTGCTGCACTGGATGAACTTGCCCGCGTTCCACAGTCCGACACGGATCTGTCTGGATGACGGGTCGTGGTGGAACGGCAGGTGGCGATTCCCGATCGGCCCGTGGCAGCTCACACTCGATACCCGCCAAGATCACGCGCGCGTCTGGGAGGTCCTCGGTAGTGAGCACAACTTCGCCATGACTCACGTCATGGAGGTCACCAGGTCTGACGACGGGGAGTTCACCGCCGCAGACTTCGAGCTACTGCGGCAAACTCTGCACTTCGGCGTGTCATTTGCCCTCGGCCGCTGGGTGGGGCCTGCCGCTCCCGTCGGTATCAGCGCGGCCGGTTCGATCGCGTGGCAGCAGTGGGCCGCCGTGTTCTGCGTCCCAGGGCGCAACGGCGGTCTCGCCTGGTTGCACCACACCCGGTCGCACGACCTCCAGGAGTTCCTGTCGTGTGCGTACCGTGCGTTCATCGACCCCGACCGCACGCACACCACCCGGTTGCTGCTGTCGATGGCGATCGAGGCCAATCACTCCGGTCGCGTCGAACAGCGAACGATGACGGCCTTCTCCGCGCTCGAATTGCTGAGCTGGGTCGTCCTCAAGCTGACCAGCGGATTCAGCAGGACCAAGTATGACGCTCTCCGCGCCGACGGACGCATTCGAATGTTGTTGGAGCGGGCCCGTGTGGACACGAGCGTCGACGCCACGCGCCAGCCCACTCTCATGCAGTTCGCCATCGCCGAGTCGAGCAGTGATGTACCGCTGGACGGTCCGGACGCTGTCAAAGAGATCCGTAATCGGCTGGTTCATCCGAACATCCCGCAGGACGAGGTTTATCATCTCGACGGTCTTGTCACCGATGCCTGGCTCCTCAGCCGCCACTACCTCAACCTCCTGATTTTGCACTGGCTCGACTACCGCGGCTCCTACCAAACTGTCCTCGGCCCCGGCGGCTGGGCCGGCGACTCGGACCCTGTGCCGTGGGCATCGGACGTGAACCAGAATCGCTGAGCATCCTCTGGAGCCACAACCCTCCGCAGTTCGAGTGCGTCTACCATCCGAACTACACACTGCTCGCCGGCTGCACGACTATCTGCGATGGCACAACGCTAACGCCCGACACTCCGACATCCTCGCCACGCAAAGCCGTGAACGCACACGAGTGCGCAGCGAGAAGGGCTTCCGCCGGGGCGGGCGACGACACCTCACCCAGTCGTCTGACTAACCCGGCGAACCCATCTGGACAGAGCACTAACGACCGACACTGTCAGTCAGCTCCCGACGGATCAGGTCGGCGAACCGTTCGTTGCGCACCGCCTCGCCCAACGGCACCCCGGCGGCCCGTTCGGCGTCGATGGCCCGCTGGGCCACCGGCAGCAAATCGCAGACGACCAGCTTTTCCGCGGCCTCAGCATTCCAGATTACCTGCAGAATTCGGTCGCACTCCTTCTGTGCGGCTTTGCCATTGGGTGGCAATTTCGCTGAACCAACCAGCTTCTGCCTGATCATCGCCATCAAGTGATATTGGACGGGCCGATAGCCGCGATTGATGCGCTGGTTCCGGATCATCCACTCCAGCCGGTACCAGGTCGCCGCGGCCGTGTAGTACAGGATCGTCGGCTGGCCGGTGACGAACAGTTCGGTACCGCGCGCCTTGATCAGGTCCTGATAGTGGCCTACGCGGGACGGTTCGTTGAGGAACATCGCCAGGTACGCACGGCTGAGTTGGGCGCGGCTGATGACGCGGGTTTTCTCCACGTCCTTGCGTTCGCCGTACTGCTTCGCGCGACGTTCATAGAACAATTGGTGCGGCTTGTCCCGGCCGAGGGTGAAAAAATCCTCCAGTTCCTTGTGGAAGTCCTCCCTTGCGGCGAGGTACTCGTCACTGACCGGGGTCTGCTGGTTGGTTGCGGCGACGATGCCCTGGATAGCGTTCTCGTCCACCGAGTGAACGATGTGGATGCTGACAAAAACCTGGTCGGTGAGCTGATCACGCTCGTGGAACAGCACGTGACAGGTCTGGCAGCCGTTCACGATCTGGAAATCGTCCAGCACAAAATCGTCGCCGACGCGATCCAGCTTCCGGGTCACGATCGTGATGCCGTTGTTCATCACGGCAAACCTCTGCCGCTTGTCCGGATCCCTCAGGGTGTCCCGAATGCCGCTGTTGACCCGGTTGTAGCCCTGGAAAGCGCGTACGTTGCGCTCGAACAGGTTCTCACGCAGGTTTCCCGAGCCGTCGTCCAATATGGTGTGGACCAGCTCTGGTGCGGCGAGCAGTCCCACAAAAGACTGTTCAACGCCGGGAGCCGGCGGCACCGCGAACTGTTTCGGCACCGGCAGGGTGACCCGCACGGTGCTGGTCGCCTGCTGGTATAGCGTGCGCAACTCGCGCCAGTTGACGCAGCGCACGCTGGTCGTGTCGAATCGGTTGAGCCTGTCCAGGTGCTTCTCGGCCGAGCGTGCCTTGCGGTGGACCATGTCGGAGATCTGATCACCGGTGGTCACGTAGTGGACGTGCAGTTGCGGCAGTCGGCCCGCCAACCGGGCCGAGTTCTCGAACACGACGTCCAGGCAGGCGCGCAGGCTGGCCACGTCGGCGGACACCACGTACGGGATCTGGCCGGACCCGCACAGGTGACCAAGATTGTCCGCGACATCCGAGATCACTTTGGTCTCGAACTTGCCGCTGGTCTTGGCCTGGATGATCACCACCTGTACCTGCGGCCGCCTGCGGTCCATCGCCGCCCGCAGTTCCGCCGGGTCCCGATACAGGTCCCCGTCGACGAGGACCGCGTACGCGTCGATACCAAGATCGTTGCCGCCGCCGATGCGATACGAGTCCGGGTTGAAGGGATCGTCGTAGTACGAACTGAGCACGCAATAGGCGGCGAACGCCTCGAATGCCTCGGACTCCGGTAGTTCGGTCAACTCCTGGTCCTGTTGGAAGCCCTTGACCAGGCTCTCGATCACCTTCTCCACGGCGCATCCACTCCTTGCACGGGCCTCAGTCCTGCCGAGCGCGGGCGATGACTTCTTCGACGGTCAGCGGGCTCGACGGGTGGTAGCTCAGGCAGATCGGGGTGCGGATCTTCTGGAAGGCCAAACCTTCGGCGACGGCGGAGAACTGGCCGGCGCTGAGCCGGGAGATGTCGGGCACCGAACTGGACTTCGCGGCTGCCATTTCCTTGGCGGCCGCGATCTGCGGCGGGCTGTTGAGGAAGGCGAAGAACTGTGTGGCGGCGTTGCCTACCATGTCGCGGAGACCTTCGACCGCGTGGGCCACCCCTATGCCGCGCTCGGCCGGCACGAGCAGGCCCGCACGGTGTGGCGGGAAGCGCTGGAGCTGTACCGGGACCAAGGCCGCGACGCCGACGCCGACCGTGTCCAACACCAACTCGACGACCTCGACCACACCTGAATCGCGGATGGGCGGGGTGCTCACCACGATCAGATCGCTGTGATAGTCCAGCCGCACCTCGTCGTTGGCAGACCGCTCGGCTGGATCGAGGTCACGCCAGGCTGGTCAGCTCGAGGTGTCGGCCCGAGCGGCGAGGTAGTCGGCCCAGCTGTCCTGCGCGAAGCTCGCCCAGGCCACGGCGGTGCCGGGAGCCATGCCGGACAGGTCGCTAACGACGATCTGGGGAAAATGTGGGACTGTCCCGGCGAGCGCTGGCTGGGGTGTTCGGCAGCGGGCGATGTCTCAGCGCGTCCAGACGACCGGCTTGCGGATGGTGGTGGCGAGGGTGGCCAGCGCCCGCTTGTCGATCTTGCCGTTCGGCGTGAGCGGTAGCGCGTCCAGCTGGTGCAGGCGGTCGGGCACCATGTAGTCCGGTAACACCCGGCTCAGGCACCGCCGCAGGTGGCCGGGGTCGAGCCGGGTGCGGCCGACGACGAATCCGGTGAGGGCGCCCGCGGTGCTGATCGCGGAAGCGTTGAGCACACCGGGCAGCGCGCGCAGGTGCGTCTCGATCTCGCCCAGTTCGAGGCGCATTCCGCGGATCTTCACCTGGTCGTCCTGGCGGCCGATGAACTCGACCTCACCGCTGGGCGAAAGCCGCCCGAAGTCACCGGTCAGGTAGAGCGTGCCGGGACCGAAAGGGTTGGGGCGCAACACCTTCCGGTTCAACTCCGGATCGTTGACGTACCCGCGGCCCACGCAGATCCCGGAGAACGCCAGTTGGCCAGCTTCGCCCGGCGGCACCTCATTGAGATTGCCGTCGACCAGGTGGACCCGCGTGTTCAGGATGGGATGGCCGATCGGGACCAGATCGCCTTCGGGCAGCGAACGCAGCACCACGTGCAGCACGTCGTCCGACAGTTCGGTGAGCCCGTACGTGTTGAGCACCGGGATCGACGGGAACGCGGCGAACCACCGCGCCAGCAACGGTTTGCTCAGCGCTTCACCGGTCGCCGAAAGGATCCGCAGCGGGCCGAGCGAACGCGGCCGCGCTTCGAGGTAGCCGAGCAGGATCTCGATGTAGGACGGCACCAGTTGCAGCACCGAGACTTCCTGCCGCACCAGCACATCGACGAACCGCTCGGGGTCCCGAACCACCTCCGTGGGCACCAGCACGGTCCGCCCGCCGAGCAGCAGCGCGGCGAGCAGTTGCCACAGCACCACGTCGAAGGACTGCGGCGCGTTCTGGGCGAGCGAGTCCTCGCCGGTCATGCCGAGGTCGGCGATCTTGGACAGCATGTGGTTGAGCATTCCGGCGTGCTCGCACTGCGCACCCTTCGGCGTTCCGGTCGAGCCGGAGGTGAAGAAGACGTAGGCGAGCTGCCCGGCGGTGACGGTGATGCCAGGGTCGACGCAGGGCCAGCGGTCACCGGTGATGTCGCCGACGTCGAGCACCCGCGCGCCCGCGCGTTCGGCGGCTTCGCGCACCGAGTCGGTGCCCGCGCCGTCGGCCACGACCAGCTTCACCCCGGCCCCGGTCAGCATCGCCGTGATCCGGTCGGCAGGCAGGCCCGGCTCGACCGGGAGGTATGCACCGCCCGCCTTGAACACCCCGAGGATCGCCGCGGCCCACGGCGGGGTGCGCTCGGTCGCCACGGCGACGGCGTCTTCCCGGCCGAGACCGTGGTGCAGCAGTGCCGCCGCCGCGCGGTTGGCCCGATTGTCGAGGCGCGCGTAGGTCCAGTGCACGTCGCCGTACGACAGCGCGACGGCATCCGGGTGCGAGGCGGCCTGCTCGGCGATGATCTCGTGCACGCGGCGGCCGGGCAGGGTGAACGACATGGGCGCCATGCTCTGCCGGGCCGCTATATCCCGGCGGTGCCGGTCGCAGTCTGGTGCGTATAGCGCCGCTATGGCGTGCTCGATGACGCTGACCTGCGTATCCGCGGGGAACCCGCTCCCGCGGCGGAGGGAGTGGGCGCGTGCTGGTGATCGGACACGCCGACGTCGAGCATCTCCTCGGCGGCGGCAACGAACGAGTTCTCGATCTGGTCCGCGCCGCGTACCGGCGGCACGACGCCGGTGAGTCGGCCGTGCCGCATTCGGTGTTCCTGCGGTTCCCCGGCGACGACGTCAACCGGGTGATCGGGCTGCCCGCCTACCTCGGCGGTGAGCGGCCGGTGGCCGGGATGAAGTGGATCGCCTCGTTCCCGGGCAACCCGGCCTCCGGGCTGGAACGCGCGAGCGCGGGCATCCTGCTCAACTCGATGAACACCGGGCACCCGGTCGCGCTGATCGAAGGCGCCCGGATCTCGGCGAAGCGGACCGCGGCGAGTGCTGCCGTCGCTGCCCAGGCACTGGTCGGCGAGCCACCTTCCGGGGCGGCCCTGATCGGCTGCGGGGTGATCAACTTCGAGGTGTTCCGGTTCCTCACCACGGTTTTCCCCGGCCTGGCCGAGCTGACCGTCTTCGACACCGACCCCGCGCGGGCGGCCCGGTTCGCCGAGCGCTGCTCGGAGAACGGGCTCAAGGTGCGCATCGCGGACACGATCGGCGACGCGATGGCCGCGCACTCGCTGACCTCGATCGCCACCACGGCGACCACCCCGCACCTGGACCTGAGCCGGTGCCGCCCCGGAGCCGTGGTGCTGCACGTATCGCTGCGGGACCTGACCGCCGAGGCGATCCTGGGCGCCCGCAACGTCGTCGACGACGCCGACCACGTCTGCCGCGAACGCACCTCGCTGCACCTCGCCGAACAGCAGGTCGGCCACCGCGACTTCATCGACGCCCCGATCGGCGCGCTCCTGCGCGGGACGGCCACCCTGACCCGCGATCCGGCCGAGGTGCTGGTCTTCTCGCCGTTCGGGCTCGGCGCTTTGGACATGGCGCTGGCGGCCCACGTCCACGACGAGGCCGTGCGGCAGGGCCGGGGCGCCCGGTTCGACGGGTTCCTGCCCGGCCCATGGGAAAGCACGGAAGGCACCGCATGACCACCGACGAACTGGGCGCGGAGCTGCTGCGCCGGCTGGCCAGACGGACCGGCCGGGCGGTGACGATCACCCCGGCCGACCGGAGTGGGCCGCTGCCGCTGTCCTACGGGCAGGCGCAGCTGTGGTTCCTCAACCGGCTGGCCCCGTACAGCTCCGAGTACCTGCTGCCGATGGCCGTCCGGCTGCGCGGGGAACTCGACGAGGCCGGTCTTGGCACGGCGCTGGAGGGAATCGTTGCCCGGCACGAGATCCTGCGGACCCGCTACGTGCTCGACGGTACCGAGCCGGTGCAGGTGATCGATCCGCCGGGTGCGCCGATCCTGTCCACAGTGGACGCAGTCGATCCCGGCGAAGTGGTCGCGGTGGAGGCGAGTCGCGGGTTCGACCTGGAGCGCGAGTGGCCGGTGCGGGCGACGCTGATCCGGCTCGCCGAGCACGATCACGTGCTCGCGGTGACCTTCCACCACATCGCCGCCGACGCCTGGTCGGTGGAGCAGTTCTGGCAGGAACTCCGGGCGGCTTACGAAACCTTGCCGGTCCGGCCACCGGAGGTGCAGTACGCGGACTTCGCGAACTGGCAGCGCGAACAGGCGAGCAGCCCCACCGGCGACCGCGACCTCAAGCACTGGCGCGAGCAACTGGCCGGGCTGGAGCCGGTGGAGCTGTACCCGGACCGGCCGCGCGCCGCCGTGCGCGAGTTCGACGGTGCCGACGTCGAGGTGCCGCTGCCCGACGGTCTCGGCGACCGGATCCGGGCGCTGGCGCTGCGGCACCAGGCCTCCCCGTTCATGGTGGCGCTGACCGCGTTCCAAGTGCTGCTCGCCCGGCACACCGGAACGTCGGACATCGCGGTCGGCACGGTGCTGTCCGGCCGGGTGCTGCCCGAACTGCAGCGGATGATCGGGTACGGCATCAACAGCCTGGTGATCCGGTCGGACTGCGGTGGGACGCGGACGTTCGGGGATCTGCTGGACTCCGTGCGCGCGGCCGTGCTGGACGCGCACGACCACCAGGCCGTGCCGTTCGCGAGGCTGGTCGACGAGCTGCGGCCGGATCGGGACCTGTCCAGGACCCCGCTGTTCCAGACCGCGGTCACCGGCCACGGCGACCGGGAACCCGAACTGGGCCTGGGCGAACTGCGCGTGGAGCCGTTCGGCAGCGGGCCGCCGACCGCGAAGTTCGACCTCACCCTGCGCGTCTACGACGGCCGGGACGGCTCGCTCGGGCTGCTGCTGAACTACGCGACCGCGTTGTTCGACGAGCGGACCGCGCGCCGGTTCGGCAGGCACCTGACCCGGCTGCTCGACCACGCCACCCGGGACGAGTGGTCGCCGATCGACCGGCTGGACCTGCTCGACGCCGACGAACTGCCGGTCAGCAAGGCACCTTCGGCACACCAGGTCACCCGCTGCCCGCACGAGATCTTCGAAGACCGGGCTCGCGCCACCCCGGACGCCGTCGCCGTGGTGGCGGGGGAGAAGACCTTCACCTACGCCGAACTCAACGCGCGGGCCAACCACATCGCCCACCGCCTGCTCGCACTCGGCGTGGGACCGGAAACCCTGGTCGGGGTGTGCCTGCACCGCGGGCCCGGCCTGGTGCCCGCGTTGCTCGGGGTGCTCAAGGCGGGTGCCACCTACGTGCCGCTCGACCCGGCCAACCCGCGGCGCCGGCTGGCGATGATCGCGGACGGGCTTGACCTCGTGCTCACCGAACGCGGCCTCGGCGAACTGGACTTCCACGACGGGCGAACCGTCGTGCTCGACCCCGATGAGAGCGCCTTCTCCGGCGAAAACCCGCGCATCCCGGTCCACCCGGACCAGCTGATGTACGTCATCTTCACCTCGGGCTCCACCGGCAGGCCCAACGGCGCCTGCCTGTCGCACGCGAACGCGGCCCGGCTGATGACCGCGCTGGAGCCGGAGCTGAACCCCGGTCCGGCGGACGTCTGGACGATGACCCACTCGTACGCCTTCGACTTCTCGGTGTTCGAGCTGTGGGGCGCCCTGCTGCACGGCGGCACGCTGGTGGTGGTGCCGCTGGAGGTGACCCGTTCGCCGCAGGACCTCCTGGCGTTGCTGGCGGAGCGGCGCGTGACGGTGCTTTCCCAGACGCCGTCGGCGTTCAGGACCCTGGCCGGGGCGGCCACCGGCGCCGAGGCGCTCAGTCTGCGATCGGTGGTGTTCGGCGGGGAGAAGCTGGAGGTCGCCGACCTCAAGCCGTGGACCGACCGGTTCGGCCTCGACTCGCCCTCACTGCTCAACATGTACGGCATCACCGAAACCACCGTGCACACCACGGTGCACCGGATGACCGACGAAGACCTCGTCGGCAGCCCGATCGGCGAGCCACTGTCCGATTTGGACATCCGGCTGCTCGATCCGTCCGGGCAGCCGGTTCCGCTCGGCGCCGCCGGGGAGATCCACGTCGCCGGGCCCGGCTTGGCTCGTGGTTACCTCGGCCGCCCCGATCTCACCGCCGCGCGTTTTGTGCCTGACCCGTTCGGCCCGCCCGGTTCCCGGATGTACCGCAGCGGCGACCTCGCGCGCCGCCGCGCAGACGGCCTGGAATTCCTCGGCCGGGCCGACGACCAGGTGAAGGTGCGTGGCTTCCGGATCGAACCCGGGGAGATCGCCGTCGCACTGCTGGACCACCCCGGCGTGGCCGAAGCGGTCGTGGTGGTCAAGGACGGCGCGCTGGTCGGTTACCACGTCGGCGAGGCGGTCTCCCCGGCTGAACTGCGCCACCACCTCGCCGACCGGCTGCCGGAGTACATGCTGCCCGCGCAGTTCGTCGCGCTCGATCACCTTCCCTTGACGCCCAACGGAAAGCTCGACCGGCGCGCCCTGCCGGACCCGGACGCCACGGCCGTCGCGAGCCGCGCCTACCGAGCCCCGGGCACGCCCGCCGAGCAGCGGATCGCCGAGATCTGGTCCACCGTGCTCGGGGTGCCGCGGGTCGGCGCCGACGACGGCTTCTTCGACCTCGGCGGAGACTCGATCCGGGCGGTCGCCGTGGTGGGTGCCCTGCGCACGGCCGGATTTTCGCTCACTGTCAGGGACATCTTCGACCACCGGACGGTGGCCAGGCTCGCCGAGCACGCGGACGACTTCTCGCCCGCGCCGGAAACCCGCCTCACCGAACCGTTCCAGCTGATCTCCGCGGCCGACCGGGCGCTGTTGCCGACGGGCATCGCCGACGCCTACCCGATGTCACAGGCACAGACCGGCATGGTGCTGGAGATGCTCGCCGACGACGAGGTGAACTACTACCACAACGTCACCTCACACCGGATCCGCGACGACCGGCCGGTCGACCGGGACGCGTTGCGCGCGGCCACCGATTTCCTGGTGCGGCGGCACGAAGTGCTGCGGACCTCGCTGCACCTGGACACCTACTCCGCGCCGATGCAGCTGGTCCACGAGACGGCCTCGCTCGGCATTTCCTTCGGCGATCTGACCGGCCTCGGTGACCTGGAACGGGAACAGGTGCTGCGGGCGACCGTGGCCGCCGAGCGCGCGGCGCTGTTCGACCTCGCCGTGCCGGGCCTGCTGCGCTTCGTGGTGCACGAGACCGGTGACGACGGCTGGTGGCTGACCATCACCGAATGCCACCCGATCCTGGAGGGCTGGAGCTACCACTCGCTGCTGATGGAACTGGTGCGCGTCTACCGGGCGATCCGGGACCACCGCGAACCGCCGTCGCCCGCCCTGCCAGAAGTGCGGTACGCGGACTTCATCGCGGCAGAACTGGAGTCGCTGCGTTCGGAGGCCGATCGTGCCTACTGGACCTCGATCACCGAGCAGTACCGTCCGGTGCCACTGCCGTTCGGGTGGGGTGCCGGTGGCGACGCGGTGGCGCGGGCCAACTACGCCGCCTGCCGGACCTCGGACCTGGAAACCGGGCTCCGGGCGCTGGCCACGGCGGCCGACGCGTCGCTGAAGAGCGTCATGCTCGCGGCACACCTGGTGGTGCTGAGCCAGTTCACCGACGAGCCGTTCCACACCGGACTGGTCTGCGATGCCCGGCCCGAACTCACCGGCGCGGATCAGGTCTACGGCATGTACCTGAACACCCTGCCCTTCGCGCACGAACCGGGTGCGGGCACCTGGCGCGAACTGGTCGCGGGGGTGTTCGCGCGGGAGGTCGAGGTCTGGGCGCACCGGCGGTTCCCCCGCCCGGAGATCCAGCGCCTGGCCGGCGGCGGGCCGTTGGTGCGCGTGCACTTCAACTACCAGGACTTCCGGCAGATCGACGACGATCTGGTCGCCACCGACACCGGCCTGCGCACCGACAGCCGGACGGAGAACGCGCTGACGGTGGCTTCGCGTGGCGGGTACGTCATCCTCACCGCCGACCCGCGCTGCTTCGACCAGTCCAATCTGGACGAACTGGCCGGGGTCTACCGGGCGGTGCTCGAAGAGATGGCCGCGAACCCGGACGGTGATGCCGCGGTGCGCCACCTCACCGCCGAGCACCGGGACCGGTACCTCACCTCGGTCGAACAGGTGCTGGCCGAGGCCGACGGTGTGGCGGGTGCCGCGGTGATGGCCGATGACGAGCACGTGGTCGGTTACGTCGTACTCGACGACTTCGACCTCGCTCCGGACGCGTTGTGGCAGCACGTCGACGAACGCCTCCCCGCGCACCTGCGGCCCACCACGTTCATGGTGCTCGACGAACTCCCGGCGGACCGGCGACTCCTGCCGCGCCCGGAGTACGACACCGCGGGATGTCCGGATTACGTGGCGCCGCGGAACGCGATCGAGCAGCAGTTGTCGGAGTTGTTCGCCCGGGTGCTCGGGATTGGCGAAGTCGGGGTGCACGACGGATTCTTCGAACTCGGCGGCGACTCGATGAGCGCCATCGCGCTGATCGGCGCGCTCCGGGCGGCCGGGCTGGGCTTCGACATCCGGGACGTGCTGAGCGGGCGGTCCGTGGCCGAGCTGGCCGAGCGGATCGAGGTCGGTGAGCAGGTCCGGCCGGTGGAGCCGTTCGCGCTGCTCGACGAAGAAGACCGCGCCAAGGTCCCGGCGGGGGTCGTCGACGCCTACCCGCTGACCCAGGGACAAGCGGGGATGGTGGTGGAAGCGCTCGCCAGTGCGGACGCGCCCCGATACCACATCGTCGGCTCGTCGCGGATCGTGAACCAGCCGCTGGTGCTGGACGCGCTGCGCCGGACCTACGAAGTGCTGATGGCCCGCCACGAAACCCTGCGGACCTCCATCGAGCTGGACGTGTTCTCGGTGCCGATGCAGCTCGTGCACGGTTCGGTCGAACCGCCGATCGGGTTCGCGGACCTGTCCGAAGTGGACTACCCGGAAGCGAAGTTGCGCGAGTTCCTCGACCAGGAAAGGGACACGCGGTTCGAGCTGGAACGCGCGCCGCTGTTCCGGGTCTTCGTGCACCGGTTCGGCGAGCGGGAGTGGCAGCTCACGGTCAGCCAGCACCACGCCGTGATGGACGGGTGGAGTTCGCGCCTGCTGTCGAAGGAACTCCTGGAGCTGTACGACATCTTCTGCCGAGGTCAGGAGCCGCCCGATCGCGCCCCGGCGCCCGCGCGTTACGCCGATGTTGTCGCTGCCGAACTGCGCGCACTCGCCTCGGACGAGCACCGGGAGTTCTGGCAGCGGCTCACCGACGTGCCGAAGCTCGAACTGCCTGCCGCGTGGGGCGAGGACACGGCCAGGGAGCCGTACCGCCTCGACCTGTCCATCGCCGATCTCACCGCCGACCTGGAAGCACTGGCGGTCGAGGAACGGGTGTCGGTGAAGAGCGTGGTGCTCGCCGCGCATTTCGCCGTGCTGGGCGCGCTCACTATCGCGCCGTCGTTCCATAGTGGACTGACCTTCCACGTCCGGCCCGGCCTGGACGGCGCGGACCGCGTGCACGGCATGCACCTCAACATCCTGCCGATCGTGATCGAGCGCCGGGCGGAGGCGTGGACCGGCCTGATCGCCGAGGTGGCCGCCGCCGAACTGGTGACCTGGCCGCACCGGTTCTTCCCGATGGCCGCCGTCGGGCGCGAGCTGGGCGGTGACCGCAGGCTCGTCGACGTCTACTTCAGCTACCAGGACTTCGGCCGGGTCACGGTGGACGAGCCCGGCCGGATCGCCCCGGAGGAGAGCGTGGCGGGCAGCAACGAGTTCCCGCTCAACGTGATCGGCAACTCGGGCGGCCTTTCGCTGCGCACCAACACCGCCGCGCTGCGGCCCGCCGACGCGCGCCGCCTCGCCGGGATGTACCGGGCGGCCTTCGAGGCGGTGCTCGCCGACCCCGCCGCGCGGTGGGACCTGGCCGACCTGCTGCCCACCGACGAGCGGCACGACCTGCTGGTGCTGTGGAACAGCTCGGTAGTGGAAACGAACCAGCCAGCCTGACCTTGGGAGTTCCCTGTGGCCGCACGTCACCTCATCTCCACCGACGACCTCACCGACGACGACCTGATGTCCATAGTGGACCGGGCGGCCGAGTTCGGCGAGCGCGAGGCCGACCCGCGCGGCCGGCTGGACGGGGTGATCGCCGGGATCTACTTCCGCAAGACCTCCACCCGCACCAGGGCCGCCTTCTCCACCGGCGCGCTGCGGCTCGGCGCGCAGCTGGTTTCGTTCGGGCCTGCCGAACTGCAGACCAACACCGGTGAGACCAGCGAGGACACCGGCCGGGTGTTCTCCAGGATGCTGGACGTCCTGGTGGCCAGGACCGCCGAACGCGGTGCCGAGATGCGGGAGTGGGCCAAGCAGGACCGCATGTCGGTGATCAACGCGATGAGCCACGAGGAGCACCCGACCCAGGCGCTGGCCGACCTGACCACGCTGCAGCGCCAGTTCAAGCGGATCGACGACCTGCGCGTGCTCTACGTCGGCGAGGGCAACAACACCGCGGCATCACTGGCCATGTCCCTGACCAGGTATCCGGGGACCTACCTTGAGCTGCGGACGCCTCCGGGTTACGGCCTGTCCGAGGACGTCAGCGCCCGCGCGACCGCGCTGGCCGCGCGCAGCGGCTCCACCGTGATCGAGCGCCACCACATGGTCGGCCTGCCGCTGAACCTCGACGCCATCTACACCACCCGCTGGGAGACCACCGGTACGGTCAAGACCGACCCGGACTGGCGCGTGCGGTTCGCGCCGTTCCAGGTGACCGGTGAGCTGTGGGAGGGCAGCCCGAAGGCCGTGTTCCTGCACGACCTCCCGGCCCGGCGTGGTGAGGAGGTCACCGCCGACGTGCTCGACGGGCCGAGGAGCATCGCCTTCGACCAGGCGGAGAACAAGCTGCACTCGGCGATGGCGATCCTGGAATGGTGCCGGTGACCGGCTACCGGTACGGGCCGGAGCTGCTGCCGGAACCGGGCGCCGGCCCGTGGACCATGTGGCGGTACCGGTCGCTGCTGCCGCTCGGCGACGGCCCGATCCGGTACGCGCTGCCGGTCGGCGGCACCCCGCTGCTCGGCCCGGCCGCCTTGCGGGCCAGGCTCGGCCTGCCCCGGCTGTGGCTGAAGGACGAGACCTGGGGCCCGAGTGCGTCCAACAAGGACCGCGCCACCGCGCTGGTGATCGAAGCCGGGCTGCGCGAAGGCGCGCGGACGATCACCACCTCCTCGACCGGGAACGCGGCGCTGGCCACCGCGATCGGCGCCGCCGCGGCGGCACTGCGAGCGGTGATCTTCGTGCCGATCGGGTGCAGCGCGGCGAAGATCGAGTTGATGCGCGTGTTCGGCGCCGACGTGGTGCGGGTGCGGGAGGGTTATCGCGCCGCCTTCGACCTCTCGCGCGAGGCGGTCGGCCGGTTCGGCTGGCTGGACCGCAACACCGGGGTCAACCCGTTGACGCTGGAGGGCAAGAAGACCGTCGCCTTCGAGATCTGGGAGCAGCTCGGCGCGCGGGCGCCCGAAGTGGTCCTGGTGCCGGTCGGGGACGGGCCGACACTGGTGGGGCTGGCCATCGGCTTCCGCGAGCTGGTCGCCTGCGGGGTGATCCCGGCGCCGCCGCGGCTGATCGGCGTGCAGGCGGACGGCTGCCGTCCGCTGGTGCACGCGTGGTCCGAGCTGGGCGGGCCGCCGCCACCGGTGCGGGGCACCATCGCCGACGGCATCGACGTCCCGGAACCGTCGATCGGGGATCGCGCGGTCGACGAGGTGCGGGCGAGTGGGGGCGCGTTCGTCGCGGTCAGCGACGACGAGATGGTCACCGCCATGGGGGAGCTGGCTTCCTACGCCGGGATCGGTGCGGAAGCCGCTGGGGCCGCCGCGACCGCCGGGCTGCGGGTCGCGCTGGCACAGGGGCTGGTCGATCCGGCGGAAACCGTGATCGCGCTGGTCACCGGGCGCGAACTGTCGGTCTCCGAAGGGATCGCGCCACCCGGGCGGCTGCTGACGGTGAGCGCGGACGCGCCGGACCTCTGGGCCGAGCTGGCCGCGCTGGGCGAAGCGCGAGCGGTCGCGCACTGAGCGCTGTACAAGCTTGTACAAGATTCCCTGTTCAGCCGCCGATGGCGTTGCACACTTTCGCGGGGGCCAGCCGAACAGGAGAAAGACCCGTATGAGGTTTCAGCTGCTGGGGCCCGTCGAGGTGCGTGACGACGCCAACCGCGTGGTCGAACTCAGCGCGTGCAAGATGCGGACCGTGCTCGCGGTACTGCTGCTCGCGCGCAACCGCGTGGTCTCCGATGGGCACATCGCCGAAATGCTGTGGGGGGACCAGCCGCCGGCGACCGCCGCGGCGCAGATCCAGACCTACGTCTCGCGGTTGCGGCAGCGACTGGGGCCGAGCGTGCCGATCATCCGGCAACTGCCCGGTTACCTGCTGCAGATCCAGCCGGAGCGGCTCGACCTGGCCGAGTTCGAGCGGTTCGCCGCGCGCGGCAGGGAAGAAGCCGAGAACGGGCGCTGGACCGAGGCCGCGATGAGCCTGCGCGCGGCGCTGGCGATGTGGCGGATGCCGTGCCTGACCGGGGTGACCGAACCCCTCAGTGCCGCCCAGCGCCCGCCACTGGAGGAAGCGCGGATGTCGGTGCTGGAGGACCGCATCGAAGCGGACCTCGCGCTCGGCAGGCCCGCCGAGCTGGTGCCAGAACTGGCCGGGCTGGTGACCGCGCACCCGTTGCGCGAACGTTTGCGCGGGCAGCTGATGCAGGCACTGGCCAGCAGCGGGCGCCAGGCCGACGCGCTCACGTCCTACCAGGGCTACCGGCAGCTGCTGGCCGACGAGCTGGGCATCGGCCCCGGCCCTGAACTGCGCGATCTGCACCAGCACATCCTGCAGGCGCACCCGGTACCCGAAACGCGGTCCGGTGAGACGCAGCCGAAGCTCGGGGCCTGGCTGCCGCCGGACCTGGCCGACTTCACCGGCCGGGAAGCCGAACTCGAGCGGATCCTCGACCTGCTGCGGCCCGCCGACACCCCGCACGGCAGGCGCGTCGGCTGCGTGGTCGCCGGGATGGCCGGGGTCGGGAAGTCCGCGCTCGCGATGCACGCCGCGCACCGGCTGCGGGAGGAATACCCGGACGGGCAGGTGTACGTCGAAGCGGGCGAACGCAGCTCGGAGGATCTGCTCGGCGACCTGCTGGCCGCGCTGGAGGGCAGCGTGGCCGTGGTGCCGGACGGCCTGGACGAGCGCGTCCGGCGCTACCGGGCGGTCCTGGTGGACAGACGGGTGCTCGTCGTGCTGGACAACGTTGCCGACGAGCAGCAGATCCGGCCGTTGCTGCCGGACACCCCACGCTGCGGCGCACTGGTGACCAGCCGCACCCGGCTCGCCGCCATCGAGGGCGTGCCGATGGTGGACCTCGGTGTGCTCGATCCCGGGTCGGCACTGCGGTTCCTGGCGAAGATCATCGGCCCGGCCCGCGTCGACGCGGAACCGGAAGCCGCGCGGGACATCGTGCGCTACTGCGGTGGACTGCCGCTGGCGGTGCGGATCGCGGGCGGGCGGCTGGTGGCGAAACCGCACTGGCGCCTGGCCGTGCTGGCCGAACGCCTCCGGCTCCCGGACCGGCGGCTGGACGAACTGCGCCAGGCGGATCTGGAGGTCCGCGGCGCCATCGAGCGCACGCTGCTCGGCGTGGACGAGGAGAGCCTCTCGGCGTTCTACGTGCTCGGTGGCATCGACGCGCCCGGTTTCTCCGTCGACACCGCGGCCAGCGCGCTCGGGCTGCCGGTGGCTTCGGCGCACGACCTCGTGGAGAACCTGCTGGACGCGCGGCTGCTCGAAGTGAACTGCTCGCCGGACGGGGTCCGGTACCACTTCCACGAGCTGGTCCGGGTGGTCGCCAGGGATTCCGTGCCGCTGATCCCGAGCGCACGGGTGCCTACTGCCTGACCGGTCCGGGAGGGGCGCTCGTGTCACGAATGTGGCTTTCGAGACGTCTGGCGTCTCGAAAGCCACATTCGTGACATGGGGCGGGGGCGAGCTTCGTCGACCGGCGGGCGTTTCCGTTACAGCACAGCGAGTTCGTCGCGGGGGGCGTCGTACGGGAACTCCCAGTTCATCCGCGCCATCACCCGGTAGAACAGCGGCTTGCCGAGATCGGAGTCGGCGAGCAGGGCCAGGCCGGTGCCCTGGCGGACGCGGCAGGCGATCCCGGCGTAGTACCCGATCGGCGAGCCACCGTGGCCGAACTGGAGATCTCCGCCGATCCGCTCGCTGACCACACCGAGGCCGAACGAGCTGTGCTCGGGCGGGGTGAGCATTTCCGTCGCCAGTGACCGCGACAGCAGGGCGCCGGGGCGGCCGAGGTAGCTGCGCCGGATCTCGCTGACGATGGTCGCGAGATCCGTGCCGGTGGTCCAGAAACCGGCCGCACCGGCGTCGGGCCGGTCGAGCCAGCCACAGGCGAGGGGAGTGCCGTCGCGGTCGTGCCCGCGCGCGACGGGCCGCGCGGTCTGCTGGGGGAGTTCGCGCTCGTAGCCGCTTCCCTTGAGGTGCAAGGGTTCCAGTACCAGCTCGCGCATCGACTCGGCCAGCGGCTTGCCGATGACGTCCTCGACGAGCTGCTGGAGCACGAGGTAGTTGGTGCCCGAGTAGTAGACCCCTCCGCCGAGCACGCGTTCCCGGCGGATCGGCTCGCCCACCGCGGGCGGGCGGCCGTGCAGCAGGTCGGCGACGGTCGGCATCGGCTCCCCTGGGCGGAAGCCCAGCGGCAGTTCCCTGGTGAGACCGGTCCGGTGGCTCAGCAGCAGGCGCGGGGTCACCGGCGGAAGGCCGGGTGCGTCGGGCACGGACCACGCGCGCAGGTACTCGCCGACGTCCGCGTCGAGGTCCAGCACGCCTTCGTCGACCAGCCGCAGCACACCGAGCGCGGTGACGCACTTGCTCACCGAACCGACGGTGAACAGCGTGTCCGCGGTGGTGGAGCCGAACCCCCGCACCTCGACGATTTCACCGCCGTCGATGATGCCGAGGCAGGCGCCCGGCACCGGGAACTCTTCCAGCGCTTCGGAAACCAGGCGGGCGAGGTCGTGATTCTCGGATGCGGGCGCGGGAGCGGCGGGCGCCGGTGGGGCGGTGGCGTCGATCGCCGCGGCGACCGCGGCCAGCGCGTCGTTCTCGAAGAAGGTGAACAGCGACACCGCGAGCCCCGCCGCGTTGGTCTCGGCGATCACGCGGATCAGCAGGATCGAGTGCCCGCCCAGCGCGAAGAAGGCGTCCTGGCGGCCCACCCGGTCGAGGTCGAGCACGCGCGCCCAGATCTCGGCGAGCGCTTTTTCCGTGGCGGTCCGCGGGGGCTCGAACTCCGCGGTGGTCCGGTCCGGCACGGGCAGCTTCGAACGGTCGAGCTTTCCGTTGGCGTTGAGCGGAAGCGCGTCCAGTTCGACGATCTGGGCGGGCACCAGGTAGTCGGGCAGCCGGGTGGCGCAGTAGGTGGTGAGCCAGCCCTTCTGCTGGCTCACCGAGGTCGCGGGCACCACGTAACCGACCAGGTAGGGGCCGTGATCGCCGTCCACCGCGAGCACCGCCGCGTCGGCCACGCCGGGGTGTTCGGCGAGTACCGCGGCCACCTCGCCGGGCTCTACCCGGTGCCCGCGGATCTTGGCCTGGTCGTCCTGGCGGCCGAGGAACTCGATCACGCCCTCGCCGGTCCACCGCGCCAGATCGCCGGTCCGGTACAGGCGCCTGCCCGACTGGACGGAGAACGGGTCGGGCACGAACCGCTGCGCGGTCAGCACGGCGTTGCCCGCGTACCCGTCCGCGACCCCGAGCCCGCCGACGAACAACTCACCCGCGACCCCCACCGGCACCGGGCGCATCCGGTCGTCGAGCACGTAGGAGGTCATCGCGGGCAGCGGCGAGCCGATCGGCAGCACCTCGGCGGTGGCTTCGGCGGGCACCGGCCAGATGGTGCTGCCGACGGTGGCCTCGGTCGGGCCGTACTCGTTGATCAGCTGGGTTCCCGGCGCCAGCGCGCGCCACGCGCGGACGGTCCGCGCGCTCAGCGGCTCACCGGCGACCACAAAAACCGGCGCGATCCCGGCCGCCTGCGCCGGGGTGAGCGTCGCGGCGAGCACGTCGAGATGGCTGGGCGTGAGCTTGACGAAGCTGAACGGCGCGGCCTCGGCGAGCACCGGGCCGAGCTGGTCGAGCGGGGTGTCCTGCGGCAGGAACCAGACCCGCTGGCCGGTGACCAGCGGCGCCCACAGATTGGGCTGCACCAGGTCGAAGGCGACCGAGGAGAACACCGGCGCGCCACCGTCACCGCGGGCGGCGAGGCTCGCCGCGGCCCAGGAGATGTGGTTGACCAGGCCGTGGTGGTTGACCCGCACGCCCTTCGGCCTGCCGGTCGAACCCGAGGTGTAGATGATGTAGGCGGGGGCCGCCAGATCGCGCACGCGGGTGGGTGCCGCCTCGCTGCCTTCGACGTGGTTCGCGAGGATCGTGCGTGCGGTGAACCGGCTCGTGTAGCGGTCGGTGGTGACGGCGACGGTGGCCTTCGCGTCGGCGAGCATGTGGCCGATTCGCTCGGCGGGGTAGGACGGATCGATCGGTACGTAGGCCGCGCCCGCCTTCCACGCCCCGAGCATCGCCGCGGACAGCAGCGGACCCCGGTCGACGAGCACACCGACGGCTTCTCCGGCGGAGACACCGGCTTCGCGCAGGTGCTGCCCGATGCCGTTGGCCAGCGCGTCGAGTTCGCGGTACGAGGTGGTGCCCCCGGCGTAGTCGACCGCGATCGCGTCCGGTGTCTCGTCGGCGCGGCGTTCGAAGAGGTCGAGCACGGACGGTGAACCGGACTCGTGCCCGCGCGCGAGGTTGAGCAGGTCGATCGACAGCGGTTCGCCCTCGCTGTACAGCAGTCGCAGGGAGTGGCAGCGGGCCCAGTCCGGATCGGCCAGCAGTGGCGGCAGGTCCGCGGCACGGGCGTGGAGCACGGTCACGCCGTGGTCCACGATCGCCGGAACGACAGTGTTGCCGGGGAAGGCGCTGGGAAAGACGACGGTGGCGCCGACCGAGAGCGGCGCGAACAGTTCCCAGTGCGCGCCGTCCGGCGTTGTGTGCAGCACCCGGTCGTGCCTGGACAGGCCCTGCCGCCGAGCCGCCCAGCGCGCGCGTTCGACGAGCTTGCGGTGAGTGAGCCCGGGACTGACCGCCACGTCGTCGGCCCGCGGCCCGGCGAGTCGCGCCGAAGGCACGTCCGTCCCGGTCAGCTGATCGGCGGTGAGGATGAGGTCCGCCGCCGGGTCGACCGTCGCCCCCGCCCGCCACACCGCCAGCAGCGCGACGACCAAGTCCGGCCCGTGCGGTACCGCCACCGCGACCCCGGTCCCCGGCCCGGCGCCGCGCGCGGACAGGCGGCGAGCCGCCGTCTCCGACCGCGTGGCCAGCTCGGCGTAGGTCAGTTCCCGGTGGCCGGTCACCAAGGCGACAACATCCGGCGTGACACACGTGATCAAGCCGGGCACGGTCGCTGGTTCGGGGCTGCTCATTTGCCCTCCGATTGTCGGGTGATCCCCAACAATCGTGGCAGCGCCGTCCTTATCCGCTCCATATCGCCACCACCGGCCGCATATGGAACTCAGGCGTCGCCGGAGAACTCCGCGAGGGCGTGTGACAGGCGCTCGCGGCGGGGGTCGCGCGCGCCGGCGGCGCGGACCGCGGTGCGCAGGTTCCCGGCCGCGTGGCGCAGATCCGCGTTGCGCTTCCACCGCGGCAGCGCCAGAACCGGCTCGACCGCGGGGGTCACCGCGTCGAGCTGGTCCTGGTGCGCGTGCGCGGTGGCGAGGAGCAGGTGGGAGATGGCGGCGCGGTCCGCGGCCCAGACGCAGTCGCGGGGATCGGGATAGGCGTCGACCGCGTTGCGCGCGTGCCGCTCGGCCGCCGGCAACGATTCCTTCGACGGCGGTAAAGCGGCGAACGCCTCCGCCAGAAAGCCCAGATAGGTCTGTTCGGCGTTTTCCTCGGTGTAGCCGAGCACGCCGTCGAAATCATCTGGTTTTACCCTTTCACGGACGCGCTCCACGTCGCGCAACACACGATAGGCGTCGTCGGTCCGGCGCAGAAGCGCAAACGCGCGGGCTTCACGCAAGGGCAAAAGTACCGACATTCCCGCACTTTCCGCGGCGGTGACCCCGGCGGAGGCGTACCGGAGCGCTTCGGCGGGCCTGCCGCGGAGCATGCTGCTCAACGACTGGATGTTGTGGATCAATGCGCGCAGGTTGCGGTTCCCGGCGCGATCGGCGAACACCAGTGCCGCCTCGGCCTGCCGTCCCGCGGTCACCCAGTCCATCCGGTCGTGGCTCGCGCTCGCCAGCAGGTAGCCGGAAAGGCCGCAGCAGAAGAAGAGCCGCCGGGACTGCTCGCGGCCCATGTGCACGTTGAGCAGGCCCAGCACGGTGCGGTGGAGCTTGATCAGGTCCGGCACGATCTCCTCGGCAGGCAGCCGCGAGTAGTCGATCGCGCAGAGCCTGATCTGCTGTTCCAGCCAGCCAAGGGTGTCGTCGGCCGTGCCGCCCGCGATGAGACCGGCCACGCCGAGCGACTGGTGCGCGAGCGCGCTCAGCGCCGAATCTCGCCGGTCCGGCTCGCCTGTGGCGCGGCGCTGGTCCTCCACCCGGTCACGCGCCGTGGCCAGCGCCTGCGACAGGGCCGGTGGCGCGCCCAGCGCGGTGACCAGTAGGTCGAAGCGGTCGGCGGGGGCGAGCACCTTGCCCGAAAGATAGGTGCCGATGGTGGTGTGCGGGATGCCGGTGACCGCGGCCAGATCCCGGTAGGTCAGCTCGCGGCCGTCGGCCGACCTGTTGCCGCGGCGCACCTTGTTCAGCACCGCGGCCAGTTCGCCCACCGTCCGCACGCGTGCGGCTTCGCGGGCGATGTCCCCCAGTACGGACATGCCTACTCCTGATTTCGTGTCAATCCGCCGAACGCCCACTTCTGGCCGCGTTGCACAGCGGAACGCAATTCAGGAGTTTACAAGAATCAGCGGGCTGGTAGCTCTGCTCTGATCCGGTAGAGAATGCGCACGGCCGGTTCCAGATCTTCCCAGTGCGCGCCCAACTCGGCGGCCATAAACAATTGCCGCATGTACCGTCGACGAATCTTGCCACTCGTGCTACGGCGAATCCCGCCGCGGCCGACAAAGGCGACATTGGCCACGCTGACGTCGGCGAAGGTGGACAGCCCCGCTTTCACCGCCGTGCCGAGTTCGGCGAGCAGTTCCCGGTCGTCCGCCCGTGCCTCGTGCACCACCACGATCCGCTCGGTGCCCTGGCAGGGCACGGCGAACGCGGCGGTGAGCCCGTCGGCCAGCGCCGGGTGCAGGGAGCGCAGGTGGTGCTCCAGGTCGTGCGGGTAGAGGTTGCGGCCGTGGATGATGATGAGTTCGTTGAGCCTGCCGGTGATGTAGAGGCGGTCTTCGGCGAGCACGCCGAGATCGCCGGTGCGCAGGTACGGGCCGCGGCCGTCCGCGGTGTAGCCGCCGAAGGTCGCGGCCGTGGTGTCCGGGTCCTGCCAGTAACCGAGTGCCACGCTCGGGCCGCGCAGCCAGATCTCGCCGATCCGGCCCTCCGGCAGGGCTTCCAGCGTTTCCGGGTCGACCACCAGCGTGCCGAAACCCCGGGGCGTCACCCCGCTGCTCATCAACGAACGAACCGGTTCGTCACCATTCGGCGTGATGAATTCGTTGCGCTCCAACGCTTCGGCGGCCACGGCCCGCCCGGTGGCCGCCGTGCCCGCCGGCGTGCCGGTGATGAACACCCCGACCTCCGCCATGCCGTAACACGGGCACTGGACGTGCTCGCCGAGCCCGGCGGGGCCGAACCGCTCCTGGAAGGCCGCCATGGTGCCGCGCTGCACCGGTTCGGCGCCGTTGATCGCCACCCGCCACCGCGACAGGTCCAGTTCGCGGGCACGGTCCGCGTCGATCCGCCGGACGCACAGGTCGTAGGCGAAGTTCGGCGCCGGGCTCAGGTGCACGTCGTGCTTGTCGATGACCTCCAGCCAGCGGAACGGATCACGCAGGAATCCGGTCGGCGACATGATCGACGCCCGCCCGCCGTGCCGCAGCGCCATCAGCAGCACCACGATCAGGCCCATGTCGTGGTAGTGCGGCAGCCAGCTCGCCAGACGCATGCCGTCCGGCAGGGCGAAGGTCGCCTTCATCAGCGCCAGGTTGTGGTCCAGGTTGCCGTGCGAGACCACCACGCCCTTCGGATCGGTGGTCGAGCCCGAGGTGAACTGGAGGAAGGCCGGGGTGTCCGGGGTGACTTCGGGCAGGCGCCACGACGACACGTCACCGGTGATTCCGCCGTCGGTGGCGGCGCAGGTCAGGCCGGTGTGCGCCAGTTCGCCGGTCAGTCGCTCCAGGTGCGCCGCGTCGGTGAGCACGGCGGACGGCTCCGCGACCGCGATGATCCGGTCGAGGCGGGCCAGCTGCCCGGCGTTGTTCGCGGCGGGCAGGGGAGCGGGCACCGGCAGCATCCCGGCGTAGAGGCAGCCGGTGAAGCCGACGAGGAACTCGGTGCCCGCCGGGTACAGCAGCAGGACGCGCGTGTCCGCCGGGTAACGCTCGCGCAGCCAGGCGGCGACCACGCGGGCGCGCGTGTCCAGTTCTCCGTAGGTCAGCACGGTTTCGGTGCCCGAGCCCGGCCGGTCCGGAACGTAGATCGCCGCCTCGGCATCGGGTGCGGCGGTCGCGTGCTGGTGGATCGCGGACGTGAGTGTGTTCACCGGGGCTCCCGTGGGTCGGCGACGGCCAGTGGGGTGAGGGAGAACAGGGCGCCTTCGCGCCAGCAGCGGAGCATTTCCGCCTCCACCACCGGGGCGCAGGCCGGATCGAGGTACTGCTCGGTGCCAAGCCGGGTCAGGATGCGTTGCAGGCACAGCACAACCCACTCCGGCTGGCCGAGGAAGCCAGTGAAATCACTGTCGCGGTTGGCCAGCAGTGTGTGCACGCAGCACGCGGCGGCGTGCAGCAGGCAGTGGCGGCGGCTGAGGCCGAACCCGCGCGCGGTGGAAGTCAGCGAACGCTCGGCGCGCAGCAGTTCGGTCGCGTCCTCGTGCAGCTTGCTCCGGGCCCGGTCGATTTCCGCGGCCAGCGCACGCAGGCTCGTCCACGCCGGGCCGGTCCCGTCCAGCTCGGCGACGGCGGCGGGCCAGCTCTGGGTGATTTCGTCGGCGCCACCGTTGGAAAGCTGGAACCGGCCGAACCGCAGATCCCAGCCGAGCGGGTCCTCGGCCCTGGAGAACAACGGGCGCAGCAGCCCGCTTTCTGGAACCTGCCCGGTGAGCAGCGAAGGCAGCTGGGTGGCGACGACGTGCTGGTGCACATGCGAGGTGCCCTCGAAGACGCTGACGATCCGGTTGTCCCGCAACAACTTCTGGAACATCCCGTCGGCGACGCCCTCCCGCAGGTAGTGCCGCGCGGCGAGAACCCCGCTGAGGCTGCCGAGCGCGTCGTCGGTGAGCATCGGGACGAGGTACTTCGTCACCGACGACCACAGGCTCTGCCGTTCCGGGGCCACCGAGAAGGCGCGGTTGACCGGCGCGGTGACGCAGTCGGCGATCAGCAGGTCGGCGTAGGCGGCCAGCACCTGCTCGCGGATCACCGGCAGTTCGTGCACGGTCTTGCCGTAGAGCACGCGGCTGCGGATGTGGTCCAGGGTGACGCGCAGCCCGGTGTCCGCCGCGCCCAGGCACATCCCGGTGACCAGGACCCGGCTCAGCTGCAGCGTTTTGATCGCCTCGTCGAGGCCGTGCCCGCGCAGCCCGATCAACGCCGACGCCGGTACCGGGCAGCGGTCGAAGTTGATCCCGCTGACGTCGGCGCCGCGCAGGCCGAGGGTGAGCGCCCGGTGCTCCGGTGACCACCGCGCCGGGTCGAGCGCCGCCTTTTCCACCAGGAACGCGGAAAAGCCCCGCGGCCCGGGAGCGCCGGTCCTGGCGAAGATCGTCGCGAAGGCACCGCGCGTGCCGTTGCCGACCGGCCACTTGGTGCCCGAAAGCAGGTAGCCGTCCCCGTCCGGTTCGGCGGTCAGTTCGGCGGCGGTGACGTCGCAGCCGTGGTCCGGTTCGGAGAGCCCGAACGTGCCCAGCGCGCCGGACCCCACCAGCTCTGCTACGCGCGCCCGCTGCTCCGCCGAACCCCAGCCCCAGGTCGGGAGGCAGGCGAGAAACGTGGCGGCCAGGCTGAGCGCGGGCGTCATGTCCCGGCGTGACAGCACCCGGAACAGGGTGAACAGCTCGTCGATGTCGCGGAACTCGCCGCCGTCCGCCTCGGGCACGAAGTACCGGGGGAGACCCCACTCCCGGAGCGCGGCGAACGCGTCGGGCGCGGGCTCATCCCGGTCGTCGTGGTGGAGCTGGGTGCGGAAGGAGATCCGGCTGCCCGGTTCACGCGGGTCGCCCAGGAACCGTTCGAGGTCCTCGGCCAGCCGAGCCGCGGACCGGGCGTCGAGCCGGGGCCGGGTACTGGTCATCCCTGGCCGCCGGTCAGCTGCTCGACCATCGCGTCGATGGACAGCGCGCGCCACAGCAGGTCGTCGGGCACCGGGCGGCCGAGGAACCGCTCGCAGGCCACCACCAGGTCGATCGCGTGCACCGAGTCGACCCCGAGCGCGGAGATCGGCTGCGCGGGGTCCACCTCCCCGGCTGGAAGGCCGGTGGTCCTGGCGACGTGGTCGACGACAAACGCGCGCAGTTCCGCCGGGGTCACCGCGGTCTTCTCGGACATGGTCGGCTCCTCGTCCCGCGCGGGTACGGGGACCGCGCTGAGCGCACCCTCCGCCACCGCGCCATATTCCGCGGATACCGGCGCGCGGGTGCGGAGATGGCCCGGATATGGAGGCCGCTGTAAGGCTCGCTCCCGTTCACCGGCCGGTGGCACAGGTCCCCGGCCGGGCACCCGATCCCCTGGGGGAGCCGTGTCACTCCGATCGCCCGGCAGCGCACCGCCCGGGATTCTGGCCGCCATCGGCCGGACCCCGCTGGTGGAGCTGCGCAACCTGCTGCCCGGCTTCGGCGGCCGGGTGTTCGCCAAGCTGGAGCGGTCGAACCCCGGAGGCAGCATCAAGGACCGCACGGCCTACGCCATGCTCCGGGGCCCACTGGAGTCCGGCGAACTGGTGCCGGGGCGGTCGGTGGTGGTGGAGTCCAGCTCCGGCAATCTCGCCATCGGGCTGGCCCAGGTGTGCCGCTACTTCGACCTGCGCTTCGTCTGCGTGGTCGACGCGCGCACCACCTCCCGCAACCTGGCCCTGCTCGCCGCCTACCAGGCCGAGGTGGAGGTGATCACCGAGCCCGACCCGGCCTCCGGTGAGTACCTGCCCGCCCGCCTGGCACGCGTGCGGGAGCTGGCCGCGACCATTCCGCACGCGTTCTGGCCCAACCAGTACACCAACCCGCTCAACCCGGCTGCGCACCACGAGACGATGGCGGAGATCGCCGGCGAACTCGGCGGCCGGGTGGACTTCCTGTTCGCTTCGGCGAGCACCTTCGGCACGCTCCGGGGCTGCGCCGACCACATCCGGGCCACCGGCATGGGCACCAGGGTGATCGGCGTGGACGCCACCGGCAGCGTGATCTTCGGCCGGGAGGCGGGCCCCCGGCTGCTGCCGGGGCACGGCGCTTCGGTGGTGCCGCCGCTGACCGATCCCTCATTGATCGACGAGGTGGTCCACGTGTCCGATTTGGACAGTGTGGTCGCCTGCCGCAGGCTGCTGCGCCGGGAGGCGGTGCTCGCCGGGGGTTCCTCGGGGGCGGTGGTCGCCGCGCTGGAACGGCTCTCCCCGCGGATCCCGGACGGCGCGCACTGCGTGCTGGTCTTCGCCGACGGCGGCGACCGCTACCTCGACACCATCTTCTCCGACGCCTGGGTGACCGCCCACTTCGGCGAGGTCGCCCACCTCTGGGCGCCCCGCGACCTGTCCGGCGTCTGACCACACCGAACCGAGGAGAGACCATGCCAGACGACCGCACCTACCTCGTGGTGTACAACCACGAGGAGCAGTACTCGATCTGGGACTCCGGCCGGGACCTGCCCGCCGGCTGGACCGCGGAGGGCACCTCCGGCAGCCGGGAGCACTGCCTGTCCCGGATCAGCGAGGTGTGGACCGATCTGCGCCCGCTGAGCCTGCGCCGCCGGATGGACGCCGGCCAGACCCAGACCGCCGGCTGAGCCGAAAATGACACCGAGCCTGCCCGCCCAGTTCACCAGCGCCGCCGCGGCCACGCCGGACGCGATCGCGCTGGTCGCCGGTACCGCCGAGATCACCTACGCCGACCTCGACGCGCGCGCCAACCAGGTCGCCCACCACCTGCGGAACCTGGGCGCGGGCCCGGAAACCCTCGTCGGCGTCGGGCTTCCGCGCGGGGTCGACCTGGTGGTGGCGCTGCTGGGCGTCTGGAAGGCCGGGGCGGCCTACGTGCCGTTCGACCCGGAGCACCCGCGGGCGCGCGTGGACTCGATGCTGGCCGGTGTCCGGCTCTACTTCGGCGGAACCCCGGGGCCCGGGCAGGTGGACCTGGCCGAGGCCTCGCGGCAGCCGCGCCATGAACCCGAGCAACGGGCGGAGGGCGCGAACGCGGCGTACGTGGTGCACACCTCCGGCTCGACCGGTCAGCCCAAGGGCGTGGTCATCACCCACGAGGCCATCGCGAACCGGGTCGGCTGGGCGATCCGCAAGCAGGAACTCGGTCCGGCGGACCGCGTACTGCACAAGACCGCGCTCACCTTCGACGCTGCCTGCTGGGAGATCTTCGCGCCACTGGTCGCCGGGGGCACGGTGGTGCTGGCGCCGGTGGGAGCCGAGCGCGACCCCGCCGCGATCGTGCGCGCGGTCCGGGAACACCGGGCCACCGTGCTGCAGGTGGTGCCGTCCGTGCTGCGGGCGCTGGTGGCGGAACCGGACTGGACGCGCTGCGAATCGTTGCGGCTGCTGTGTTCCGCGGGTGAACCGCTGCGCGGGGAGTTGGCGGAAGCCGCCCATCGCACGGGAAATCCCGTGCTGTGGAACACCTACGGCCCCACCGAGTGCACGATCGACGCGACCGCGCACCGCGTCGACCCGGCCACCAAGACCGGGCCCGTGCCGATCGGCAGGCCGATCACCGGCGCCAGGGTACTGGTGCTGGACCCGGTGACCGGCGGGCTGTCCCCGGTGGGCGCGGTCGGTGAACTACACCTCGGCGGGATCGGCGTGGCCAGGGGATATCTGGACCAGCCCGGCCTGACCGCGGAACGGTTCGTGCCCGATCCGTTCGGCGGCGACCCCGGGGCCCGGCTGTACCGCACCGGCGACCTGGTCCGCTGGTCACCGGACGGCGTGCTGGGTTACGTCGGACGGATCGACGACCAGGTCAAGGTCAACGGCGTCCGGATCGAGCCCGGCGAGGTGGCGTCCGCGCTCGCGGACCACCCGCTGGCCGACGACGTGGTGGTGCTCGCGCACGAAGGACGGCTGGTCGCCTACGTCCGGACCGCTCGGTCCGAAGTGGACTTCCGTGGCTTCCTCACCGAACGACTGCCGTCGACGCACCTGCCCGCCGCGGTCGTGCCGCTCGCCGAATTCCCGCTGACCGCCAGCGGAAAGGTCGACCGGCGCGCCCTGCCCGAGCCCAGTGCGAGCGTGCGCGTGGCACCCCGCACGGACACCGAACGCCGGATCGCCGAAGTCTGGGCACGCGTGCTTGAGGTTGATGAAGTCGGCGTGCACGACGACTTCTACGGCCTCGGCGGCTCGTCTCTGGTGCTGATGCGCCTGGTTACCGAACTGCGTGACGGCCTCGGCGCGGACTTCCCGATGCGACGGCTGGTCAAGGCGACAACCGTGGCCGAGCAGGCGAAGCTGGTCGGCGAGGTGCTGATCCCGGCTCCACGAAGAACAAGCGGTCCCGGGGTGCTGTCGTTCGGGCAGCAGCGGTTGTGGATCGCCGAACAGCTCGACCCGGGTGGCCCGGAATGGGTCGCCCCGGTGTTCCTCCGGGTCGGCCAGGAGATTTCCGCCGACGCCGTCCGCACCGCGCTGGACGCGCTGGTCGCCCGGCACGAGTCGCTGCGCACCCGTTACCTGGCTCGGGACGGCGCTCCCGTGCAGGTGGTCGACCCGGCCGCACCCGTCCCGCTGGAAGTCGTGGACACCGGCCGGGATGGGCTGGCGGTGGCGCTGGCCGACCTGTTCGACCACGGCTTCGAACTGGCCGACGGTCCGATCCTGCGGGCGAGGCTGGCCAGGACGCCGGGAGAGCAGGTGCTCGCGCTGGCCATCCACCACATCGCCAGCGACGGCCGGTCCGCCGCGGTGCTCGACCGCGACTTCACCGCGCTGCTCACCGGTGCCGAACTTCCCGCGCTGGACCTGACTTACCGCGATTACGCCGCCTGGCAACGAGAAGTGACCGCCGACGACGTGGTGGCCAAGAAGCTGCGCCGCCGCCGGGAAGCCCTGGCCGGGGTCACGCCGCTCGAACTGCCCGCCGACCGGTCGCGCCCGGCCGTGCGCGATCCGCGTGGCGCCCACGTCACCTTCGGCATCCCGGCCGAGACCACCGCCGCGCTCACCGCGCTGGGCCGGGCCCACGGCACCACTCCGTTCGCCACCCTCCTGACCGGGTACGCCACCGCGCTCGCGCACCACAGTGGACAGTGGGACCTGGTGGTCGGCGCCCCGGTCGAGGGCCGGGACCGGCCCGAGTTCGCCGACCTCACCGGGTTCTTCCTGAACACCGTCGCGCTGCGCTGCCCGCTTGATCCACAGTGGACCTTCGCGACCGCGCTGGACGCGGCCGGGGAATCGTGCCGGGACGCGCTGTCCGACGCCGACCTGCCGTTCAACCTGCTGGTGGACGCGGTCGAGCCGGAACGCGACCCGGCCAGGACACCGGTCTACCAGGTCGCCTTCGACCTGCACGGCGAAGGCTTCACCGGATCGGCGTTCACCGAGCACGACGTGCGCTCCCTCGGCGGCTTGCTGACCGTGGCGAAGACCGACCTGACCCTCTACCTCCACCACCAGCCCGACGGCTCGATGCTGGGTGTGCTCGAATACGCCACCGCCCTGTTCGACCAGACCACGATCGACCGCTTCCGCGCTTCGCTGCTGCGGGTGTTCACCGCGATGGCCGATGACCCAGCCACCCCGCTCGGCGAGGTCGAGCTGCTGTCCGAGGACGAGCGGACCCGCGTGCTGACCGAGTGGAACGACACGACGACCCCGTATTCCGACGCCTGCGTGCACGAGCTGTTCGAAAAGCAGGTAGCCGCGACTCCGGAGGCACGCGCGGTCGTGGCCGAGCACGGCACGGTGACCTACCGCGAACTCGACCGCCGGGCGAACCGGATCGCGAACCTGCTCACCGAGCGCGGAGTCGGGCCGGAGTCGGTGGTCGGCGTCCTGCTGGAGCGCGGGCCGGATCTGCTCGCCACCTTCCTCGGCGTCTGGAAGGCGGGCGGTGCCTACCTCCCGATAGACCCCGGCACCCCGGAAGCCAGGGTCGGGCAGCTGCTTGTGGACGCCGAAGCGAAGGTGCTGGTCAACGCTCAATTCCTGGAAGATGCCCCGAAGCACTCGGATGAACCAGTGGACGTCCCCGGCGAGCCCGATCGGCTCGCCTACGTCATCACCACCTCCGGCTCCACCGGCCGGCCCAAGGGCGTCGCCGTGCCCCACCGCGGCCTGGTCAACCACCTGAGCTGGGCCGCCGACCGGCTGGGCGGCGACGCGCCGGTGTTCTCCTCGGTCGCCTTCGACCTGGTCATGCCGAACCTGTGGGCCCCGCTGCTCACCGGCGCGGCCGTCCACCTGGCCCCGGCCGGGCTCGACCTCGGCGACCTGGGCGCGTGGCTGGCGGGCGCCGGCCCGTTCGGCTTCGTCAAGCTGACCCCGTCGCACCTCGACGTGCTGACCAGGCAACTCACCGCCGGGCAGGCCGATTCGCTGGCGAGGACGTTCGTGGTGGCCGGGGAGCCGTTCACCCGCCGCACTCTGGCCGAGTGGCGTGCGCTGGCGCCGACTACCGAGGTGCTCAACGAGTACGGCCCGACCGAGGCCTCCGTCGGCACCTGTGTGTCCGAAGTGGACGACTCGGGCCCGGCTCCGGTGTTGCCGATCGGCAGGCCGCTGCCGAACCTGGCCATGTACGTGCTGAACCGGGATCTGCGGCCGGTGCCGGTCGGGGTGGTCGGCGAGCTGTACGTGGGCGGCACCGGTGTGGCCCGTGGTTATCTCGGCAGGCCGGACCTGACCGCCGAGCGGTTCGTGCCGGACCCGTTCGGCGCGCCGGGCGCCCGGCTCTACCGCACCGGTGACCTGGCCCGCTGGCTGCCGGACGGGGAGGTCGAGTTCCGCGGACGCACCGACCACCAGGTGAAGATCCGCGGCTACCGTGTGGAACCGGGCGAGATCCAGGCCGTGCTCGACGCGCACCCGCGCGTGCTGGAGTCCGCCGTGGTCGCCGAGAACGGCCGAATCGTGGCGTACTTCGTGCCGCTGGACGACCCGGCACCGGACGTCATGGCCTATCTGTCTGGCCTGCTCCCGGACTACCTGGTCCCGTCGGTGTGCGTGCCGCTGCCGGCGCTCCCGCTCAACGCCAACGGCAAGCTCGACCGCGTCGCGCTGCCGTCGGCCGAACCCGCCGAGCGGCTCGCCCCGCGAACCGTGGCCGAGGAGCAGATCGCCGGGATCTTCACCGAGGTGCTCGGGCACGAGATCGGCGTGGGCGAGTCGTTCTTCACCGCGGGCGGCAACTCGATCCTGGCCATCCGGGTGATCGCGCTGATCCAGTCCGGGTTCGACGTGCTGCTGCCGGTCCGGACGCTGTTCGAGACGCCGACGGTCGCCGCGATCGCCGCCGAGCTGGAGCGCCGGGTGCTGGCCGACCTCGCCGACGCTGCCGACGCTGCCGACCTCGCCGACCAGGAGACCACGCCGTGAACCGGCCGAGGCTCCGGCACAACCGGGACTTCCGGCTACTGTGGGCAGGGGCCGCCTGCTCGGTGCTCGGCGCGCGCACCACCGGCTTCCTGTGGCCGGTGCTGGTGATCTGGCAGGGCGGCACCCCGGCGGAGGCGGGCGCGGTGGGCTTTCTCGCGCTGCTGCCGCACGTCCTGCTGCCGGTGCCCGCCGGGGTGCTGGTCGACCGGTGGGACCGCCGCCGGGTGCTGATCGGCAGCGACCTGGTGGCGCTGACCGCGGTTTCGAGCGTGGCGGCGGCGTCGGGCGGACCGGCGCTCGCGCACGCCATGGTCGCGGCCTTCGCGGCGGGCAGTGCGGCGGTGGTCTACCAGCTGGCCGAACGGGCCGCGGTCCGCACCATCGTCCACCCCGACGACCTGTCGGCCGCCCTGTCGCGCAACGAAGCCCGCGGTCGCGGTGCCGGGTTGCTCGGGCAGCCGACCGGCACGGCGCTGCTGCCGATCGCCGCCTGGCTGCCCTACGGCTTCGCGGTACTGACCCACCTGCTTTCGCTCGGCGCGCTCCTGCGCATCGGGCACGGCCTGCGGGGGAGTACCGGCACCAGCGGCAACTTTCGGGCCGAACTGGCCGACGGGCTCCGCTGGCTGTGGCGGCAGCAGTTCCTGCGCGTGGCCATCGCCCTGATCGCCTGCACGAACGTGCTGTTCCAGATCGTCAACCTGGCGCTGGTGGTCGCGGTGCTGGGCGCGGGCGGCTCACCGCTGGCGGTCGGCCTGATCGGCGTCGGCGCCGGGCTCGGCGGGATCTGCGGCGCGCTCAGCGGTCCGTGGTGGCTGCGGAGGCTGCCGCTGTCCACCCTGCTGATCGGCTGCTTCACCACGTGGGCGCTGCTGATCCCGTTGCTGGCACTGGTCTCCGGGCCGGTCGCGCTCGGCGCGGTGTTCTCCGCGGTCTGCTTCGCGGCCGGGGTGATGAACGTGTCGGGCGGGGTCTACCAGGCCCGGATCACCCCGGAACACCTGCAGGGCCGGGCCGGCGGGGTGGCCGGGCTGCTCACCTCGGGCGCCAGCGCGGGCGGTTCGGCCGTCGCCGGTGTCCTGCTCGGACTGTCCGGAGTGGACACCACGGTCTGGCTGGTAGCTGGGGTGATGGCGCTGCTGGCCGGGCTTTCGCTGGCCAGCCCGTCGATCCGGGCGGCGGGCTGGGCGGAACCGCGGACCGAGAAGGTCGTCATCGAGTCACGAGGGAACAACGGATGAACGAGTACTGGACCCCGCTGGAGATCGACCCGGCCGCCGCCGAGGTCGAAGCGAGCCGCGACGGCCTGCTGGGCTACCTCGCCGGGCTCGACGTCGGCGCGCTGCTCGCCCAGGAGAAGGCACTGGTGTTCCGGGGTTTCGGCATCACCCCGGACGGCCTCGGCGAGGTGTTCGACGCGCTGCTGCCCGACCGGCTGGCCTACGTGCACGGGAACTCGCCGCGCACCAAGGTCGGCGACAACCTCTACACCTCCACGGAGTACCCGCCCGAGTACACGATCTCCATGCACAACGAGCTCTCCTACTCGCACGCGTGGCCGTCGCGACTGGCGTTCTACTGCCAGCAGGCACCCGAGACCGGCGGCGCCACCCCGCTCACCGACGGCGTCCGCTGGCTGGCGGCGCTCGACCCGGACCTCCGCGAGGCGTTCTCCGGCGGCGTCCGGTACCGGCAGAACCTGCACGGCGGCCGTGGTCTCGGCAAGAGCTGGCAGTCCACCTTCGAGACCGAGGACCGGGACGAGGTCGAGGAGTTCCTGCGCGGCACGGAGTCCACTTGGGAGTGGAAGGGCGACGGCGGGCTGCGCGTGGAGCAGATCCGCCCGGCCACCCACCGGCACCCGGTCACCGGGGCCGAGGTCTGGTTCAACCAGGCCGACCAGTGGCACCCGGCCGGGCTCGGCGACGAGACCGCCGCCGCGCTGGCCAGGATCATGCCCGCCGAGGACCTGCCGCAGTCGGTCACCCTGGCCGACGGCGCGCCGATCCCCGGTGACTGGGCCGTGCAGATCCGCGACCGGGGCCTGGCCGCGGCCGTGGACGTCGAGTGGCACACCGGCGACCTGATGGTGATCGACAACGTGCTGGTCGGCCACGGGCGGCGCCCGTTCACCGGCCCGCGCCGCGTCCTCGTGGCCATGTCCCAGTAACAGCTGATCCAGGAAGGAACGAGCCATGTCGGTCGACCAGGTCGTGCCCCGCACGCTGCCCCACGTCGTCGAAGCCGCCGGGGCGCCGCTGCACGAGGTGTTCGCCAGCACCGGCCGGCGGCTGCGCGCCCTGCTCACCGAGCACGGCGCGGTGCTGCTGCGCGGGTTCGGCATCGGCGGGGTGGAGGGCTTCGAGCAGGCGGTGCGCGACTTCTCCGGTGAGCCCCTGGAATACGCGGAGCGGTCCTCGCCCCGGCGTTCGCTCAAGGGCAACGTCTACACCTCCACCGACTACCCGCCGAACCACGAGATCTTCCTGCACAACGAGAACTCCTACCAGGCGGCGTGGCCGAAGCTGCTGTTCTTCTACTGCGTCCAGCCGCCCGAGACGCAGGGCGCCACCCCGCTGGCCGACATCCGCGCCGTCTACGAGTCCATCGACCCGGCGGTCCGCGCCGAGTTCATCCGTCGCAAGTGGATGGTGCGGCGGAACTTCCACGACGACTTCGGCGTGCGCTGGCAGGACGTGTTCAACACCGGCGACCGATCCGAAGTGGAGGCCCACTGCGCCCGCAACGGCCTGCGCTTCTTCTGGCAGGGCGAGGACGGGCTGCGCACCGAGGCGGTGCGCGAGCCGGTCCACCGGCATCCGGTGACAGGAGAGGAGACGTGGTTCAACCACGCCACCTTCTTCCACCACAGCACGCTGCCCGACTCGGTCCGGGACGGCCTGCTCGCCTTCCTCGACGAGGACGAGCTGCCGACCAACTCCTACTACGGCGATGGCGGCGCGATCCCGGCCGACGTGCTGGACCACCTGCGCGCGGCCTACCGCGCCGCGCGGACGCGGTTCGACTGGCAGCTGGACGACCTGCTGCTGGTGGACAACATGCGGGCCGCGCACGGCCGCGAACCGTTCACCGGACCCCGCCGCATCGCCGTGGCGATGGCCGAAGCGCACCGCCCGAACTGAGCATCGAAAGGCACCCATGTCCAGCACGCGCCTGCCGCTTTCCGCGGCGCAGTCCGGAGTCTGGCTCGCCCACGAGCTGGATGCCTCCCGTCGCAGGCACAACACGGGCGACTACCTGGTGATCGACGGGCCGGTCGACCCGGCGGTCTTCGCCGCGGCCTGGCAGGTGCTGGCGGCGGAGGCCGACGTGCACCGGGCAGGAGCCGTTCGGTCGCGAGACGGGCTGTGGCTGGACGTCCGGGACGTTGCGGAACCAAGGCACGAGTTCGTCGACGTCTCGGCGCTCGCCGATCCGGACGGGGAAGCCGTGCGGCGGATGCGCGAGGTGCTGGCCAGGCCGTGCGATGTGGGCAGCGACCCACTGTCCGGATCGCTGCTGTTCAAGGCGGCCGAGGACCGGTACCTGTGGTTCCAGTGGGGTCACCACGTGGTGCACGACGGGTATTCCGCCGGTTTGTGCGGCCGCAGGCTGGCGTCCGTCTACAGTGCACTCATCGACGGGAAGCCCGTTGGTGACAGCGGGTTCGGTACGTTCGCGGACCTGCTGCGAGAAGAGGGTCAGTACCGCGAATCGCCGGACTGGATGAGCGACCGGGAGTACTGGCTGTCCGCCCTCGCCGACGTGCCGTCCCCGCCGCGCCTGGGCGGCACGCGCCTCGGCGAGGTTGCGGACGTGGCCTTTCTTCGCTCCTCCGGCGCGATCGACGCCGCCGGGCTGGGTCGCCTGCGGACGGCGGCCAGGGCGTCCGGGACATTGTGGACGGTCTGGGTGACCGCCGCGTTCGGCGCCTACCTGAACCGGATGACCGGCCAGGACGACATGCTGCTGACCGTGCCGGTCACCGGGCGCACCACGCGTGCGGCGCTGAGCACGCCCGGCATGATGTCCAACCAGGTGCCGCTGCGCTTCCCGGTCGAGCCCGGTGCCGGTGTCGGCGCGATCGTGCCCGAGGTCACCGAGGCCATGCGAGGCGGGCTGCGGCACCAGCGGTACCGGTATGAGGACATGTGCCGCGATCTCGGCGTCACGACGGGTTCGCTGCTCGCGCCGATGATCAACATCATGCCGTTCGGCGGGGACCTGAGCTTCGGCGGGCACACCGCGCGGCTGCGGAACCTGTCGCACGGCCTGATCGAGGACCTGGCCGTGGCGATCTATCCCGAGGGCGCCGGCGGCGGCCTGCGGTTCGACTTCAGCGCCTCGCCGGAATCCTACGGCCAGCAGGACGTCGACGCCCACCAGCGGCGGTTCGTGCGGTTCCTGGAAGAGGCAGCCGCCGATCCGGTCCGCCCGATCGCCCGTATCGACCTGATGTTGCCGGGCGAGCGGCACCAGGTCGTTGAGCAGTGGAACGACACCGAGCGCGCCGAGCGGCCCGTGGACGTGGTCGCGGCCGTTGCCGCGCAGGTGGCGTCCCGGCCGGAGGCGACGGCGGTGGTGTTCCAGGGCCGGAAGGTGACCTACGCCGAGCTGAACGCGCGGGCGAACCGGATCGCGCACCACCTGATCGCCGAAGGTGCCGGGCCGGAAACCTTTGTGGCACTGGCGATCCAGCCGTCTGTTGACCTGGTGGCGGCCGTGCTCGCCGTGCTCAAGACCGGCGCCGCCTACCTTCCGCTGGACCCGGTCTACCCACAGAGCCGGATCGACGCCGTGCTCGCCGACGCGCGCCCGGTCACCGTGCTGCGCGAGGTCCCCGACCTCACCGGGCTGCCCGACACCGACCCAGCGGTGGACGCCGCGCCGGGTAACCAGGCGTACATGATCTACACCTCCGGCTCGACCGGCCGCCCCAAGGGCGTAGTCGTGCCGCGCTCCGCGTTGTCGAACTTCCTGGCCGCGCTGGGGGAGATGGAGTTGGTCGGCCCGGACGACCGGGTGCTGTCCATCGCCAGAGCCGCCTTCGACATCGCCACTCTGGAACTGCTGCTCCCGCTGGTCAGCGGGGCCGCCGTGGTGGTGGCCGACGTGCCCACGATCGCCGATCCCGACGCGTTGATCCGGCTGGTCCTCGACGAGCGGGTCACCGTGATGCAGGCGACGCCCTCGCGGTGGCAGTCGCTCCTGGGCACCGGCTCAGGCTGGATGGCGGGCCTGCGAGTGCTGACCGGTGGTGAGGAACTGCCCGCCGAACTGGCCGCGGCCCTGCGTTCCGGCGCACGCGAGGTGGTCAATCTCTACGGCCCCACCGAAACCACGATCTACTGCACCGGAAACCGCCTGGAGCGGCCGATTGTGGTGCGGCCGTCGGTTGGTGGCCCGTTCCGGGACTCCCGCGCCTACGTGCTCGACGACGACCTGAACCCGCTGCCGCCCGGTGCGGTCGGGGAGATCTACATGGCGGGCGCCTGCCTTTCGCGTGGCTACCACGACCGGCCGGGCCTGACCGCGGACCGCTACCTGCCCGACCCGTTCTCCGCGCCCGGCGAGCGCATGTACCGCACGGGCGACCGCGGCCGGTTCCTCGCCGACGGCACCCTGGAATGCCTCGGACGAACCGACTTCCAGGTCAAGGTGCGCGGTCACCGGGTCGAACTCGGTGAGATCGAAGCGAACCTGACCGCCCTGCCCCGAGTGAGCCACGCGGTCACGCTCGTGCGCGACGGTGAACTCGTGTCCTATGTGGTCGGTCAGGGCCCGGACCCGGAGGCGCTGCGCGCCCGCCTGGCCGACGTGCTGCCCGCGTTCATGGTGCCGTCCGCGATCGTGGTGCTGGACGCCCTGCCGCTCACCGCCAACGGCAAGCTCGACCGCGCCGCCCTGCCCGCCCCGGACCGGACGGCGCTCATCAACTCCACCAGGACGGCCCGCACGCCGGAGGAACGCGTGCTGTGCGACCTGTTCGCCGAGGTGCTCGGCCTGCCCGAGGTGGGCGTGGACGACGCGTTCTTCCGCCTCGGCGGGCAGTCACTGCTGGCCGTGCGCCTGATCAGCCGGATCAGGACGGTACTGGGCGCCGAGCTGAGCGTGCGCGACCTCTACGACGCGCCGACCGCCGCCGAACTCGCGCTGAGGCTGGACCGGTCCGCCGAACCCCGGCCGCCGCTGCGCCGGGCCGAGCTGGCGGAGGAACTGCCGCTGTCGTTCGCGCAACGTCGGCTGTGGTTCCTCAACCGGCTGGAAGGCGCGGGCGCGAGCTACAACATCACCACGTCGGCGCGGATCTCCGGCCTGCTCGACGTGCCCGCCCTGCGGCTGGCCCTCTGGGACGTCATCGCCCGGCATGACAGCCTGCGCACGGTCTTTCCCGAGGTCGACGGCGTGCCGCGGCAGCTGGTGCTCGATCCCGTGCTGGACCTGGCAACCGCCGACGTGGCCGAGGCCGACCTGCCTGCACGCCTGCGCGAACACGGGCACCGCGGCTTCGACCTGACCACGGACCTGCCGTTCCGCGTCGAGCTGTTCCGGGTCGGCGGCGACCACGTGCTGGTCACGACCATGCACCACATCGCCGTGGACAACGGCTCGATCACCCCGCTCGCGACCGACCTGATCACCGCGTACCTCGCGAGGTCCAGCGGCAGGCTGCCCGAGTGGGCCGAGCCCGCGGTCCGGTACGCGGACTACACGCTGTGGCAACGGGAACTGCTCGGTGATCCGGCCGACCCGAACAGCCGATCAGCCCGTCAGCTCGACCACTGGCGCACCGCGCTGGCCGGGCTGCCCGAGCGCATCGAGCTGCCCACCGACCGCCGTCCGTCCGCCACTCCGGCCAACCAGGGCGGCATGGTTCCGGTCGAGCTGGACGCCGACCTGCACCGGGCACTGGCCGAGCTGGCCGATTCCGCCGGGGTCAGCCTGTTCATGGTGCTGCGCGCGGCCTTCGCGACCGTGCTCAGCCGCGCCGGGGCCGGGGACGACGTGCCGATCGGCACACCCAACGCGGGCCGCACCGACGAAGCGCTCGACGGCGTGGTCGGCATGTTCGTCAACCCACTGGTGCTGCGAACCGATCTGTCCGGCGATCCGGCCTTCACCGAACTCCTGAGCCGGGTGCGGGACGCCGACCTCGCCGCTCACGCCAACCAGGACCTGCCGTTCGAGCAGATCGTCGACGCCGTGGCGGCGTCCCGGTCCACCGCGCACCACCCGTTGTTCCAGGTGATGATGCCCTTCCGCGCGGCCGATCAAACCGAGTGGCAGGTGCCGGGCCTGGCGATCGACGTCGCGTTCGTCGACCTGGGCGTGGCGCAGTTCGATCTCCAGCTTTCGTTGGGGGAGAAGCCTTCGGGCGGGGTCTCCGGGCATCTGGAGTACTCGGCGGATCTGTTCGAAGTGGACACTGCCGAGCGGATCGCCGCGTGGTTCCGCCACCTGCTCGAAGCGGTCGCCGCTGACCCGGACCGGCCGCTCAGCGCGCTGCCGATGGTCGGCGACGGCGAGCTGGCACAGGTCGTCGGAACGTGGAACGAGACCGTGCGCGAACTGCCCGAGCAGTCGCTGTCGGACCTGATCGAGGCGCAGGTCCAGCGTTCACCGGAAGCTGTCGCGGTGATCGGCGACGACGTGATCTGGACCTACGAAGAACTGAACGCCCGCGCGAATCAGCTGGCTCGCGTGCTGCGCGAGGACGGCGTCGGGCTCGGCTCGGTCGTCGGGGTGCGGATGGACCGCTCGCCGGAATTGGTGCTGGCGGCGCTGGCCGTGCTCAAGGCGGGCGGCGCGTACCTGCCGCTCGACCCCGCGTTGCCCGCGGAACGCCTGGACTTCATGTCCGCGGACGCGGGCGCTCGCCAGGTGATCACCCGGGAGACAGTCCACTCCGGACGGAACCGGCCCGCGTCCGATCTCGGCCTGCGAGCCGGGCTCGACGCACCCGCCTACGTCACCTACACCTCCGGCACGACCGGCGGCCCCAAGGGGGTGCTGTGCACGCATCGCGGGGTGGTGAACCGGGTGCTCTGGACCACGCGCGCGTACCTGCGCTACCGGCCGGACGACCGCGTCCTGGTCAAGGTGCCGATCGGGTTCGACGTGTCGGTCGGCGAGATCTTCGGGCCGCTGGTGGCCGGAGCCGGGCTGGTGATGGCCCGCGCCGGCGGGGAGCGCGAGCCGGACCACCTCCGCTCGATGATCACCGAGCACGGCGTCACGCAGGCGTACTTCGTGCCGTCGATGCTGTCGGTGATGCTTGCCGAGGGCGGGTTCACCGGCTGCCGCTCGCTGCGGCTGGTGCTTTCCGGCGGCGAGGAGCTGTCCACCGATCTCGCCAGTCGTGTGCTGGCCGCGCTGCCCGGCTGTGAGCTGGTCAACCAGTACGGCCCGACCGAAGCCGCGCTGGACGCGACGGCGTGGCGCGTCTCGAACCCGGGCGCGTTGTCCCGCATCCCGATCGCGGGCATCGACGGCCAGATCGGCATGCAGGACAACGTGACGCTGTACGTGCTCGACGACGACCTCCGGCCGGCGCCCGCGGGCGTGCCGGGGCAGCTGCACATCGGCGGCATGGGCCTGGCCTACGGCTACCTCGGCAGGCCGGGCCTGACCGCGGCCCGGTTCGTGCCCGACCCGTTCGGCTCACCCGGCGGGCGGCTCTACCGCACCGGGGACCGCGTTCGCTGGACACCGCGGCGAACGCTGGAGTACCTCGGCCGCACCGACCAGCAGGTGAAGATCAACGGCGCGCGCATCGAACTGGGGGAGGTGCAGTCCGCGCTGGCCGCGCACCAGGACGTGCGGCAGGCGGTGGTCACCGCGGACGGTTCCCGGCTGCTCGGGTACGCCGTGCCTGTTGCCGGGTCGCATGTGGACGGTGAGGCGTTGCGGGAGCACCTCGCGGTTTCGCTGCCGGAGTTCATGGTGCCCGCCACGATCGTGGTGCTCGAAGCGCTGCCGCTGACCGCGAACGGCAAGGTGGATCTCGCCGCGTTGCCCGCGGTGGACCGCGCGCCCGTCCGCCAGCCCGGCCGCTCGCCGGTGGAGGACCTGTTGTGCGTGCTGTACGCCGACGTGCTCGGTGTGCCGGAAGTCGGTCCCGGTGACGGGTTCTTCGCGCTCGGCGGGGACAGCATCATGTCGATCCAGCTGGTCAGTCGCGCCAGGAGCCACGACCTCCGGTTCACCCCGCGCGACGTCTTCCGGCACCCGACAGTGGCAGGGCTGGCGTCGGTCGCCGAGTCCGCCGAACCCGCGCCGGTGCACACCGTCGGCGAAGCCGTGGGCGACGTTCCGCACGCACCGTTGTCGCACGCACTCGCGGTGTCGGGCGCGCCGGTGGACGGGTTCGCGCAGTCGGTGCTCGTGCGCGTTCCGGCTGGTCTGGGCCGGGAACGCCTGATCACCGCCGTGCGCTCGGTGCTCGACCAGCACGACATGCTGCGGGCGCAGTTGGTGCCTTCGGACGAGGGCTGGCGGCTCCGAGTGCGCGACCAGGGTGCCGTCGACGCGGACGAACTGGTGTCTGTTGTTGGTATTGACGCTGACATCGAGGCCGAGGCCGCCGCGCAGGTCGGTCGGCTGGCGCCCGCCGAGGGCAAGATGCTGCGGGTCACCTGGTTCGACGCGGGGCCCGATTCGCCGGGGCGGTTGCTGATCGTGGCGCACCACCTGGTGGTCGACGGGGTCTCCTGGCGGATCCTGCTGCCGGATCTGGCCGATGCCTGGCGGGGCGGGCGTCCGCGCCCGGCTGTGGCGAGCACGCCGTTCCGCGTGTGGTCGGGCAAGCTGGCCGAAGCCGCCCAGCAGCACGGAATCGAATGCCCGCAATGGGAAGCGATCCTCGCTGGGACGCGCGCTTCGATCGCCACCCGTCCGCTGACCCCGGCGGACACCGGTGATACCGCGCGGCGAATGCGAGTGACCCTGCCCGCCGCTTTCCGCGCTGGCGTGGAAGAGGTCCTGCTGACCGCGTTGTCCCTCGCAGTGGCCAAATGCCGGGGCGGGGCGACGGTCGTCGACCTCGAAGGCCACGGCCGTGAGGACGACGCCGACCTGTCCCGGACGGTCGGCTGGTTCACCACCGTTCACCCGGTCCGGCTCGATCCCGAGGATGCTGATGCTGCTCGGGCGTTGAAGCTGGTGAAGGAAGCGCTGCGGAACGTTCCCAGTGGCGGGCGGAGCTTCGGCCTGCTTCGGCACCTCAATCCCGAGACCAGCGGACGGCTGGCCGCGTTGCCGCAGCCGGAGATCCTGTTCAACTACCTCGGGCGATTCGACGGCGAGGCGGGCGCGGACTGGGAACCGGTGCTCGGCGAGGCCGAACTCGTGCAGGGCGCCGATGTTCGCGCGCCGCTTGGCCACGCGCTGACGATCGACGTGCATGTCAGGGCCGGGGTCCTGGACGCCACGTGGACGTGGGCGGGTAACGCCGTCGCCGAGGCGGATGTGCTGGCATTGGCCGAATCGTGGCTCGAAGCCCTGCGCACGCTCGCCGGTCAGACCGGGGGCGGGCACGTCCCGTCCGACTTCCCGCTGGTGTCGATCGAGCAGGAGCAGCTCGACGCGCTGGAAGCCGCGCACCCGAACCTGGACGAGGTGCTCCCGCTGACCTCACTCCAATCAGGACTGCTGTACTACAGCGTGCTCGACGGCGACGTCGACGTCTACAATGGACGTTTGTGGCTGGAGCTGGCCGGTGCGCTCGACGCGGGCGCCCTGCGGTCGGCGACGCACCTGGCGGTCAACCGGCACGCGGCCCTGCGGGCGGCCTTCGTCCACGACGGACTGGAGGCGCCCGTGCAGGTGGTGCGCTCGGAAGTCGTGCTGCCGTGGGAAGAAGCCGATCTTTCAGGCCTGGACCTGGTCGAGCAGGAGGCCGAGACGGAACGGCTGGTCCTGGCGCAGTCCCGCAAGTTCGACCTGACCAAGCCACCGCTGCTGCGGTTCCTGCTGATCCGGCTCGACGAGCTTCGCCACCGGTTCGTCGTGGTCAACCACCACCTCGTGATGGACGGCTGGTCGCTGCCGGTGCTGCTGGAGGAGATCTTCGCGGTGTACGCCGGGGTCGAGCTGCCGCGCCCGGCCCGGTACACCGCCCACCTCGACTGGCTGGCCGGGCACGACCACGACCAGCACCGCAAGGCGTGGGCGGGTGCGCTGGCCGGGCTGGCGGAACCCACCCTGGTCGCCCCGGGCGCCCGCGACGAGGACATGACCATGCCGCGGCGGCTCACGACCGAGCTTTCCCGTGCGCAGACCGACGAACTCGCCGCGCTCGCCCGCGCGCATTCGATCACCACGAACACGCTGATCGAATGCGCCTGGGGTGTGTTGTTGTCGCGGCTCACCGGCCGGGAGGACGTGGTGTTCGGGACGACGGTGTCCGGTCGGCCGCCGGAGATCCCCGGGGTGGAGCGGATGATCGGGATGTTCGTGAACACCATCCCGGTCCGGGTGCGCCTGGGCTCGGATTCGGTGGGGGAGTTGCTGGCCCGCGTGCAGGAGGAACAGGCGCGGCTCACCGACCACCACCACGTCGGTCTGGACGACATCCAGCGCGACGCCGGTCTCGGCCCGCTGTTCGACACGGTGACGGTGCTGTTCAACTACCCGCTCGACGTCACGACCCTGACTCGCACGGAGGACCTGCGCGTCACCGACTATTGGGCCCGCGACGACACGCATTTCGCCCTGCGCCTGGCGGTCCTGCCAGGTACGATGCTCCGCCTGAACCTCGACTACCGGCCGGACCTGTTCACCGAGGAGGAAGCCCAGGCTCACCTGGACCGCGTCCCCACCATCCTTTTCGGATTCCTCGCCGATCCCGCCGCCGCGGTCGCCACCCTGGACATCCTCACCCCGGCGGAACGCCGGGCCCTCCTGCACAGTTGGTCCACCGGCGACTGAGCCGTCAGTCGACTTCGAGGAGTTCGGCCAGCCGCCGGGTGTCTTCGAGGTAGCGGTCGTAGGGAAACCCGGCGGCGACGAGCGTGGCGCGGAACTCGTCGTACAGCGGTTTCCCGTTGGCGTGGAACGCTTTCCGCCCGGTAGCGGTGAGCGTGACCAGGCGCCGTCGCGCGTGGGCGGGGTCGATGACAATCCTGGGCAATCTCGCGCTGGCCTGCATCCGGCAGGGCGAGTTGGCCAGCGCGGTCGACGCGCTGCACCAGACGATCGACGCTCTGGAGGACACCCGCGGAGCGGGAGGGCTGAACCTCGCGTTCAGCGCCGGGCAGGAGCTACGGCAGTGGCGACACCACACGAGCGTCCAGGAGCTCAACGATCGCCTCTTCGACCTGATGGCGGCCGGCTGAAGTCGGTACAACTGGGGCATGACCATCGACGACACCAAGCAGGCCGCCCGGCAGCGGGTGTGGGCCGCGCTCGACCGAGCTGACGCGGTACGCCCGCCGGGCGCTGCCGGTCACATTCCCAGCTTCGTAGGTGCCGAGCGCGCTGCCCACCGGCTGGCTGAACTGGAGGCCTGGCAGACGGCTGGCGTCGTCAAAGCCAATCCTGACGCTGCGCAGCTGCCGGTGCGCGAGCAGGCGCTGCGCGAGAACAAACTCGTCTACATGGCCGTGCCGAAGATCGCCAAGCCCCTGCCGTTCTACCTGCTCGACCCAGCGCACGTGGGTGCTGAAGCCGCCACGAGCAAACGAGCGGCCGAGGTGGCGCCCACCGTCGGTCCCGGCACCATGCGGCCCGTCGACCTGGTTGTCTGCGGCACCGTCGCCGTGGACCACCGCGGAACCCGGATCGGCAAGGGTGCTGGGTACTCGGACATCGAGGTCGCCCTGCTGACCGAGGCGGGCTTGATCGGACCGGATACCACGATCCTCACCACCGTCCATCAGCTCCAGGTCGTGGACGAAGAACTACCCGAATCAGCCCACGACTTCAGCGTCGACCTCATCGTCACGCCCGACGAAGTCATCGAATGCGGCCCCCGGCGGCGGCCCGCGGGCATCCTCTGGGACCACCTCGACGCATCGAAGATCCAGGCGATCCCGGTGCTGGCCGAGTTGTACGCGAAACGCTGAGCGCATAGACGGCCGCCACCCAGACCGGGTGCCGTTGGCCCGGTAAACATCGGGCGATGTCCACATCTTGTGGATGGATCTGTGGATGAGTACTAGATGAGCTAGGCGGCGCCGACGTCGCCATGGTCGGTTGAGCGGTGAGGAACCGGTGCTCGCCGATGCCGGGCCCGAGGTTGTAGAAGAGCTCGAGCGGGCGTGGGGTTCGGGACCGTTTGGCGATAGTTGTCGGTCGTGTCGAACTTGAGCGAGCGGTCCGGGTCGGTGATGTGGTCGAACTCCATGTGCATCTACGACTCGGCTCGGTTGGCGTTGCCGGACACGTCGCGGTGGATGTCGGCTTGCCGCGGCGTCGACGTGTACCTGTGAACAGCGGGGAGGTGCGTCGAGGGCCACGGAGTCGGCCAGGAACGGCATGTCGTCGGTGACCATCTGCGTCACGGTTCGTTTCGCGGCTGGCAGCTCGCGCCGACCGTGTGCGGTGGATGCGTGATGGAAGAGCCCCGGTCGGGGCGTTAGGGTGGAAGTTGGTGCACGAAAATGCACCAAGACGGCGGTGCCCGTCAGTTCGGGTGCGACCGAGCAGCCTGACACCGCCGCCGCCAAGTACCCGCCGTGGTCAGCTACCGCGTAACCAGTGCAAAACCGCTGCGAGTATCTCGAGGTCTAGGTGCTTGAGGAGGCTCTGCAGGCGACGCAGCTGCGTGAGATCGAGTCCGGGCTCGTCGAGTTCGCGGATGAGTCTCAATGCGACACCCCGCAATTCAGGAGCGAGGCTGCGAAGTAACTGCCCCTGATAGCTGGCGTGGGTGTCACTGGCCCGAGAGGAAATCATTTCGTCGTGGCTTCCTTGTCGTGCTCCAGCAGGAAACGTCGCTCGCTCACCTCGTATCCCCGGATCTGGGCGGTGGTCGACCACGTTCACCGAATCACCCACTTTCACTTCGCCGATGGTTGCCACCAGTCGACTACAAGGAGCTACGATCCGTAACGGGGCAAACGGGCTAGGCGTTATTTGCCCCCCTTGCTGACGGGTACAGATCGCGAAGCGGGAGACGACGATGGCTGCTGGTGGCATCCCCAGCCGGGGTGAGGAGGCGTCGCTCGCTGCCCAGCTCGCGTTGGAAATCCGACGCCGGCGAAAAGCGGCAGGGTTGAGCCACAGCCAACTCGCCCAGCGAGTCGGCTACACCCGCCAATACATGTCCCTGGCCGAACGAGTCGGCCGGAACTTGCCCTCGAAGGAACTCGTCCGGACGCTCGACACCGCGCTCGGCGCCGATGGCGCACTTGTCGCCTTACGCGTCCGCGCAGACGCTGAGCAGAAGGCCCTTCGGCAGCAACTCAGCGGCAGCCGCTATCGGGCACGGCGGAATAACGGTGAGGTCGGGCGGGCCGTTGCCGGTGATCGCCAGGCAGAGCGGGACTCCACATCCGACACGATTCTTGCTCAACTGCCGGTCCTGCGCCGGGCACTGGACGCGTACGACGTCCCGGAGGACGGGCCGGTTCGTACCATCGACGAACTGCGTCCGGTCATTGCTTCCGTTGTCGACAAGCGGCTCCGGTCTGATTACACGGTCCTCGCTGTCGAGGTGCCTGCGCTCTTGTCCGAGCTGCACCGGGCGCTCGTGGACTGCCCAGCGGGGGATCGACCGCGGTTCGCGCGTCTGTTGTTCCAGGTCTATCGCGCAGCTGACGCTGTGGCCGACAAGTACAGCTACTACGACCTGTCAGCGCGCATCATCGGGCTGCTCAGTGGCATTGCAGTTAAGGCCGAGGACGAATTGGTGGAAGCCAGCAGTTCGTACGTGCGCGGTGAAACCTTCTTCGCGTCGGGCGATCTCGCAGCCGGACGGAAGATGCTCGAACGGGCCGCTGACCGCGTCCGTGTCACGGATTCCGAGGTCGCTGCGGCGACTTACGGCACGTTGCACATGCGTGCGGCCGTGATGGCTGGCAGAGCAGGGCAGGCTCGCTGGGCTCAGGAGCACATCGATGAGGCCCAGCAGATCGCCCAGCGTGTCAACGAGGGCATCCACCTCGGCACAGCGTTCGGTGCGGCGTCGGTGCGCATTCACCGCTTGTCCCTCATGGTCGAGCTTGGTGACGTCGGTGCCGCATTACGTTCCGCCGCTGCCTGGCAGCCGCCGGCCAGCCTGCCCGCCGAACGCCGCTCGCACTTCTGCATCGATCTTGGCCGCGCCTACCACCTCGCCGGCCAGCCCGAACGCACTCTTGAGGCGCTCCACGCCGCTCGTCGGATTGCTCCTGAGCACGTCCGCGCGCACCCGCACGTTGAGGAGATCGTTGAACAGATACGTCTCACAAGCTGAGGCCCTCAAAACGATGCACTGCTTGCCTTGGAGCGCGCGGTGCATCGACCTGCTCTCGGCTGAACGGACTGGCGAATCCGCGGACGTCAGCGGGCCATGCTGATCAAACCGGGCAGTTCAGCCAAGGAGTCGATGATCCATTCCGCGTCGCGAACGACGACGGGGTCGTTACCCCAGAGGTAGCCCCACGGCCCCCGCCGAAGCAACACAGGCCGCAGACCGGCTGCTCGAGCGGGTACAACGTCGTTATCTCGATGGTCGCCAACGTAGACGATTTCCTCCGGTCTGCCCGGCGCGAACTCGACCACCTTGTCGAAGAAGGCCGGGTCGGGTTTGGCGACGCTCCATTCGCCGGAGGTCGCGATCGCGTCGACGGGAAGCTCAAGTCCCCGGAGCAGCTCAGCAGTTTTCCGGGTCTGGTTGCCCGCGACGCCAACCCACACCCCGTTCCGCCTCAATTCGGCCAGAGCAGGCCGGACGTCGGGGTAGAGGTCGGACTCTTCGATCTGTTCACCCATGCCGGCCTCTTCGCGACGTTGACGCTCGGCGGCGAGGTCGAAACCAGGTCGTAGCACCTGGAAGGTTTCGGCGTTGTTCTTCCCCATTGCCGTGACCGCACCCAGCACAGCGGAGAACGTATGTCTGGGAACGCCGATCCAGTCCGCCCACGCACCGAACTCTCGCGAGTCGTCGAGCAAGGTCTCCCCGACGTCGAACACCACCGAATGGATCACACCGCTCCTGGTATCTCGTCGTTGTTGCGTCACACAGACGGTAACCGAGTTGGATCGGCGGGTCGCGTTTAGGTTGGGTCCCTGTCCACATGTTGTGGATAGCGCTGTGGATGACCACAAGATGAACTAGGTATGGCATTACGCGGCTTCGATCGAGTGGGCACGCTCAAGCGGAGATCTTCTGGGTTCGAGGGGTGGGTGGCGGTCGCGGCACCTGGCTGTTTCTCGGCTGCGCGGTGGCGTTTGAGGGCGGGGTTGAGGAGTTCGACGGTGGAACTGATCCAGGCGCACACCCGCGGGGTCGGTGGGACGGCGACGCAGCCCCTGCCCGACTACGTCGCCGCGCGCTACCTGCTCCACGAGCACAACAACACCGAAACCGCCCGGTGACCGGGTAAGCGCACTCCGGCACCGGCTTCCGCTTGCCACCCGGACGTCCCGGACGCCGTCGCCTCCGGGACGTGCGGCCCTACCGCTGAGCCGCGGGCCGGAGCCCGGGTGACAGGCTGTCGACGAGCCCCTCGAGATCCCGCTCACCCGCACGGGTCTGGACGCCCGCTGCCAGCTGCTTCCGGGCGACCTCGACCATGTCCTCGGTGAACATTGAGTACAGGGCGGCGTTTTCGGTGGCGTAGGCCTCGTCGGGGGCGGGCGGGGTCGCGGCTCGGACGGTGGCCTTGATCGCGGCGACGACCTCGGGGCGCACTCCCGCCATCCGACGGGCCAGGGTGTCGACGAAGGCGTCGATCTCGTCGGCGGGCAGGGCCCGGTTCACCAGGCCGTAGCGCTCGGCCACTTCGGCGCCGACGAGCCGGCCGCCGATGAGCAGTTCCAGGGCGCGGGCCGGGCCGACCAGGCGGGTCATGTTCACCGTGCCACCGCCGCCGGGGAGGATCGCCAGGGTGGACTCGGGCTGGGCCTGACCGGATTTGCCGATCGCGGCGAATCGCATGTCGAGGGACATCAGGAACTCGTTGCCGGCGCCACGGGCGAACCCGGCCACCTTGCCGATGGTGACCTGCGGAAGGTCGCGGATCTCCAGGCTCAAGGCCTGGAGGATGTTCAGGCCGTCGGGGATCACGACGCCCGGCGCGGCGTCGATCGCGGCCTGGGTCGCGGCGGGCAGGGCCTCCGGGTCGGTCAGGTAGGCCATGTCGCCGTGCGCGCTGAAGAACTCCGGATCGGCGCTCTGGAACACGATCACCCGGACGTCCGCGTCGGTGCGCACCTGATGCGCGAACCCGCGCAAGGACGGCAGCAGCACGCCGTCCATCAGATTGAGGGGCGGGTGATCGAGCGTCACGGTGGCCACCCCGGCCGCGACGGTGATCTCGAGGCCTGGCCAGCTGCCGTAATCCATGGTGACTCCTTCTCGGTGATGCCGGATGGGGATCTCCGGCTCCCAAGACCATATGTAGCAACCGATGAGGCGGACCATGCCCACGCAGCTCAGGTAATTGATTACCTGCCTCATTAACGTCTGATCCAGGTGCTAATGTCACCTTGTGGATCCACTGGCCGACGCCCTGGCGATCTCCGGCGTCAAAGGAGCACTGAGCACCCGTGTCGAGGCGGGTGGCCGATGGGCGGTCGCCCTGGACGACTTTCCCGGGACGGCCCTGCACGCCGTGACCGCGGGCAGTGCCTGGCTCACGGTCGCCGGCCGCGACCCGGTGGAACTGGCGGCCGGCGACGTGGTCCTGCTGCCCGCCGGCACCCCGCACGGCCTCACCGACGATCCCACGGACGCGGGCGGCACCGGACGCGGCAGGTGCGAGCACGTGGTCGCTCGCGGGCGCGGGACCGGTGAGCTGATCAGCCTCGGGGCGCAGCCCGCGACCACGCGGATCGTCACCATTCACTACGACTGCGACCCGGCGGCGCTCACCCAGATCCTGACCCTGCTACCCGGTCTCGTGCACGTGCGGGCCGAGGCGGGAACGCCGGGGCTGACCGACACGGTGCGCATGCTCGCCCGGGAACTCGCCCACCCGCAGCTCGCCACGTCCGCTGTGCTGAAGAGCCTCGTCGACATCGTGCTCGTGCAGATGCTGCGTGCCTGGCTCGCGGTGAATCCCCCCGAGTGCTTCGGCACCTGGCTGGGTGCGCTCTACGACCCGGTCATCGGCAAAGCGCTGCGGCACCTGCACGAGAATCCGGCCATTCCCTGGACGACCTCGACGCTCGCGGAAGCCATTTCGGTCTCCCGTGCGACCCTCGCCCGCCGTTTCCCCGCGGCGACGGGATACACCCCCGCGGCGTACCTGGCGAACTGGCGCATGGATCTGGCCGCCGTGCAGTTGCGCGACAGCCACGGCTCCCTCGAGACCATCGCCGAGGCGGTCGGTTACGGGTCGGTGCCGGCGTTCACCCGCGCCTTCACCCGGGCCCACGGACGCGCGCCCGGGCGCTACCGCAGCGAAGCACGCAGCCGCGGCGGTACGGCCTTCCGGCTGGAGACGCCAGCCCCGTCGAGCCTGACGGTCAGTTAGTGGTCGGGTGGTCGTGAGTGTTTAGGGCGGTTCTAACCGCCCTAAACACTCACGACGCCCCGGCTACAAGACCGGTCTAGTAGGCGATGACGACGAGTTGCGCCCGGTCGCGCGCGTCCAGTTTGGACATGGCGCGCTGCACGTGGGCGCGAACGGTGAAGGGGCTGAGGTACATCCGATCGGCGATCTCCACATTGGACAGACCAGTCGCAACGAGAGCGACATGCCGGTGAGTCTACCGGCGCAATCGATTGCCCGGTGCTCGGCAGTCGATTGCGCTGGACCCCTTGGGGATTTCTCAGCCACCCAGGGCTTCCGCCTGTGGTCGCCGTGGGTCATACGCTGCCCAACCTGGGTCGCCGTGGGTCGCGAAGGCGACCCAGGCGCCGTGCACGCGGGCCGCGAGCCCGGCGGGCGCCGGGTCGGGACCGAGCAGACCGGCGTCGCCGTGCAGCCACGGTTCATCGGCGATGTCGAAGACGAAGGGCAGCTCGACCGTGTGGGTGGCGCCCAGCCGCTCGTCCAAAGCCGTCGAACGGTAGCCGAACGAGTAGGCGTGGGTGCGGCCACCGGACAACCGGGCGTGGGCCTCGGTCAACCGCGCGGTGCCGGCCCCGAAGAGGCCTTCGCCCAGCACCGCGGAGCGCAGCTCGCCCGGGGTCGCCCCCGGCCGGGCCGCCCGCTGGGCCGCGACGACGGCGGCGGGGTCCGCGCCGACCTTCGCCGCGACGGCGAGCACATCGCCGTCCGTCGACGATTCCAGCTTCCCCTGCGGTACCAGGTAGAGGTGGCCCTCCTCGGTGTTGGTGCCGATGAGCAGGTCGACCTCTCCCGCCGGCCCCTCCGCCAGGGCGTCGGCCGGCTGCACGGGCAGGACCAGGGAGAACGGGCTCAGCTCGATGAGCGGGTCCGTGGCCGTCGCGGTCCGCAGGTCGATCCCCGCGAGCTCCGGCAGGATCTCGAGGAACCGCTCGTCCGGGATCCCGGCGAAGGCCGCCGCGGTGGGCGGCACGCCCAGTGCCCGCGCGGCCGCCGCGGTGACGCGCTGCGCCTGCTCAGGGGTGAAAGCGCCGGTACCGCTGCCACTCTGGACGATCGCGCGCCGGAACAGCCCCTTGGCCTCCGGCGTCGCCAGCAGGGCTCCGGTGATGGTGGCCCCCGCGGACTGGCCGAACAACGTGACGTTCCCGGGATCGCCACCGAACGCGGCGATCGTGTCCCGCACCCAGCCGAGCGCGGCCAGGACGTCGAGCAGCCCGCGGTTGGCAGGGGCACCCTCCAGGTCGAGGAAGCCGGGGATGCCGACGCGGTAGTTCACCGTCACCAGCACCACGCCGTCGCGGGCGAACGCCCGGCCGTCGTAGAGCGCGGCGCGGGTGGAGCCGGTGACGAACCCGCCGCCGTGCACGAAGACCATGACCGGCCGCTTCCCGCCGTCCGTGCCGGGCGTGCGGACGTCGACGGTCAGGTACTCCTCGCCGCGCACCCAGCCCGGGCCGAAGTAGGGGATCATGTCGAGCCGCCCGAAGTCCCGGGCGGGCTGGGGCGCGGTCGGCGACGGCGCGGTGGCGTCCCGGACACCGGACCAGCCCGGGTGGGGCACCGGGGGCGCGAACCGGCCGGCGCCGGTGGGGGCCGCCGCGTACGGGATGGCGCGGTAGAGCTCGCCGAACCGGTCACGAACACCGCGCACGGCGCCCGCCGGGGTCTCGACGATCGGATTTGCCTGCTGGGGCACGGGAAACGCTTCCTCTCTCGGGCTACTGCGGGGTGGGCTCAGGCGATGCGGGAGAAGCCCGCCCACTCCTTGATGGCGAACTTCGACCCGTCGCGCTCGACCTCGGCGCCGCCCTGGCCACCGAGGTGAGCGGGGAAGACCAGCGCGTTGTCCTCGGCCGCGCGGCCGAGGAGCTTGTGGCGGGTGGCCCGGGCCTCGGCCGGGTCCTCGCAGAAGCACGAGTTCGTCTCCGGCTCCACGAGCTGCAGCGGGGTGTGCACCAGGTCGCCGACGAACAGCGCGCGGTCGCCGCCCGACTCCAGGGTCAGCACGGACGACCCGGGGGTGTGGCCGGGCGCGAGATCCAACCGGAGGTTCCGGTCGATCCGGTACGAGCCGTCCCACAGGTGGGTCAGCCCGGCCTCGTGCACCGGGGCGACGCTGTCCTCGAAGACGTTCTGGTTGCCGCGACCCAGCCGCGGTTCGTGGTTGTTGGCCGGGTTCCAGAAG